>JBAUQH010000069.1:0-26760 GCA_049580605.1 Gallionella sp. | reverse complement strand
CAAGGCGCAGGATCTGCGCAAGGCAGTGGGTTTCTACCAGAAAATTTTTTCCCAGGCTGATGGCCACACTGATGCATTATGGTTACCCCAGGATCCAACCACCGTGGAAGAAAGTTCGATCCTGCCTATGGTGCTGCAGGATTCGTGGAATAACAACCTCGCCGTTTTTTCCAGCAATTTCGGCTACGTCCAGCGCGGCGTGCTGTTTTCGCTTTATCCTGACAACTTAGGCTTGGGCAAAAGCCTTGCCGGACTGGCTCAGGAAATTCTCATTTCGGGCAATTATGGGAAACACGGTTTGATGCCGTTGCGCGACGTGAAAGGTGCCATTAATTCGCGTACGGCCAAGCACCTTGGGATCAATTTGAACCGCTTGCAGAGTTTCAACAAGATTTTCCCGGATCAATAGAACCGGATATTCATGAAGAAATATATCAACGATTTTCTGCAGAACCTGACTTTCAGGCGCCAGCTAGGCATCATGATCACGCTCGGGATCCTGTTGCTGGCGTTGTCTTCCTCGCTGGTCGGTTCGTGGCAGAGCAACGAGCGGGTGCGTGCCAACCTGCTCGAGCAGGGCCAGCACATAACCGAGAATCTGGCGCACCAGAGCACGCTGGCGCTGATATTTGCATCGCCTGATAACGCAGCCGAGGCAGTGAAAGCCACCATGGCTTTCCCAGGCGTGATCGGCCTTGAAATCCGCGACGCCAAAAAGCATGCATTGTTGACACGCGGCCGTACCGAATTTGCGGATTTTTCCGCGGAGCCCAATCCTGACCATTCAATGACCAGCGCAGTGCTGGACCAGGAGAACGGAAATGCCTGGCGTTTTGTGGCTCCGGTATACACGCAACCTGCCACCGAAACGCCCTTCAGTGTGCAGACGGCCCAGCCAGAGCTGCTCGGTTATGTCTCGGTGGTAATGAGCAAGGAGGCGCTTAGACGGACAACGACCGATATTTTTATTGTAAACATGGCCACATCGTTTTCGTTTGCGCTGCTGATTCTGTTCATGGTCCGCATTCTGACCAACCGCATGACCCGGCCGCTCAACCAGCTGTCGATAAGCATGGGGCGCGCGAAAGCCGGCGAAGAAGAGGTTCGTGCCGTGCTCACCGGGCCCAAGGATATCGCCGATATGGCCCATGCCTTCAACAGCATGATGGCGGTGCTGGAAGAGCGTGAAGCCGCGTTGAGCGTTGCCGCAATAGCCTTCGAGATCGAGGAGGGCATGATCGTGACGGATAGCGAAGGCGTGATCCTCAGGGTCAACCGCGTATTCTCGATGCTGTCCGGCTACAGCGCCGAGGACGCGATCGGCAAAAATCTGGGCATGATCAAGTCCGATCGCGATGACCCCGGGTTTTACCCGCGCATGCTGGAAGCGCTGCTGCGCGACAACTATTGGCAGGGCGAAATCTGGAATCGCCGCCAGAACGGGGAAAGTTACCCGGAATGGCTGACGATTACCGCGGTTGTCGGCAAGGACGGCAGCATCACAAATTACATATGCGCATTTTTTGACATCACCGAACGCAAGCAGGCAGAAGAAAAAATACACAATCTGGCATTTTACGACCCGCTCTGCCAATTGCCCAACCGGCGGCTGCTGTTTGACCGCCTTCACCAGGCAGTCACAACCAGCGCGCGCACCAAGAATTGCGCCGGCCTGCTGTTTATCGATCTCGATAATTTCAAGCTGCTAAATGACACCAGGGGACACGATATCGGCGATACGCTGCTGATCGAGGTTGGCCACCGGCTGCGCGCCTGCATACGCGAAAGCGATACCCTGGCGCGTCTTGGCGGGGATGAATTCGTGGTGCTGTTGGAGGGGCTGAGCACCGACAGAAGGGAAGCCGCAATCCAGGCGCGTGAAGTTGGTGAAAAGATGCTCAATGACATACACCATCCCTACATCCTGGATAATGTCGAGCATTACAGCACCGCAAGCATCGGGATATCCCTGTTCGCCAATTACCGGCAGAATCTGGACGATCTGCTGAAGCAGGCCGACACGGCGATGTATGCGGCAAAAAAAGCCGGGCGCAACACGTTGCGTTTCTTCGATCCGGCCATGCAGGAAGCGCTGGAATTACGCAGCCAGCTCGAGGTGGCAATTCGCAAATCGCTGCCAAAACACGAATTCAAGCTTTTCTACCAGCTGCAGGTTGACAGCAATCTTCGCCCTATCGGTGCCGAGGCGCTGATACGCTGGGATCACCCTGAACAGGGCTTGATCTTCCCGGACAAATTCATACCGATTGCGGAAGATACCGGGCTGATCTTACCCCTGGGAGCCTGGATATTGCAGACAGCCTGTGCGCAAATAAAGGAATGGGAGAGCAGCCCGCTTACCCGGGAATTGTCGCTGGCGGTGAATGTCAGTGCAAGGCAGTTCCGCCAGCCGGATTTTGTGAAACAGGTGACCGAGGCAATCGAACAAACCCTGATCAATCCTGCCCGATTCAAGATTGAATTGACCGAGAGCACGGTGCTCGACAATGTCGCCGATACCATCACCAAGATGCAGGCATTGAAAAAAATCGGTGTGCGCTTTTCGATGGACGATTTTGGCACCGGATATTCTTCACTGGCGTACCTGACCCAATTGCCGCTCGACCAATTGAAGATCGACAAGTCATTCGTTCACAACATCGGCACCAAATCCACTGACGGGACGATCATCCAGACCATCATCGGCATGGCGCACAACCTGGGTATCGAAGTGATTGCCGAAGGGGTGGAAACCTATGCCCAGCGCGACTTTCTTGCAGAAGCCGGGTGCACGTTCTACCAGGGTTACCTGTTCGGCCGACCCGTCCCGCTGAAGGCATTTATCGCCTCGCTGATATAACGCCTGTTCCGGGTTATTCCGCGAGGCTGGAACGTGCCCGGCCGATTGCTGCTTCGACCTGCTGCGGCGCAGTTCCGCCAATGTGATTGCGGCTGGCGAGAGAACCTTCCAGCGACAAAACCTGGTAAACGTCCTCGCCGATATGCGGTGAAAACTGCTGCAACTCGGCGAGGCCGACCGCGCTCAGATCGCAGCCCTTCTGCTCGGCAAAACGCACCGCGACTGCCACCGTTTCATGCGCATCGCGGAACGGCACGCCCTTCTTGACCAGATAGTCGGCAAGATCGGTCGCCGTCGCGTAGCCCTGCAAGGCCGCGTCGCGCATCGCCTCAGGCCGGACCGTTATGCCGGCGATCATGTCGGCGTAGATACGCAAGGTCTGTGTCAGCGTTTCCACCGTGTCGAAAAGCGGTTCCTTGTCTTCCTGGTTGTCCTTGTTATAGGCCAGCGGCTGGCCCTTCATCAGCGTCAGCAGTGCGACCAGGTGACCGTTTACGCGTCCGGTCTTGCCTCGCACCAGTTCCGGCACATCGGGATTCTTCTTCTGCGGCATGATGCTTGATCCGGTGCAGAAACGGTCGGCGATGTCGATGAAACCGAAACGCGGGTTCATCCACAGAATCAGCTCCTCGGAAAATCGCGACAGATGGGTCATGATCAGCGCGGCGCTGGCGGTGAATTCGATCGCGAAGTCGCGGTCGGAAACCGCATCCAGCGAATTTTCGCAGACGCCGTCAAAGCCGAGCAACCCGGCGACATATTCGCGCTTGATCGGATAGCTGGTCCCGGCCAGTGCGGCTGCACCGAGCGGCAAACGGTTGACGCGCTTGCGGCAATCGCGCAGGCGTTCCGCATCGCGCCTGAGCATTTCGAAATAGGCCATCAGGTGATGGGCGAAACTGACCGGCTGCGCAACCTGCAAATGGGTGAAACCGGGCAAGATGGTATGGGTATGAGGTTCGGCCAGATCCAGCAGCGAATGCTGCAACGCCTTGATCAGCCCGAGCAGCTCATCGATCGCATGGCGAAGATACAGCCGCACATCAGTCGCCACCTGGTCATTGCGCGAGCGGCCGGTATGCAAACGCTTGCCGGCATCGCCGACCAGCGCGGTCAGCCGCTTCTCGATATTGAGGTGCACGTCTTCCAGATCCAGCGACCACTTGAATTCTCCGCTGATGATCTCGTTTTCGATCTGCGCAAGCCCGCGTTTGATATCGCCCAGATCATTTGTGGGGATGATGCCGCAGGCCGCCAGCATTTGCGCATGCGCCAGCGAACCCTGTATGTCGAACATCGCCAGTTTGTGGTCGAAACCCACGGATGCGGTATAGCGTTTAACCAATTCTGCCACCGGTTCGGCGAAGCGCCCCGACCAGGTATCTTTGTCTTGCATTGCCGCCCCCACTTGTCCCAAAATGAAGCATGAAAAACTCAAGGCTGTCCCGCCATGAATAAGGCGCTCAGTATAAGACAAAACACCAGGCAGCATGGATTGCCAAACTTCCGCAACCTGGGCACCCTGCTGCGCATACTGGTAATCAGCAGCGGCCTGGCTTTGTTGCAGGCATTCATGATGTCGGACAACTGGATGAATGTGGCGCAGCAAATGCTTCAGATCAACACGCTGCTCACGCCGGTGCTGTTCTCCAGCCTGCTGCTGCTCTGGTCCATACAGCCGTGGCTGAACCGGATTCCATACCGGAACGGAATGCTCGCAGTCACGATGCTGGTGGTCGCTGTGAGCGTTTCCATCTACTATTTCGGCGGGGAACTGTACCGCCGGCCCGATCGCATTGACAGCAATTTCGATCTGGTACGCTGCGGGCTGCTAAGTGCGGTGGTTTGTTCAATTTTGCTGCTATATTTCCGGCTGCGTTCCAGAATGTTGTCGCGTGCCTTGAGCGATGCCCGTTTGCAGGTGTTGCGCGCGCGCATTCGCCCGCACTTCCTGTTCAACACCATCAATGCGGTGCTTGGTATCGTGCGCACTCAACCGAAACTGGCCGAGGCAGCGCTGGAGGACATGGCCGACCTGTTTCGCATGGCGATGTCGGATGCGCAGGATCTCGTGCCGCTGGGCAAGGAGATTCAACTGAGCAAACAGTATTTGGCGCTGGAACAGTTGCGCATGGGTGACCGGCTGCGCGTGGACTGGCAAATTAGGGATGTGCCCGATGAGGTGCTGATTCCGCCGCTGCTGCTGCAGCCTTTGCTGGAGAACGCCGTGTACCACGGTATCGAGCCGTTGACGGAGGGTGGCGGCATCAGCGTGACATTGAACCGGAACGCCGACCGACTGCACCTCAGGATTGAAAACCCCTGTCCGGAGTGCGCCGATTTGTCGCACCAGGGCAACCGCCTCGCCCTGCGCAACATCCGCGAGCGGCTAGACCTGTTATTTGATGTCGAGGCGAGCTATCAGGTCGAGAGCGGCAAGGACTTTTATCGCGTGGAAGTCGTATTTCCGTATGTATCACGTGTAAAGGAGCGAGCGCAATCATGAACGACATCGAGCTGGCCTTGCGAGTTTTTATTGTAGATGACGAACCGCCGGCGCGCACCCGGCTGCGCGACCTGCTGAACGATTGCAGTGCGCAACTTGCCCTGGAGATCGTCGGTGAAGCGGGCAATGGCCGGGAAGCGCTGGAAAAACTGGCAGGTATCGCTGCCGATGTGGTGTTGCTGGACATCCGCATGCCGCAAATGGACGGCATCGAGCTCGCGCAGCATCTGAACAAGCTGCCCAGGCCGCCGGTGGTGATTTTCACCACCGCTTACGATGCGTATGCGATCAAGGCATTCGATCTGCGCGTGATCGACTATCTGCTCAAGCCGATTAGGCTGGGGCGGCTGTTCGAGGCGCTGAACCGGGCGCGCGAAGCAGTGCCGGTGCAAACCGAAGTGCTGCGCGAATTGCTGCCCGAGCCGCGCAGGAATCTGTCCATCCATGAGCGCGGCAAGATCCACCTGATCCCGATCGAACAGGTGCTTTATCTGCGCGCGGAACTGAAATACGTCACGGTGCGCACTGCCGAGCGCGAATACCTGATCGAGGAATCGCTGAATGCGCTGGAAAAGGAATTCATCACGCGCTTCGTGCGCATCCACCGCAATTGTCTGATCGCGAAGGAAGCGATCGCCGGATTCGAAAAGGGCGGCGATGAAGGCGAAAGCGGCTGGATGGTCAGGTTGAAGGGCCTCGAAGATCTGCTCGCGATCAGCCGCCGGCAGCAGCATATCGTCAAGGAATTCAGCAGGGCCTGATCAGGAAACCGCTCAAAATCCGGAGTTCATCCCAACTGCTGTGACTGCTAGCCATTCGGCTAAGCTGTCAAATGACGACAGCCAAGTCGCTGGTTGTGCTGCGTTGCCGGAAATTTTTTCTTGCTTACATAAACAACATATGCGGCACAGCAAAATTTTTCCCGCACCTTGCATTTGGACGAACGCTGAATTTTAGAGATTCCCTTATGGCGGTTCCAAAAGCAGCAGCATGATTCGTGTACTTTTCCGCCCGGATATATTGTCCTTCATGAATCTCACTGAATAACGGATTGCCACGCGAGCAGCTTTTGCGCGTAGCCGATTCCCGCATTGGCCGGGCTGGTCGAAGGCAGCCGCCGGTATTGAAGCCTGTCCGTTTCAAGCGCAGGATGGACATATTTCAGGAAGCACTGTTCGGCTTTTTCGCCGTTGAAGAATACGCGCGTGATACCCGGCTGGTTCAGGAATAAGGAATTGAAATCGTTGGCGATAACCGAATCCTGCCGGATGCCGGAATCGAGACTGCCGGTACGGGTGCACGAAGCGAGCACGTCCCATAGCGCGATACCTGAAGCACGCAGGATGCCGACGCGTTCCGTGTAGGAAAGGCGCGGCAATGCGCCGATGAGTTCACCCATGATGGTCCAGAAAGCGTTCCTCGGATGGGCGTAATACTCGCCTGCTGCAAGCGATGCCTGCCCCGGCATGCTGCCCAGGATCAGCACGGTAGAAGAACGGCCCAGTATCGGTTCGAAGCAATACACGCGAGCCATCAAATTATCCGTGAGCAACCCGAGCTGTGAGTGGCAATTCCGGGCGGCTATCCGCTGTTGCGCAGACCGGTGGCAATACCGTTGATGGTGAGGTGTATCGCGCGCTTCACCAGGATGTCATCGTCTCCGGCGCGATGGCGTTGCAGCAGTGCGACCTGCAAGTGGTTAAGCGGATCTATGTAGGGCATGCGGGTCTGCAGGCTGCGCGCAAATGCCGGGTTGTCCTGCAATAGCGTGGTATTGCCGGTTACCTTGAACAGCATCTTCACGGAGTCGTCCCATTCGCGCTCGATCATGCCAAAAATATGTTCGCGCAATTCAACGTCATCCACCAGCTCGGCATAGCTGGAGGCAATTCCCATATCTGTTTTGGACAGCACCATGTCCATGTTCGACATCAGTCCGCGGAAGAAAGGCCATTCCTTGTACATCGCGCGCAGCCGGGCCAAACCGGCCTCGCCTTCGCTGGCGATGAATTGCTTTACCGCGCTGCCGAAACCGAACCAGCCCGGCAGCAGGGTGCGGTTCAGTCCCCAGCTGAATACCCAGGGAATCGCGCGCAGATCCTCGATACGATCGGAAGCCTTGCGCGCCGAAGGCCGGCTGCCGATGTTCAGCTCGGCGATCTCGCGTATCGGCGTGGATGAAAAGAAATAGGTGTTGAAACCGGGCGTTTCGTAGACCAGTTTGCGATAGGCAGCAAACGCGTTTTCACTGAGTTTTTCCATGATGCGCATATATTCCGGGTTACCGTCTGCATCATGCGGGTGATCCAGCAGGGTGGCCTCGATCGTTGCGGCAATCAGGGTTTCCAGATTGCGGCGGCCGATCTCGGGATTGGAATATTTGCTGGAAATGACCTCGCCCTGTTCGGTGATCCGGATCTGGCCGTTCACGCTGCCCGGCGGCTGCGCCAGGATCGCATCGTAACTGGGGCCGCCGCCGCGGCCGACGGTTCCTCCGCGGCCGTGGAACAGGCGCAGTTCGACGCCGTGTTTGGCGAATACTTTCACCAGCTCGACTTCTGCCTTGTACAGTTCCCAGTTGGCTGTCACATAGCCGCCGTCCTTGTTGCTGTCGGAATAACCGAGCATCACTTCCTGGGTATTGCCGAGGCTGCTCAGCAGCCTGCGGTAATACGGAAGTGAAAACAGTTCGTCCATGATCACGCCGCAACCGCGCAGGTCTTCGATGGTCTCGAACAGCGGAATGATGTTGATGTGCAACTGATGCGCGCCGCTTTCCAGCAGGCCGACCTGTTGCAGCATCAACGCGAGTTCCAGCAAATCGCTGACGGACTCGGTCATGGAGATGATATGGTTGGGCAGTGCTGCGCGCCCGAAGCGCTGGTGGATCCGCGCGGCAGCCAGCATGATGCGCAGCTCGCTTTGCGCAACGTCGCCGAACTGGGCAAGGTTCTCCGATGACAAGGCTTCGCCCAGCAACGGATTGCCGGAATGCAATGCGGCCAGCAGCACTTCGCGACGGCCGGCCTCGTCCAGATCGCGGTAATCCGACTTGCCGCTGCTGCGCGAGAAAAGTTCACTGACGGTCTGCTCGATGACGGCACTGTGCTGGCGCATATCCAGCGGCGCGAGATGGAAGCCGAATACCTCGACTGCCCGGCGCAGGTTGGCCAAACGACCACGCGCCAGGTAGACCGCGCCGTGCTTGAACAGCGAGTCGATCAACACGTCCAGGTCGGCAATGAAATCCTGCGGCGTCGCATAGGGTTCGACGCTTTCGCTGAAGGGGCGCGGCTTTTCCAGTTTGAGACCCAGCATTTTTGCGGTAGCCGACAAACGGGAATAGATCAGGATAAGCGCGCGGCGATAGGGTTCATCGATGCGGTGCGCGGCTTTGTCCGGCGAGGCATCGGAGAGCTTGCGCAACTCGGCACTGACATCCACCAGCCGGTCGGTCAGGCTGAGGCGCATGCCGAGCGTGCGTGTCTCGTCCAGATAATGTTCCAGAGCCAGCGCGGCGTGCTGATGTACCGCATCGATCATTACTTCGTGGGTGACGAACGGGTTCCCGTCACGGTCGCCGCCGATCCAGCTGCCGACGCGCAGCAGTGGCGGAACCTTGATGTCCTTGTCGAAACGCGTTTCCAGCTGCTTTTCCAGGCTGGCGTAGATCTTGGGAATTTCGTTGAGGAAGGTGTAGCGGTAGAATTCCAGGCCGTTCTTGATCTCGTCGATCACGTTCAGCTTGGTGGAGCGCAACATGCGCGTCTGCCAAAGGATCAGCACGAAGCGGCGCAGCACTTCCTCGTTTTCGGCCAGGTCTTCTGGTGTCATGTCCATGCGGTCGCGATTCGACAACAGGCTGGAAATGATCAGCTGGCAATCAAGGATGCTCTTGCGCTGCACTTCAGTGGGATGTGCTGTCAGCACCGGCGAAATCAGCGCGCTGTCGAGAAATGCCTGCAGCTCATCCTTGCTGATATGCTTCTTTTCCACATGCGACAGCGCCAGTTGCAGGCTGCCGTTCTTGGGCGCGCTGCCGGCCTTCAGGTGGGCGCGGTGGCGCCGGTTGTGATGCAGGTCTTCCGCGATATTGGAGAGTTGCGAAAAGTAGCTGAAGGCGCGCACGACGAGCAGCGCGTCGCCGGGAGACAGTGCATTCAGGATCTGTTCGAGCTGCAGGTGGTCGCGGTCGTCCTGGCTTTTGTGGAAAGTGATCGCGGCGCGCCGGACATTCTCGACAAGCTGGAAAGCGGCTTCGCCTTCCTGTTCACGCAGGGTATCGCCGAGTATGCGGCCAAGCAGACGGACATCATCGCGCAGCGGCAAGTCCTTGCTGGAGATATTGGCAGGGGCGGCAATCAGATTCATCACGTTCTCAAATCAAAAGCACGGCACGCCTTATGCTAGAATATGGCGTGAACCAGTTGTTTATTTAAAAAAATCCAGGCACGACTTTCCGGAAAAATCTCATGAATCCGAAGCCCGTTCAAGTACCCGCTCGTTTGGTGATCGCCTCGCGTGAAAGCGCGCTTGCGATGTGGCAGGCCGAGCATATCCGGGACAGGCTGCGTGCATTATATCCGCAAACCGACGTCAGCATATTGGGCATGACCACGCAGGGCGACCAGATTCTGGACGTTACGCTGTCCAAGATCGGCGGCAAGGGGCTGTTCGTGAAGGAACTGGAAACCGCGCTGGAAGACGGGCGCGCCGACCTGGCCGTGCATTCGCTGAAGGATGTGCCGATGAATCTGCCGGAAGGATTCGTGCTTGCGGTGATCGGCGAACGCGAAGATCCGCACGATGCTTTTGTTTCGAACCAGTATGAAAGCCTGTCTGCATTGCCGGCGGGCAGCGTGGTGGGAACCTCCAGCCTGCGCCGCGAGAGCCAGCTGCGCGCGCGTTTTCCGCACCTGCAAATCGAGCCGCTGCGCGGCAATGTCCAGACCCGGTTGCGCAAGCTGGACCAAGGGCAGTATGCCGCGATCATTCTTGCCGCAGCTGGCCTGAAACGCCTGGGGCTGGGTGGCCGCATCCGCGCGCTGATCAGCAGCGAAGAAAGTCTCCCCGCAGTCGGACAGGGCGCGCTGGGCATCGAATGCCGCGCCAACCGTGCCGATGTGATTAATTTGCTGCAGCCATTGCACCATCCCGATACTGCCGCTTGTGTGCTGGCAGAACGCGCACTGAGTCGCTCTCTGGGGGGCAGTTGCCAGGTGCCGCTGGGCGGATTTGCCGAGGTAGAGAACGGCAAACTGCGTATGCGCGGTTTTGTTTCCAGCCCGGACGGAAAGCGCATGATGCAATCGGAGTTGATTGGCGATGTTGCCCACCCCGAAGTATTGGGAAACAAAATCGCCGATGAATTGCGTGCGCAAGGCGCGGATGTCATTCTGGCCGAACTGGCCATCTAAATCACCGCTATGGTCGAGGCGCGACCGCGATGGATATTCACGGCCCTGCCGGATTTTAAATTCTTGGCATGAAAAGGAACGGAGGGCAGGGCTTCGTGCAGAACAAGACGGGAAAATATGACTGACGATCTTCCCCTGGCCGGATTGAAGGTTGTTGTCACGCGGCCGCGTGATCAGGCCATGCAAATGATGCAGCTTATCGAGCAGGCGGGCGGTATCCCGCTGCTGTTCCCGCTGCTGGATATTACACCGGTGCAGGATACCGGGGCGCTGAATGAACAGATCGCACGCCTCGGGCAATTCAACATGGCGATCTTCGTCAGCCCCAATGCGGTGCACTATGGCATCGCCGCGATACGCGCCGCAGGCGAACTCCCACTGAAACTGCAGATCGCCACCGTCGGTCAGGGCAGCGCAAAGGCCTTGCGTGATTCGGGCTTCTCCAACATCATCGCCCCCGCCGAACGCTTCGACAGCGAAGGTTTGCTGGCGGTGCCGGAAATGCAGCATGTTTCCGGATGGCGCGTGATGATCTTTCGCGGCGATGGCGGACGAGAACTGCTCGGCGATACGCTCAGGGAACGCGGTGCGGCGGTAGAATATGCATCCTGCTACAGGCGCACAAAATCGCGGCAGGATAAAGGCGAACTGCTGGCCGCCAGGCCAGATGCAATCCTCGTGACCAGCAGCGAGGCCATGGATCATCTGTGCAGGATAATGGACGACGGCGACCGGAACGCCTTGCGCAGCACGGTAGTGTTTGTGCCCCACGCGCGCATTGCGGGACTGGCGCGCGACCAGGGCTGGCCACATGTACACGTGGCTGTGCCGGGAGATGACGGGCTATTCTCCGCTTTGACCGCATGGGCCGGCCAAAGCAAGATCTGAAACGGAGAGCCGGAATGCGGGATCGGTTGAGATGCACTGAGGCCGAACCGCTTGGCGAAAGTCCGGCGCTGCTTGTCCTTTTTTTGAAAGGTATCGAATGAGCGAGCAAACCCCACAACCCGAAAATACCGCGACCGGAGCCGCCCAGTCGCCGGAACCGGCACAGTCCGGCCAGGCGCACGGACAAACCGCCGGGCGCGATGGATTTTCGCACATCAGCATTACCCAGCTGACTTTGGCGGTTCTGGTGATCGTCTTCGGGTGGCAATGGCTGGACGGACATCGCGCGATCGGCGACATGCAGCAGCAACTTGCGAAAAAAATCGCCGAGATGGACGGCAACAGCAAGGCGCCCCAGGTGTTGCTGGCCCAGGACCAGGACCAGGTCCGCGAACTGTCGGCCAAGGTTGCAACGATGGAATCGCGCTATGCCGAATCGCAAAACCAGCGCGCCGCACTGGAGAACCTCTACAACAACCTTTCCGCGAACAGCGATGAATCCGCGCTGGCCGAGGTCGAACAGATGCTGCTGATCGCAGCGCAGCAATTGCAATTGTCGGCGAACGTGAGGGCGGCATTGATCGCGATGCAGACCGCCGATTCGCGCTTGCAGCGCATGAACCGTCCCGCATTCAGCGGGCTGCGCGAGGCCATCAACAACGATATGGACAAATTGCGCGCACTGCACGTAGCGGACATCACCGGCATCAACCTGCAGCTGAACAAGCTGATTTCTGCGGTCGACAGCATGCCGCTTGCCTATCAGCAGCAGCTTCCGGCCAACCAGGGTGCAGCGCAATCCGCGTTGCCGGAATCCGGTACGACTTGGCAAAAGCTGATGCATGACATCTGGAGCGAGCTGAAACAGCTGGTGCGAATTGAAAACACCGATAAGTCCGAGATTCCGCTGTTGCCGCCCAACCAGGAATTCTTCCTGCGCGAGAATCTGAAACTGAACCTGTTGTCGGCGCGCCTTGCCTTGCTGTCCCGCGATGAGGCCAGCTTCAGGCTCGGCCTGAAAACCGCGCAACGCTGGACAGGGCGCTATTTCGACGCGAAATCGGATGTAAACAAACATACCTCCGAAGTGTTGAAGAAACTGGCCGCTTCAGACATCAGCATCGAATTGCCCGACATCAGCGACAGTTTGCAGGCGGTGCGCAACTATCGCCGGTTGCACGAGAGCGAGCCGGCGAGTTTTGCGGGACGGTCCAACCCGCCCGGGACGGGTACCGTGAATCGGCCGAAAGGATCCAGTGCCGGTCCGGCGAAGCGTCCGAAATCGCCCAAGGCCGATGCGGAAAGTTCATCGAAGGCTGCGCAATGAAATACCTGGCATGGATACTCGGGCTTTTTGTCGTCGCGGCCGCAATCGCGGTCGCGTCCCGCAATCCGGCCTACGTGCTGCTGGTCTACCCGCCCTATCGAGTCGAAGTTTCGTTAATTTTGTTCTCCGCGCTGCTGCTGCTGGTTTTCCTGACGATGTACGTGATGACGAGGCTGACAGCAGGGGTACTTCAGCTGCCGGCCTTTGTTAAAAAGTTCCGCCATGATCGCGTGCAGGCCAGGATACGCAAATTGCTGGATGAGGAACTGGGAGCCTATTTCGAAGGGCGCTATGCCGATTCGGAAAAGGCCGCAACGCGCGCGATGGCATTGGGCGACACGTCCGGCTTTCACCGCATCATTGCGGCACGTTCCGCACACGAATTGCGCGAATACAAGAAGCGCGATGCCTATTTGTCCGATGCGAAAGACAACACGGCCGGTGATTCCACACTGCGCCTGATGACGACCGGCAAGTTCCTGCTCGACCAGCACGATGCCCGCGGCGCGCTGGATGCGTTGCAGGAGTTGCGCGACTCCGGAGTCGCCGGCCATGTCGGCGCGCTGGCGCTGGAACTGAAGGCGCACCAGCAGGCGGGTAACTGGGACGAAGTATTGAACGTGCTCTACCAGCTCGAGAAGCGCGGTGCGGTCGATGCGACACAGGCGTCGCATCTGCGCCAGCAGGCCTGGCTGGGGAAGATCCGCCTGCAAAATGATCTGACGGGACTGACTCGCTGCCTGAAAAACATTCCTGCGGAATTCAAGCGGCGCGGCAAAATTGCCGCCCCCGCCGCCCGCGCGCTGATCCAGCTCGGCGGTGACTCGATCGCGCTGCAACTGTTGACCGACAGCCTGAATGCGCAATGGGACAGCGAACTGGTTGGGCTGTATGGTGATTGCAAATCCGGCGATGTGGTAGCGCAAATCAAGCAGGCCGAAAAATGGCTCGCCCAGAACAGCCAGGATGCCGGGCTGCTGCTGGCGCTCGGCAAGTTGTGTTTGCATCAGCAAATCTGGGGCAAGGCGCAGAATTATCTGGATGCCAGCATCAGCATTGCGCCCAGCCACGCCGCCTATGCAGCCCTGGGTGACCTTGCGGAGCGCATGGGCAAACCGGGCGAGGCGCTCAAGTACCGCCAGCAGGCGCTAAGGATCAAGGCGGGATAAATAATACAGGTGCAAGGTACAAGGTTCAAGCGGAAAGGTGCAAGCAAGAAGGCGCGCAACTATGTTGCGATGCCAGTACCCTGATCCTGAGTCTTTGGACTTGAAACTTGCACCTTGTATCTTTGTTCAGTTCTTGGGTGCGAACGTGAACGCGTCCGAGAAAAATGCATCGTCAGGCAGGCCGCGTTGCGCAGTGAAGTCGCGGTGAGCTGCTTCCACTACGATCGGGGCGCCGCAGGTATAGACCTCATACCCCGACAAATCGCTGTAGTCATCCAGAACCGCCTGATGGACAAACCCGGTGCGGCCCTGCCAGTTGTCTTCCGGCAGTGCATCGGAGAGTACCGGGGTAAACCGGATGCCGTCCATTTCCCATTGCCTTGCTTTATCCAGCATGTACAGGTCCGCCAGTTTTCGTGCGCCCCAGTAAAAATGCATCGGGCGCTTCATGCCGATGTACAGCGCGTGCTCGATGATTGCCTTGATCGGCGCAAAGCCGGTGCCGCTGGCGACGAATATGATTGGCTTGGCGGAATCCTCGCGCAGGAAAAAGGTGCCCAGCGGCCCCTTGAAACGCAGTATGTCACGTTCCTTCATCACCTCGAATACATGATGCGTGAAAGCGCCGCCGGTGATGTTGCGGATGTGCAGCTCGAGCAACTCGTCGTCATGCGGTGCATTGGCCAGCGAAAAACTGCGCGGCTTTTCCTCCTTGAGCAGGATGTCGATGTACTGTCCGGCGAGAAACTGCAGCCGTTCATTGGCGGGCAGCTTGAGCGACAGTACCATCACATCCGGCGCCGGCTTCTCCATTTTTTGCACGCGGCACGGAATGGTCCTGACCGGAATGTCGCTGACTGTCGTCATTTCGCGGCATTCCAGCACCAGATCGGACAGCGGTGTGGCACAGCAGAACAGCGCCATGCCGGCTGCCTTTTCGGTTTCGCTCAATGTGCTTTCCTGATACTTGCCGTAATCCACTTGCCCGGTCACCACCTTGCCCTTGCACGTTCCGCATACCCCGTCGCGGCAGCTGTACGGCAGCGTATAGCCGTGCCTGAGGGCGGCCTCGAGGATGGTTTCATGCGACTCGATCGGGAAGCTGTGGCCGCTGGGTTGAATAACCGTTTTGAAAGTCATGATGAATTGCAGTTTGCGCGAAAGCGTGGATTTTAACGCATAATCGCGGCATGAGACGCTTGTTGATCGTTGGCAGCGGCGATGTCGCGCTGCGCGCGATACCCCTGTTGAATAAGGGATATCGGGTGTTTGCACTGGTGCGCGATCCAGCCAGGTGTGAGGGTTTGCGCGCGCTTGGTGCGATACCCCTGCTCGGCGATCTGGATGATCGCGCCAGCCTTGCGCACCTCGGCGGACTGGCCGAGGCGGTTCTGCATCTTGCGCCTCCCCCGGGCACCGGGGTACACGACTCGCGGACAAAAAATCTGCTCAGCGCGCTGTCGCAGGCCAGGGGCAGAAGGAAAAAGTTGCCGAAACGGCTGGTCTACATCAGCACCAGCGGTGTGTACGGGAATTGCGGCGGGGCATGGGTCAGCGAAACCCGTCCGCTCGACGCCACTTCTCCGCGTGCGCAACGGCGCGTTGAAGCGGAGACGCAGATACGCGCCTGGGCGAAACGCAACGGGGTGCATGCCTGCATCCTGCGCGTGCCCGGCATTTATGCGGCGGACCGTTTGCCGCTGAACCGTTTGCAGCAGGGCACGCCCGGCATCATCGACAGCGAAGACAGCTACTCCAATCATATCCATGCCGACGACCTGGCGCAGATCAGCGTTGCGGCGCTGCAGCGCGGGAAGCCCTGCCGGATTTACCACACCAGCGACGACAGCCGGCTGAAGATGGGCGAATATTTTGACCAGGTGGCGGATGCGTTCGGCCTGCCGCATGTGCCGCGCATCAGCCGCGCCGAAGCGCAGCAAGTTTTGTCGCCTTCGCTGCTGTCGTTCATGAATGAATCGCGCCGCCTGACCAACCTGCGCATGAAACGCGAGCTGCGGGTGAAGCTGGCATATCCGACCGTGGCCGACCTGCTCGCGACGATCAATCGTCCCTGACCCGGTCTTGGCCGGCCCGCTCAACCGGGCTGAACGACCTTTTCCTGATGCAGGTGGCGCAGCAGTTCCTCCTTGATCTCGCGCAGCCTGGCCTTGACCAGATCTTCGTTTTTGCTTCCCAGGCGCATCAGGATACGCTGGCCGATCGATCGGCTTTCCAGGCCGGGGTCGGCATACCGGTAGTACACGTTGGGCTGGACAAGTTGTACCGGAGCAGTGGCTATCGGGGCAGCCAGCAGGTCGTCCAGCGCCACAACCAGCCGGTCATTGAAATATTTATTGGGGTAGCCAAGCGCTTCGTAGGCCTGCTGGAACAACGGATAGAGGCGCACATACAAGCCGACCAGTTTTTTTGCGTCGATCGCCTCGGCTATTTTTACATAGGCCGAATAGCGGGCTGCGTTCCCGGGACTGATTGTCAGGCTGCCCGTCGCGCTGGACGCGGCAAACGCGCCGGGAGCCGGCACGACCGGCAACACGCCCATCGGCGCGCGCCGGCCGGGGAGATTGTCAATGGTGGCCACGAAATTGCGAATGAAGCGGTCGGCATGGAAGAGTCCCATCAACGACTTGTTGCCCACCAGTCCAGCCAGCGCATCGAGTAACAGTTTGTCGCTGTCTGCCAATGCCGGCAGCGGAGGTTGGGACGGCGGGGCTTCGACGACGTTGCGCACCTCGGGAAGTACGGCGGGCGGCGCGGACGGAGGTGCTAGAAGCTGCACAGGTGCCGATGGCGGCCGGATTTGTTGCCAGAACAGGTAGGTGGCGATACCGCCGGAAAAGACCAGCACCGTTGCAACAATCAGGAATCGGAATTTCATCGTCAAATCCTCGCTGGATAATAGAGCGGCCGCTATGCGGCCAGGCCCATCCGGTTGCGGGTTTCCGGCGACGCAGACCGGCAGCCGCGGCTAAACCTTGAAGCTGTTGCTCAGCGCGATCAGTTGGTCCAGCTTGGCTTTTGCCGCGCCATTCGCAATTACCTGGTCGGCTTTTTCGACGCCTGCTTGCAGTGAGCCGGCCAGACCCGCAACATAAATTGCCGCACCCGCGTTCAGTTGCACGATGTCACGCGGCGCTCCGGGTTCGCCGTTCAACACACCGGAAAGTTTTTCGCAAGCCTCGTTGATATTGCCCACCTTCAGCCGGTCAAGCGGCGCGGCCGTCATGCCGAACTGATCCGGATGGACGGTGTATTCGGTGACCTTATCGTCTTTTAGTTCCGCAATATAGGTGCCGCCCCCGATCGAGATTTCATCCATGCCATCCTCGCCGTGCACGACCAGCACATGCCGGCTGCCGAGGCGCTGCAGCACGCGCGCCTGGATGCCGACAAGGTCCGGATGGAACACGCCCAGCACCTGGTTTTCCGCGCCGGCGGGGTTGGTCAGCGGACCCAGCACGTTGAAGATCGTGCGTACGCCGAGTTCGCGGCGCACCGGCTGGGCGTATTTCATCGCGCCGTGAAAATTGGGCGCGAACATGAAGCCGATGCCAATCCGGTCTATGCACTGGCCGACCTGTTCGGGGGTCAGGCCGAGATTGACGCCGAGCGCTTCCAGTACATCGGCCGAGCCGCAGGTCGAAGACACCGAACGGCCCCCGTGCTTGGCGACCCGGGCACCCGCGGCTGCCGCGACCAGCGCGCTGGCGGTGGAAATATTGAAGGTGTGGGCGGCATCGCCGCCGGTGCCGCAGGTATCCACCAGATGGGTGCGGTTGCTGACTGGCACCTTGGCGGCAAATTCGCGCATCACCTGCGCGGCGGCGGAAATTTCGCCGACGGTTTCCTTCTTCACACGCAGGCCGACGAGTATTCCCGCAATCTGCGCCTGTGTGACTTCGCCGCTCATGATCTGGCGCATCAGCGACAGCATTTCATCGTAAAATATTTCGCGCAGTTCGATCAATCGGGTCAATGCCTGTTGCGGTGTGATCATGGCTATTTTTTTCCTTTCAGGAAATTCTCCAGCATGTCGTGGCCATGCTCGGTGAGTATCGATTCGGGGTGAAACTGCACGCCATGCACGGCCAGCGTCTTGTGGCGCACACCCATGATCTCGCCATCGTCGGTCCAAGCGGTGATCTCCAGGCAGTCCGGCAGTGTCTCGCGCTCGATCACCAGCGAGTGGTAACGCGTCGCTGTGAACGGATTGGGAAGCCCGGTGAACACGCCGGTGTTGTTGTGATGGATCAGCGAGGTCTTGCCGTGCATCAATTGCTTGGCATGGATGATGTGTCCGCCGAATGCCTGCCCGATGCTCTGGTGGCCGAGGCACACGCCGAGAATCGGGATTTTACCGGCGAAATGCAGGATCGTTGCCACCGAGATGCCCGCTTCGTTCGGCGTGCAGGGGCCGGGCGATATCACGATGTGTTGCGGGTTGAGCAGTTCGATCTGTTCGACGCTGATCTCATCGTTGCGGTGCACCACCACGTCAGCACCCAGTTCGGCGAAATACTGCACCAGGTTGTAGGTGAAGGAGTCGTAGTTGTCGATCATCAAAAGCATGTCTGTTCCAATTATTTCTTGATGGTTCGCATGATACTTAAAGCCACCGCTTCGGCAACCTCCATTCCGTCCACGGCGGCGGAAAGAATCCCGCCCGCGTAGCCCGCGCCTTCGCCGCTCGGATAAAGGCCGCGGGTGTTGATGCTCTGGTAATCGTCGCGGTTGCGCCGGATGCGTATCGGCGAGGAAGTGCGCGTTTCCACGCCGGTCAGCACCGCATCGGCCATATCGTAACCCCTGATCTGCTTCGCAAACGCCGGCAGGGCTTCGCGTATCGCTTCGACCGCATAATCCGGCAGCGCAGTGGACAGGTCGGTCGGGTGCACGCCGGGCGTATAGGACGGCAGCACCCCGCCGAATTTCGTCGAGGGCCTGCCCGCGAGAAAATCGCCGACCAGTTGTCCGGGCGCGCAGTAATTTCTTCCGCCCAGTTCGAACCCGCGCGATTCCCAGCGGCGCTGGAATTCAACTCCTGCGAGAACGTCGCCTGGATAATCCTGTTCCGGCGTGATGCCGACCACGATGCCGCTGTTGGCGTTGCGTTCGTTGCGCGAGTACTGGCTCATGCCGTTGGTCACCACGCGCCCCGGTTCGGAAGTCGCCGCGACCACCGTGCCGCCCGGACACATGCAAAAGCTGTATACCGTACGGCCATTCTTCGCATGATGTACAAGTTTGTAGTCGGCCGCACCGAGCTGCGGGTTGCCTGCGTTCCTGCCGTAGCGTGCCGCATCGATCAGCGACTGCGGGTGCTCGATCCGGAAACCGACCGAAAACGGTTTGGGTTCGATATGGATGCCGCGCCTGTGAAGCATCTCGAAGGTGTCGCGCGCGCTGTGGCCGACCGCCAGCACCAGGTGGTCGGTCGCGATGCGCTCGCCGCCGGCGAGCACAACGCCGGTAACATGCCTGGCGCTACCGGGTCCGTCCGCGGTCTCGATATCGTCGACGCGGCTTTCGAAGCGGATCTCGCCACCCAGCGACTGTATCGTCGCGCGCATTTTCTCGACCATACCCACCAGTTTAAACGTGCCGATGTGCGGATGGCTCACGTACAGAATCTCTTCCGGCGCGCCGGCCTTGACGAATTCATCCAGCACCTTGCGCCCGAGAAAGCGCGGGTCCTTGATCTGGCTGTAAAGTTTGCCGTCGGAGAAAGTCCCCGCGCCGCCCTCGCCGAATTGCACGTTGGATTCGGGATTCAGCACGCCCTTACGCCACAGATCCCATGTGTCCCTGGTTCGCTCGCGCACCGCCTTGCCGCGTTCCAGAATCAGCGGGCGGAAGCCCATCTGCGCGAGCAGCAGCCCGGCAAAAATTCCGGCGGGTCCCATGCCGACCACGACCGGCCGCTTCGGATTCCATTTCATCGGCGGACCTGTGTTGGCTTCCTCGTTCACTCCTTGCCGTGCTGATTGCGCTGTCTGCGTCGTTCGCTCGCCGCCGCCTTGTTCCACCTTCGAAATGAAATCCGCAGGCGCATGGGCCACAAAGTGGTATCTTGTATCCGGCGTGATTCGGACATGCGCATCATTTTTGCAGCGTTCGAGTATCGCTGCCTCATCGCGCAGGGCGACGTCCAGCGTGTAACTGTACAGGATTGCGTTGTGTTTGCGCGCATCGGTGCCGCGCTTGAACACGACATGGCTGAGCAATTCATCGGCCGCGATATCCAGCCGCCCGATAATCGCAGCCTTGATGTCGTCGTCGGAATGGCCGAGCGGCAGCTTGATTTCGGTCAGGCGCAGCATGGCTTAACGCGGAAGTTCCGCATCCAGCCCGTTGAGCACCATTTCAGCCGAGCGCAGCACCGCGCGCGCCTTGTTCTGGGTTTCTATCCATTCACTTTCCGGTACCGAATCGGCAACGATGCCGGCGCCGGCCTGCACGTAGAGCATGTTGTCCTTCACCACCGCGGTGCGCAGCGCGATCGCGAGATCCATGTCGCCATTGAAGCCGAGGTAGCCGACCGCGCCGGCGTAGATACCCCGCTTGCTGGGTTCCAGTTCGTCGATGATTTCCATCGCGCGTACCTTGGCGGCGCCCGAAACCGTGCCGGCGGGAAAAGTCGCCTTGAGCACGTCCATCGCGTTGTAGCCGGGCTTGAGCCTGGCTTCGACGTTGGACACGATGTGCATAACGTGCGAGTAGCGTTCGATGATCATTTTTTCGGTCAGCTTCACGGTGCCGAAGCGCGCGACACGGCCGATATCGTTGCGGCCCAGGTCGATCAGCATCAGGTGTTCGGCCAGTTCCTTCGGGTCGGCCAGCAGTTCTTCCGCGAGGCCGGTATCCTGCTGTTGTGTCTTGCCGCGCGGGCGGGTTCCGGCGATCGGGCGCACGGTGACGACATCACCCTCCAGTCGCACCAGTATCTCGGGCGATGCGCCAACCACATGATGGTCGCCCATGTCGTAATAAAACATGTAGGGCGACGGGTTCACGCTGCGCAACGCGCGGTACAGCGACAGCGGCGACGCGGGAAAGGGTTGCGACATGCGCTGCGCCAGCACCACCTGCATGATGTCGCCGTCGAAGATGTAACGCTTGGCTTTTTCCACAGCCTGCTTGAATGCGGTTTCGCCGAATTCCGAAGCGGCCGTGCCGCCGTGCATCGGCGGTGCGTGCGGAATTTTCGCCGGCATGCGCATCAGCGCGACCAGTTGGCGCAGCCTTTCGTGTGCCAGTTCATAGGCGTCGTCCATCGCCGGATTCGCATAGACGATGAACGTGAGCTTGCCGGACAGGTTGTCGATCACCGCAAGCTGTTCGGTCAGCATCAGCAGGATGTCGGGTGCGCCGATCACATCGGGCTTTTGTGGACAGTTTTTGCCGGCTTGGGCCAGGCGGGGCTCGATATAGCGTATCGTTTCATAGCCGAAGTAACCGGCCAGCCCGCCGGTAAAGCGCGGCAGGTCCGGCAGCGGCGCAACCTTGAAGCGCGACTGGTATTCGCTGATATAGTCCAGCGGATTATCGACCTCGTGGCTGGTCGCGTTATCCCGGTGGGTCAGGGTCACCTGATTGCCGCGCACCGCTATGTGCGTGTCGGCCGGCAGGCCGATGAAGGAATAGCGCCCGAAGCGTTCGCCGCCCTGCACCGATTCGAGCAGGTAGGAATACGGCTTGTTGGCGAGTTTGAGGTACAGCGACAACGGGGTATCGAGGTCGGCAAAGGTTTCGCATGCCAGCGGAATGCGGTTATAGCCCTGTTCGGCGAGTGCGTTGAATTCTGGTTCGGTAATGGGTTGCGGCATGGATAACCTCCGTATTAGCTGTTCGAAACTGCGCCGGGACAATGTCCCGGCAAACCGGGCGATGCGTTTAGCACCATCGCCAGGTTGCGGTTTCTTGCGGATTGCGGAAGTTATGCGGTTTCATGTTCAGACGTGCCGGATCAGCGGCAGCGCGGCGGACAGGTCGGAAATTACCGCGTCCAGGAACAGGCTATCGACCGGTTCGCCGTGATTGTAGCCGTAGGGCACACAGAACACCGGACATCTGGCCGCGCGTGCGGCAACGGTGTCGTTGAGCGAATCGCCGATCAGCAGCAGCCTTTTTACCGGAATGCCGAAGAATTCTGCCGCATGCAGCAGCGGCATCGGATGGGGCTTTTTTTCCGCAAGCGTGTCCCCGGACAATACGATCTCGAAATACTTCGCCAGACCGGTACCCTTCAGCAACGGCTCGGTGTAACGCGCCAATTTGTTGGTGATGCAACCCAGGCGGAAACCCGCGGCCTGCATCGCATCCAGACCCTCGATCACGCCGCCGAACGGCTTGCTGTTCAACAGCAACTCGGCGTAATGCTTTTCGAAGATCGGCATCGCATGCTCGTACAGCGCCGCATCCGGCGTGGCGTGCATATCGCCGGTCAGCGCGCGCTTGACCAGCCAGCTGATGCCGTTGCCGATGTAGCTCATCAGCAATTCCTGCGAAACCTGGGTGTAATCCATGTCTCGCAGCATGCGGTTGGCCGCTTCGGTGAGTTCGGGCGCGGTATGCAACAACGTGCCATCCAGGTCGATGACGATTGCAGAGATTTCAAGCGGAAAATGGACCGGCTCCATCACTTCTTCACTTTCGCCAGTTCGGCGCGCATTTCGCCGACGATGGTGTCATAGCGATTCCTGTCATTTTCATTGCGTTTGCCGAATATAGCGGAACCGGCCACGAAAGTATCCACACCGGCCTCCGCCACCTCGCGAATGTTGGCCGGGCCGACGCCGCCGTCGATCTCCAGCCGGCAGCTGTATTTGCCCGCGTCTATCATCTTGCGCACCGCACGCGCCTTGTCCAGCACGTAAGGGATGAATTTCTGACCGCCGAAGCCGGGATTCACCGACATCAGCAATACCATATCCAGCTTGGGTAGTGTCCATTCCAGCACATCCAGCGGTGTGGCGGGATTGAACACCAGCCCCGCTTTGCAGCCGCTCTCCTTGATCAGGCCGATGGTGCGGTCGATGTGCTCGGAAGCTTCCGGGTGAAAGGTGACGTAAGTGGCGCCCGCCTTGGCAAAATCGGGGATGATGCGATCCACCGGCTTGACCATCAGGTGCACGTCGATCGGCGCGGTCACGCCATGTTTGCGCAGCGCTTCACAAACCAGCGGACCGATGGTCAGGTTGGGAACATAATGGTTGTCCATCACGTCGAAGTGCACGATGTCCGCGCCGGCGGCAAGAACATTGTCGACTTCCTCGCCCAGTCTGGCGAAATTGGCGGAGAGTATGCTTGGGGCGATTAGATACATGATGTGTCCTGGCGTAAGTTGAAATTTGAAACATGTATTCTATCCGATACTTCAGTGGCCGAATACTTGAGTTGGAGGCAGAGCGAAGTTCGCAATTTACCGTTCTGCCGGTCTGCGCTGGCGCAGACCCATGTGTATCCGGATTATCGCCGCCATCAAACCGATTATTCACTTGATTGTTTACGGGAGGACTAGACCATGCTGGTGACATTTACGACCAAAGCCTATGCCGACATCACCATGTTTGGCGATGTCGCGCTTGCGATGCTGAAGAAGATGGGGCACAGCGCAACCGTGCCCGGCGCCATCCGGGCGGAAGACGTTCCTGCCGCGCTGGACCGGCTCAGGAAAGCGATCGAGTCGGAAAAATTTCCCGTCCCGGTTGCGGACCCGGATGAAAATGAAACGCCGGTCAGCATGGCCCATCGGGCATTTCCGCTGATCAACCTGCTTGCGGCCGCGGCAAAAGCGAAAGAGAACGTGATGTGGAAATGAGGCACCTCTGCCGATCAGGCAATGCAGAATGGATCGAGGAATGAAATGAATTCGTTGCACGACACGATGCGGCGCTGGCGTATGCGCCGGATACTGGACCGTGATCCGATCCCGCACACTGCCTGGCAGGATGTGACCCGGCATATGGCATTGCTGCAGGGGCTCGACGCAGTGCAAATGGCGCACCTGCGCGAACTGGCCGCGTGGTTCCTGCACGCGAAGGCGATCAACGGCGCGCAGGGCCTGGAAGCGACGCTGCCGATGCGCGTGACGGTGGCCGCGCAGGCCTGTTTGCTGATCCTGAATCTGGACATCGATTACTTCGACAACTGGGTCGAGGTCATCCTCTACCCCGGCGCGTTCCGGGTCAATCACGAACAGCGCGATGCGTTCGGTTTGGTGCACAGCGAAACAAGGGACCTGACGGGCGAGTCCTGGCTGCGCGGTCCGGTGATCCTGTCGTGGGATGACGTGCAACGCGACTGCCGGGAATTGCAGCCGGGACGCAATGTGGTGTTGCACGAGTTCGCGCACAAACTGGACGGTCGAAACGGCGCAAACAACGGCATGCCGCCACTGCGGCGGGGCATGAGCCGGGAAAAATGGACGGCGGATTTCAGTGCGGCATACCGTGCGCTGTGCGCGCAGGTGGAAGCGGGTGAAAGCACATTGATCGATCCCTATGCCGCGACCAGCCCGGCGGAATTCTTTGCGGTGACGACCGAGTATTTTTTTACCGCCCCGCAGGTGCTGAAAAATTGCTGCTTTTCTGTGCACAATCAGCTGGAACGGTTTTACCGTCAACCCTGGGTGCGTTGATTCAACATCCCGGAAGGAATACGCTTGGGAACCTGATCGAGGTTTCCCGGAATGATTGCAGCAGGGAACCGTGCAGTAGGGAATCGTTACTGGAGGCTGGTATATGGAATACAAGGACTATTATAAGATCATGGGGGTCGCGCGCGAAGCGACCCAGGACGAGATCAAGCGTACCTACCGCAAGCTGGCCCGCAAATACCATCCGGATGTCAGCAAGGAGGCCGATGCCGAAGCGCGTTTCAAGGAACTCGGCGAGGCCTATGAAGTGCTGAAGGATCCCGAGAAACGCGCGGCCTACGATCAGCTTGGCGCCAACTGGAAAGGCGGGCAGGAGTTTCGCCCGCCGCCGGACTGGAACGCCGGCTTCGAGTTCAGCGGCGGCGGTTCCGGAGACGGCGGCTACAGCGACTTCTTCTCCTCGCTGTTCGGTCGCGACTTCGCTGCGGGCGGGCAAGGGCGCGCTGCATACCGTGCCAGGGGTGAAGATCACCACGCCAGGATACGCATCGATCTGGAAGACGCATACCACGGCGCGACACGCTCCATCACGCTGCGCGTGCCCTCGGTCGACGATCAGGGTCACGTAATCACCCGTGAACGGGTGCTTAATGTGACCATACCCAAGGGAATCCGCGAAGGCCAGCATATCCGTCTCGGCGGCCAGGGCAGTCCGGGCATCGGGAGCGGGCAGGCCGGGGATTTGTACCTGGAGGTCGAATTCCAGCCGCACCCGTTCTACCGGGTTGAAGGACGCGATCTCTTTCTCGATCTGCCGGTCGCACCCTGGGAGGCGGCACTGGGCGCAACCGTGAAAGTGCCGACGCTCGGCGGCATCGTGGAACTCAGGATACCCGAGGGTTCGACCTCCGGGCGCAAACTGCGGTTGAAAGGACGCGGCCTGCCGGGCGACCCGTCCGGCGATTGCTATGTGATACTCGCGATTGCACTGCCGGCTGCCGACAGCGAATCGGCCAAGGCGCTGTACCGGAAAATGGAAAAGGAACTTAACTTCAATCCACGCACCAAATTGGGAGTGCCAAAATAGGGATATGGAAAATGAACAATGAAAATGACCTGCCGCAATATTCCATATGCATACTCGAAGAACAGACCGGCCTGACATTGGACGACCTGTGCATTGCCTGCGCAGTCCGGGACGAGCAGATCATCGCGCTGGTGGATGTCGGCGTGCTGGAACCGCAGGGCCGTGAACCCGCACGCTGGCGTTTCGGCGGAGCCAGCCTGCACCGTGCCCGGATGGCGCTGCGTTTACAGCGGGATCTCGATATCGATGTTGCCGGTGCTGCACTGGCGCTGCAACTGCTCGAAGAAATCGATATGCTGAAGGCGCGCCTGCGGGCAATCAGCGCAGCGTAATTGCCGGGGATGGTAGCGGACGGAGATATTTTGCAGAATGAATGACCGAGTCCGCGAGACTCGTGCCGCAGCTAATAATAAAAAGGAGTGTGACGATGCACCTGGGCATGATCGGTTTGGGAAGAATGGGCGCCGGACTGGTACGGCGCTTGAACGGGTCGGGCCATCGCACGGTCGTTTACGACGTGAATCCCGATGCAGTCGAAAAACTCGCGGCGGGTGCGATTGAAGGCGCCGCGTCGGTCGTGGAACTGGTCGCGAAGCTGCCCAAGCCGCGCGCGGTCTGGGTGATGCTGCCCGCCGGCGTCACCGACGGGGCCATTACGGAGCTGGCCGGGCACCTGGAAACCGGCGACATCATCATCGACGGCGGCAACAGCTACTACCGCGACGATATCCGCCGGGCGAAAGAATTGCAGGCCCGCGGGATACATTATGTCGATTGCGGCACCAGCGGCGGCGTGTTCGGCGAGGAACGCGGCTTCTGCCTGATGATAGGCGGCGAGGAGCCGATCGTCGGGCATCTTGATCCGGTTTTCAGGAGCATTGCGCCGGGCGT
>JBAUQH010000068.1:0-15616 GCA_049580605.1 Gallionella sp. | reverse complement strand
ATGGCTGGGCCGAAGCTGGTCGCACCGCATCACGATACTGCTGGTGACGGTTTCGTTCCTGGCTTCGCTGGCGATATTCAAGGATGTCCAGGAAGGCCACCGCTTCAACGGTTCGGTCTATACCTGGCTGACCTCCGGCGATGCCAGGTTCCAGGTCGGATTCCTGATCGACAGCCTCACCGCGCTGATGATGCTGGTGGTCACCTTCGTCTCGCTGATGGTGCACATCTACACCATCGGCTACATGAGTGAAGATGCCGGCTACCAGCGCTTCTTCAGCTACATCTCGCTGTACACCTTCTCGATGCTGATGCTGGTGATGGCCAATAATTTCATGCAGCTGTTCTTCGGCTGGGAAGCGGTGGGTCTGGTCTCCTACCTGCTGATCGGTTTCTGGTACGACCGGCCGACCGCGATCTATGCGAACCTGAAAGCCTTCCTGGTGAACCGGGTCGGCGACTTCGGTTTTCTGCTGGGCATCGCGCTGGTGCTGATGGTGTTCGGCACGCTGGACTATGCCGCGGTGTTCGCGAATGCGGCCGGCCATACCAATGATATCGCGCCTATTCCCGGCATGCATGTGAACCTGATGACCGCGATCTGCATCCTGCTGTTCATCGGCGCGATGGGCAAGTCGGCGCAGTTTCCGCTGCATGTCTGGCTGCCCGATTCGATGGAAGGCCCGACCCCGATCTCCGCGCTGATCCATGCCGCAACCATGGTGACCGCCGGCATCTTCATGGTTGCGCGCATGTCGCCGCTGTTCGAGCTGTCCGATGCGGCGCTGTCCTTCGTGATGGTGATCGGCGCGATCACCGCGCTGTTCATGGGTTTCCTTGGCATGATCCAGAACGACATCAAGCGGGTAATCGCCTATTCGACGCTGTCCCAGCTCGGCTACATGACCGTTGCGCTGGGCGCTTCGGCCTATTCAGTCGCGATCTTCCACCTGATGACCCACGCATTCTTCAAGGCCCTGCTGTTCCTGGCCGCCGGCAGTGTGATCATTGCGATGCACCACGACCAGGATATCCGCAACATGGGCGGCCTCAGGAAGTACATGCCGATCACCTGGCTCACTTTTCTGTTTGGATCGCTGGCGCTGATCGGCGCACCGTTCTTCTCCGGTTTCTATTCCAAGGACAGCATCATCGAAGCCGTCGGCCTGTCGCACCTGCCGGGTGCCGGCGTCGCCTATTTTGCGGTGGTGGCCGGCGTGTTCGTGACCGCATTCTACACATTCCGCCTGTACTTCCTGGTGTTCCATGGCGAGGAGCGTTTCGGCAAACCCGGCCATCATGATGCAGATGCAGCATCAGGCCATCACCATGGACTCGCGCCGGGGCAGAAGCCGCACGAATCGCCCTGGGTGGTTACCCTGCCGCTGGTCATGCTGGCCATCCCGTCGGTTGTCATCGGCTATCTGACGATCGAACCGATACTGTTTGGCGGCTATTTCAGGGATGCCATCTACATTTCGGCCGGGCACCCGGTGATGGCCGAACTGGCAGACGAGTTTCACGGACCGTTGAACAAGGCCTTGCATGCGCTCTACGGATATCCGTTCTGGATGGCCCTGTCGGGGTTCGTGACCGCTTGGGTGTTCTACATGAAACGCCCGGATATCCCGGCCGCTTTGCAGAAGCGTTTCAGCTTCATCTATACCCTGCTGGACAACAAGTACTATTTCGACCGCTTCAATGACTGGTTCTTTGCAGGAGGCGCGCGCGGTGCCAGCGGCCTGCTGTGGAAATTCGGCGATATCAAGCTGATCGACGGCGTGATGGTGAACGGAACGGCCAGGCTGGTGGGCCTGTTTTCCGGTGTGCTGAGACGCCTGCAATCCGGCTACATATACCACTATGCGTTCTCGATGATCATCGGCGTGTTCGTGCTGCTGACGGTGCGGAACTGGTTCCATTGATATGGGCACCTCAAAAAACCCGGATTTCATCCCAACTGCTGCGTTGCGGGAAAAATTTCTTGCTGACATATCCTTCATATGCGGCGCGGCGAAATTATTCTTGCGCCTTGCATTTTGGCGAACTCCGGATTTTTTGGGGCACCCATGTATCGTTATAAAGTGATCGCGAAAGTGAAGGAATAAAGCATGTTTCTGGGATTACCTGTGATTAGTGTTGCGATCTGGCTGCCTATCCTGTTCGGCATACTGGTGCTGGCAACCGGCGACGACAAGAATGCCCCCCTGGCGCGCATGCTGGCGCTGGTCGGCTCGGTGCTGGGCTTTCTGGTGACGATCCCGCTGTATACCGGTTTCGTGCGCGACACCTCGGAGATGCAGTTCGTCGAGATGCACAACTGGATAACGCGATTCAACATCCACTATCACGTGGGAGTGGACGGTATTTCGGTGCTGTTCATCCTGCTTACCTCGTTCTTCACGCCCATCGTGGTGCTGGCCGGATGGCGCGTGATCGAAAAGCGCGTCGCGCAATACATGGCGTCTTTCCTGATCATGTCCGGAATCATGATCGGCGTGTTCGCGGCGCTGGATGCGATCCTGTTCTATGTGTTCTGGGAAGCGATGCTGATCCCGATGTTCCTGATCATCGGCGTATGGGGCGGAGCCAACCGCGTGTATGCCGCGGTGAAATTCTTCCTCTACACCCTGCTCGGTTCGCTGCTGATGCTGGTTGCTTTGATCTATCTCTACAATCAGACCGGCGGCAGCTTCGAGATACTCGATTTCCACCGGGTCGCTATCCCGATGACCGCGCAGATCCTGATCTTCATCGCATTCTTCTTCGCTTTTGCGGTCAAGGTGCCGATGGTTCCGGTGCATACCTGGCTGCCGGATGCGCACGTCGAAGCACCGACCGGCGGTTCGGTGATCCTGGCGGCGATCATGCTGAAAATGGGCGCTTACGGTTTCCTGCGCCTGTCGATTCCGATCGTGCCGGATGCCAGCCATCACCTGGCCGGCATGATGATCGCGCTGTCGCTGGTTGCGGTGGTGTACATCGGACTGGTCGCGCTGACCCAGACCGACATGAAGAAGCTGGTGGCCTATTCGTCCATCTCGCACATGGGTTTTGTCACGCTGGGCCTGTTCATCTTCAACGATTACGGCATGGAAGGCGCGCTGCTGCAGATGATTTCGCACGGCTTCGTATCCGGCGCACTGTTCCTCTGCATCGGGGTGCTGTACGACCGGATGCACTCGCGCAATATTGCCGACTACGGCGGCGTTGCAAACACCATGCCGGTATTCTCCGCATTCTTCATGCTGTTCGCTATGGCCAATGTCGGACTGCCGGGCACCAGCGGCTTCGTCGGCGAATTCATGGTGATACTCGGCACGGTGAGAACCAACTTCTGGTATGCGTTTGCCGCTGCATCCACGCTGATTTTCGGCGCAGCCTATACGCTGTGGATGTACAAACGGGTGATCTTCGGCGCGATCGCCAACGCGCAGGTTGCCAAACTGGCCGATATCACCCTGCGCGAAAAATCGATTTTCACGATCCTGGTGATTGCCGTGCTGGGCATGGGACTGTATCCGTTGCCGTTCAGTGAAATTCTGCATGTGTCGGTAAACGATTTGCTGGTGCACGCGGCAAGATCCAAATTGCCGTGATCGGGAAACAGCTTGAAACGATCTGCCGGAAATTAACGATTTACGACTGGGTTTGAGATGAATATGGATTTGATGACAAATTTGTTGCCGGCCAGTCCGGAAATCTTTTTGCTGGTCATGACATGCGTGATCCTGATCGCGGATTCGCTGATCAAGCAAAGCGGCAGGCTGATCACCTACTTGCTGGTGCAGCTCACCCTGATGGTGTGCGCGCTGATCACCGTCGGCACGCATCACAACGGCGTGGCGCAGGTTTTTCACAACATGTTCGTGGATGACCTGATGTCCGACGTGCTGAAATTGCTGACCTATCTGTCGGTCTCGATGATGCTGGTGTATTCGCGCCAGTATCTGACCGTGCGCGATCTGTTCAGCGGCGAGTTCATGGTGCTGACGCTGTTTGCAACGCTGGGCATGATGGTGATGATCTCCGCGAATCATTTCATATCGCTTTACCTGGGCCTGGAGCTGCTGTCGCTGAGCCTGTATGCGATGGTTGCGCTACAGCGCGATTCCGCGATCGCCACCGAGGCCGCGATGAAGTACTTCATCCTCGGCGCGCTGGCTTCGGGCCTGCTGCTGTACGGCATGTCGATGCTGTACGGTGCAACCGGTTCGCTGCAACTGGACGCGGTGTCCAGGTCGATCCAGTCCGGGGCCGCGAACAACACCCTGTTGGTGTTCGGACTGGTGTTCGTCGTGTCCGGTCTGGCGTTCAAACTCGGTGTGGTGCCATTCCACATGTGGTTGCCCGACGTGTATCACGGCGCGCCGACCGCAATGACCATGCTGATCGGATCGGCCCCGAAACTCGCCGCATTCGCTTTCGTCTCGCGCCTGCTGGTATCCGGCCTGCAACCGCTGGTGCAGCAATGGTCGGGCATGCTGATCATTCTTGCCATCGCCTCAATGTCGCTCGGCAATATCACTGCAATCGCGCAGACCAACCTGAAGCGCATGCTTGCATACTCGACGATCGCGCACATGGGGTTTTTGCTGCTGGGATTCATCAGCGGCGACACGGAGGGCTACGGCTCGTCGATGTTCTACGCGGTGGTCTATGTGCTGATGACGCTGGGTTCCTTCGGCATGATCATGATGCTGTCCAGGGTCGGATTCGAGGCTGACAACCTGAGCGACTTCAAAGGACTGAACCAGCGCAGTCCCTGGCTTGCCTTCCTGATGCTGCTGCTGATGTTCTCGATGGCCGGGATTCCGCCCACGGTGGGTTTCTACGCAAAATTCTCGGTACTGAACGCCGTCGTGCAGTCCGGCCATGTATGGCTGGCTGTTGCGGCGGTGCTGTTCTCCCTGATCGGCGCGTTCTACTATCTGCGCATCGTCAAGCTGATGTATTTCGATGCGCCGGAAAGCCACGAAGCTATCATCTTCGGGCAGGATACGACGCTGCTGTTGAGCCTGAACGGCATCGGCCTGCTGTTGCTCGGCCTGCTGCCAGGCACGCTGATGTCGGTTTGCGCAGTATCGGTCCAGCAATCCCTGTTGCTGCATTAGGCAATCCCTGCCGCAACGGGCCTGGCGCCTGGCCTGGGCCGGTTAAAGCAGGACACTGGAATACGTATACACCCTGTACCCGGGCAAGCAGGGTGATCGTATCGGATTTTGATAGCGGATCGATTTACGGTATCATCGCCGCCTACGAAAGCATTTGCTAAAATCATTAGCCTTTCCGCCAGCTGTCTGCAGACGACAGCATCACGGCAGGTTATATCCGGGCATCCGCATGACCAAGTACATTTTTATCACGGGCGGCGTTGTTTCTTCTCTGGGGAAGGGCATCGCCGCCGCTTCGCTTGCCGCAATTCTCGAATCGCGCGGCCTGAAAGTAACGATGCTCAAGCTCGACCCCTATATCAACGTGGATCCCGGTACGATGAGCCCGTTCCAGCACGGCGAGGTTTTCGTGACAGAGGACGGCGCGGAAACCGATCTGGACCTGGGGCACTACGAGCGTTTCATTTCCGCGAAGATGCGCAAGGCCAACAACTTTACTACCGGCCAGATCTACGACAGCGTGATACGCAAGGAAAGGCGCGGCGAATATCTGGGCAAGACCGTGCAGGTTATCCCGCATATCACCAACGAAATCCAGGAGTTCATCGAGCGCGGTGCGGCCGCCTCGCATGACGGCAATGCCGACGTGGCAATCATCGAAATCGGCGGGACGGTCGGTGACATCGAGTCGCTGCCGTTCCTGGAAGCCGCCCGGCAGATGGGTTTGCGGCTGGGCCGCAATCAGGTCGCCTATGTGCACCTGACCCTGGTCCCGTACATCGCCACTGCCGGCGAACTGAAAACCAAGCCGACCCAGCACAGCGTGCAGAAACTGCGCGAAATCGGTATTTTCCCGACCGCGCTGATCTGCCGTGCCGACCGGCGCATTCCCGACGATGAGCGCGCCAAGATTTCGCTGTTTGCGAATGTGCGCGAAGAGGCGGTGATTTCGATGTGGGACGTGGACAGCATTTACAAGGTGCCGCAAATGCTCAACCAGCAAGGCCTGGATCGCATCGTTTGCGAGGAGCTTAGAATGGATCTGCCGCTCGCCGATCTGTCGGTATGGGAAAAACTGGTGAAGTCACAGGAAAATCTGCAACATCGGATCACCATCGGCATGGTCGGGAAATATGTCGACCTGACCGAATCGTACAAGTCGCTGATCGAGGCGCTGCGGCATGCCGGGATGCATACCGCCACCCAGGTGAAAATCGAATATATCGATTCCGAAGCGCTGGAAACCGCCGGCATGCAGGGTCTGGCGCATCTCGATGCGATTCTGGTTCCGGGCGGTTTCGGCAAGCGCGGAACGGAGGGCAAGATTGCCGCGATCCGCTTTGCCCGAGAAAACAGGGTTCCTTATCTCGGCATCTGCCTCGGCATGCAGCTGGCGGTAATCGAGTTTGCCCGCCACGTCGCGGGCATGGCCGATGCGAACAGCACCGAATTCAACCCCGCCACCGAACATCCGGTGGTTGCGCTGATCACCGAATGGCTGGACCGAGACGGCAAAGTCGAAATTCGCGACAACGACTCAGACCTGGGCGGAACGATGAGACTCGGTTCGCAGCGCTGCCCGATCAAACCAGGCACGATGGCACAAAGCATTTACGGCGACGAAGTCAATGAACGGCACCGCCATCGCTACGAAGTCAACAACCATTACGTGCCTGAGCTGGAAAAATCAGGGCTGATCATTTCGGCCCGCACCCCCAGCGAAGATCTGCCGGAAATCATGGAATTGCCGAAATCACTGCACCCATGGTTCATCGGTGTGCAATTCCACCCCGAATTCACCTCCACGCCGCGCAACGGGCATCCGTTGTTCAAATCGTTTGTTGAAGCCGCTTTGCAACGCCAGGCAACCCATGCGAAAGTGAAGGTGTCTGCGTGAAACTATGCAACTTCGATGTGCAGCCCGGACACGGCGGCGCGGAGCGCTCGGCAACCAACTCAGGCAATCCACTATGCGACACGTCGCATGTGGAATTGACACTGCGGGAAGGGCTTGCCCGACATCAGACTGAGAGTGTTGAATCATGAAGCTGTGTGGATTTGATGTCGGCCTGGACCGGCCGCTGTTCCTGATCGCCGGGCCGTGCGTGATCGAGTCGCAGCAGATGGCGATCGATACCGCAGGCAAACTGCAAGAGATCTGCAACGAGTTGAAGATAAACTTCATCTACAAATCCTCCTATGACAAGGCCAACCGCAGTTCCGGAAAATCGTTCCGGGGTTTTGGCCTGGACGCCGGACTCAAAATTCTCGGCGAAGCGAAAGCGCAACTGAATATTCCTGTGTTGACCGATGTGCACAGCATCGATGAAATCGCGCCGGTCGCGGCGGTGGTCGATGTTCTGCAGACACCCGCATTCCTGTGCAGGCAAACCGATTTCATCCATGCGGTTGCGAAATGCGGCCGTCCGGTGAATATCAAGAAGGGGCAGTTCCTGTCGCCCTGGGATATGCAGAACGTGGTTGAAAAGGCGCGCGAAGCGAGCGGTGCGGACAACATCATGGTATGCGAGCGCGGCGCGTCGTTCGGTTACAACAACCTGGTGTCCGACATGCGCTCGCTTGCCGTCATGCGCAGTACCGGCTGTCCGGTGGTGTTCGATGCAACCCATTCGGTGCAGCTGCCGGGCGGGCAGGGAACCGTCAGCGGCGGACAGCGCGAGTTCGTGCCGGTGCTGGCGCGTGCCGCTGTCGCGGCGGGCATATCCGGCCTGTTCATGGAAACGCATCCGAATCCTGCCAAGGCGTTGTCGGACGGTCCGAATGCGTTCCCGCTCGGGCATCTGAAAGCGTTGCTGCAAACACTTATAGCGCTGGACGAAACGGTCAAGCAGCAGGGTTTGATTGAAGAAAAAGTCGATTTGAAAAACGTTTGAAAGAAGGAAGAAGGTAAATAGAATGAGTGCAATAGTTGATGTTATCGCACGCGAGATACTGGATTCACGCGGAAACCCGACAGTGGAAGCGGACGTATTGCTGGAATCCGGGGTAATGGGACGAGCCGCTGTGCCGTCCGGCGCATCCACCGGGGAGAAGGAAGCGATCGAGTTGCGCGATGGCGACAAACAACGCTATCTGGGCAAGGGTGTTTTGAAAGCGGTGGAGAACGTGAACACCGAGATCGCTGAAGCGATCATCGGCCTGGATGCCGCCGAACAGGCCTTCATCGACCAGACCATGATCGAACTGGACGGCACGGAAAGCAAAGCGCGCCTGGGTGCGAACGCGATCCTGGCGGTGTCAATGGCAGTGGCGCGAGCCGCGGCAGAGGAGAGCGGCCTGCCGCTGTACCGCTATCTCGGCGGTGCTGCCCGCATGGAAATGCCGGTGCCGATGATGAATGTGATCAACGGTGGGGCACATGCGACCGGCGGTTCGGACATGCAGGAATTCATGATCATTCCGGTTGGCGCGCAGAGTTTCCGTGAAGCGTTGCGTTTTGGCGCTGAAGTGTTCCATGCCCTGAAAGCATTATTGCATAAGCGGGGCTTGCCGACGACGGTCGGCGATGAAGGCGGATTCGCTCCAGCGCTGGGCTCCAACGAAGCGGCATTAAAGGTGATCGTCGAAGCCATTGAGGCGGCCGGATTCGTGCCGGGTGCGGACGTGTCTATTGGGATGGATCCGGCGGCCTCGGAATTCTACAAGGATGGCAAGTACCACCTCAAGGCGGACAAACTGGTGCTGAGTTCCAAGCAGATGGTCGACCTGTATGTCACCTGGGTGGAAAAATATCCCATCATCAGTCTAGAGGACGGCATGAGCGAACACGACTGGGACGGCTGGAAAATGCTGACCGACCGGCTCGGCAAAACCATCCAACTGGTCGGCGACGATATCTTCGTGACCAACACCAAGATACTGCGCGAAGGTATCAAGCGCGGCATCGCCAATTCGATCCTGATCAAGGTCAACCAGATCGGCACCCTGACCGAAACCTTTGCCGCAATCGAGATGGCAAAGCGCGCCGGTTATACCGCCGTGATCTCGCACCGCTCCGGCGAGACCGAAGACAGTACCATCGCCGACATCGCGGTGGCCATGAATGTGCTGCAGATCAAGACCGGTTCGATGTCTCGCTCGGATCGCATGGCAAAATACAACCAGTTGTTGCGTATCGAGGAAGACCTGGGTGATACAGCTTCTTATCCGGGGCGCGATGCGTATTATCAGTTGGGCTGATGCGTGCGGTCACACTGATACTGGTTGCCCTGCTGCTGCTGCTGCAGTACCCGCTGTGGCTGGGCAAGGGCAGCTGGCTGCAGGTGTGGGATTTGCACCGCCAGGTCGAGGCGCAGCAGCAACTCAACCAGCAGACCCGGTTGCGCAATGCGGTACTCAATGCCGAGGTGCTTGATCTCAAGCAGGGCACGGCCGCCATCGAGGAACGTGCACGCAGCGAACTGGGCATGATCAAGCGCAACGAGGTTTTCTATCAGATACTGGAAGACCCGCAGCCGCAATCGACAGGCAAACAAGCCGCACATACTTCCGCCGTTGGCGGCACGCAACATTAACCTCATCCCGTTTGGCCGGGTTTGCCGGTTTTAATGTTGCTCGATTCTCCCCGACTAATCGAAAATCGCGTAATTTGGCTGAAATCGGCATTTGTGCAACCGGGTCTGCCGGTGATCCGTGCGTTGAACGGCCGAGAGTCGCTATTTTCCCCGTGAATATTTTTAACATCTTGAATAAAAATATTAAATTATTTGAATCACAGTAGTACAGTCCTGCCATGCAGAACCGGTCATCGCACCTTTTACCGTTCATCAGAATAAAACTACCGTTGATAACCGCAGTTTTTGACTACCGGGTGGTTTTTAAATATTCTGCAGTCACTTGGCAAACCTGCTGAAAGGCAGGGGCGCAAAGTCACCGGCCTAAGGGAAACCCTAAGGGAAACTATGGCAGCGGGACTGCGACACGGGAAATTCTCCGTGTTTGTTACCCACCTGCCTCCTGTGCCATTTGGAAAGATGAATAGGAGGGCAAAATGGAAACTTGCATTTCTGGTTCGTATTTCATGCGGGCACAGGCAGTAATGCTGAAGCTCGGGCTTGGGGCGTTGCTGATCGGGTATGCCATTGCTTCACATGCAGCTCAGGCCGGCTTGAATGAATCAACTCCCGGTGTCGATGTTTTGTCCTTTCCGCTTGCCTATTCAATCACAGGAGTCGACCGGACTTCCAATCTGGGTACTAACGATCAACTGCCCGACCGATTCGGCTTGGGTAAATTGCCAAACCTGCGCCCCTATTTCGATCTGAAGAAATTAACCACCTGGGTTTCCAGCATCCGCTGGCATTTGAGCGAAGAAGATAACCGCGTCTCAATTGCTCCACGCCTGCAGGTGGAATCCAGGGATACCCTGATATCGATCAGGCCGCGTATCCACTCGATCACGGTGGAGTGGCACAGAAAACTGGATTGACCGCCGAGCTGGATTGACTGTCCGGCTTTGCACGGATCAAAGCGACGATCCAACCGCGCGCTACACACAGCGCTGATCAACGTTATGCGAAAGCGGCCAGTACCGCGCTAGCCACCAGGTGGCGTATCGCCGGAGAAACGTAACAGTTCACGCAGCACCGGAATATTGAATACCATCGCCAGTCTGGTACCGCTTCCCTGCATTATCCACCAAAGATCAGGATTCTCGCCCGACCAGGATCAACGCCACGACATCCCAATGAGCTGTTGCTGAATAACAGCGCGATATTGCCGTTGACCGTCGCAACGAATTCTAGTCCCTGCCGGACGAGTCCGGATGGCCTGTCGTTTGCGAACCGGACCCGATACGTTGCGATGATGGAAGGCATAGTATGATCAAGATCTATGCGAAAATCACAGCAGAGTTTGCCGGGATATCTGAACAAAAGTGCTGCACGAGCAGCGCGTTTGCGGTAAATTGCGGACTTTTTTAAATAATGGAACGGACAGGGCGGGCTAATCCGGAGTGTTATCCGGCTTGTTCCTGGCACGTCGGTTGGTTCCGAACAATTGGAGCAGGAAGTTATGACGCAATACAGCAAGCGCATGGTGATCATTCATTGGTTGACCCTGGTATTGTTGGTCGTTGCCTGGTATCTGGGTGACAGTCTGGGCGACGCGACCGACGGGAGCAAAGCGACACTGGCCGGATACCTGATCCATATGGCGGTGGGGGTCTCGGTACTGGTTCTGGTGCTGTCGCAACTGTTTTTCCGCCACCGGGACGGCACGCCGCCGATGCTGGACGACAAACCGGTATTCCTGACCGCCGCCAAGGGCGTTCATCATCTGTTGTACACCCTGCTGTTGCTGGTGCCGTTCAGCGGTATCCTGACCGTGATCACCAGCACGACCGGCAAGGCGCTGCTGGCGGGGGATGCAAACCTGCTGCCCAAGGAGCATGGTTACCACGGCGTGATCGCACATGCCGTGCATGGCGTTCTGGTCAATGTGCTGATCGGGCTGGCGGTGGTGCATTTGCTCGGCGCGCTGAAGCACCAGTTCGTGATGAAAGACGGTTTGGTTGAACGCATGAAGCTGCGCAGGAATGACTGATCTGCACTGACTGTTGTGTTACCGGGGCGGGTCGGCAACCTGTCTTTTATCTTTCTAGAAACGGGAGGACTGAAATACCCAGTCCATCCCGACCAGCGCACCGAAGAAGATCAGCAGATGCGCCCAGCTCCACAACAGGTAGCGGCGCGATAGCCTGGCCTGGTCGAGGTTGCTGACCAGGAACAATTGGCCTTCGCGCGGGCGGCCGATGATGTTGATATCGGTTTGCGCCTCGGCCTCGCGTTTCATTTTTGCCACCTCGCGCCGGGCGGCGGACCGCGCCAGCATCCATTCCTGCATATCCAGCGTGCCGTTTCCGTCCAGATCGAAGCGCTTGAGCAGCGCCGGCTTATCCCTTTTCCATTCTACCAACAGCGCGCCGATCTCTTCCCGGGTGTCGAACTCCAGGCTGCTGCCGCCCTGGGTGCGGAATTGCCCGATCACGTAGATGTTGTCGTGCTCGATCAGTTTCCACTCGGTATAGCGGTAATCGCCATCGTGCCACTTGTCGCGGTGCCGGGTGAGTATCTCCGCCTGTTCCGGATCGACCACGCACTCCCCGGTTTCGTCGCGCAGGATGAAGGTATCGTCGCTTTCGCCCCGGTCAACGGTCTTCCATTCGCCTTGTGACTTGCGCTGTTCGATCTGGTAGCGGTACCACAGGCAGGGCAGCAGGCTAAGCTTGCCGAGAACGGGTTCCCCGAACGGATGACCGCGTCCGGAAAGTTCGACATAACCCTGTGCAGCGGAGGCGATCTTCGAGGTCGGGGTGTCGCGTATGGTGCGCAGCCTGTTCAGCGCAGACAGCCAGGCCATTATGCTGATCGCTGCCATCAGCGACAATACGAACAGCCAGCCGTTGCGCGACTCCAGCCTGATTCCGATCAGCAGCAGCAGCAACTGCGCCCCCGAAGTGACCAAGTGCCCGTATTCGCGGCGCAGCGAGACCAGCATGTTCAGGCAACCGCAATCAGCTAAACAGCGCTTTCATGTCCACATCCGCTTTCTCGCTGGCGGAGAATTCCAGCAGCGGCTTTTCGCCGAAGTTGAACATGCCGGCGATGACGCTGGCGGGGAAAACTTCGATCTGCACATTGTTGATGTTTACCGCTTCGTTGTACAACTCGCGGCGGTCGGCGATGCCGTTCTCCAGCGAGGTGATGCGGTTCTGCAGGCGGATGAAATTTTCATTGGCTTTCAATTCCGGGTAGGCTTCCGCGACCGCGAAGATGTTGCCCAGACCGGCGCGCAACGCGCCTTCCGCTTGGCCAAGTGCGCCGATGTCCTGGCGTTCGCGTGCGGCATGCACCCGGGCGCGCGCCGCGATGACTTTCTCCAGCGTGGCTTGTTCGAACTGTTTGTATTGTTTGCACACTTCGACCAGCTTGGGCAGTTCGTCATGGCGCTGTTTGAGCAGTACATCGATGTTGGCCCATGCCTTGGACACGGCGTGCTTGACGCTAACCAGATGGTTGTAGAGACTGATGCTGTAGATAACCAGCACCGCGACGACGCCGAAAAATATCAGCAAGCCCATAATTTCCCCTTTTGGTTTGAGTGTGTCTGCCAGCCTCCGGGCTGATTGTGCCACCGATTTGAACGGCGGGCGAGTTCCCTGCCAGCCTGGCCATGCAGCGGTATACCGCCCGACCTTGATTCGCGCCCCTGAACTTGCTACGGTATCCGCTGTAATCCCCGAATGTCCGGCGGGAGGCTGAATGAACATCGTTGTGCTCGGCTGTTATGGCGGTATCGGCGGTGCGCGGCGCACCACCGCGCTGCTGCTCGACGACGATGTGCTGGTCGATGCCGGCACCGGAGTCGGCGAACTGAGCCTGGATCAGATGGCTCGGGTGGAGCACGTCTTCCTGACCCATTCCCACCTTGATCACTGCGGCTTCATTCCGCTGCTGGCGGATGCGGTGGCCTATTTGCGCAAGCGGCCACTGCTGGTGCACGCGCTGCCGCAAACCATCGCGGCGCTCCGGGAAAACCTGCTGAACGGCGTGCTGTGGCCGGATTACACTGCCCTGCCCACGGCTGAGAATCCCTATATCCGCTTTGTTCCGGTCACGCCCGGCGACACCGTGCTGCTGGGCAGCAGGCGCATCACCCCGTTGCCGGCCCGCCATGCGGTGCCCGCGGTCGGTTACCGGATGGACGGCGGTAAGGGCAGTTTCGTTTACTCGGGCGACACCACGGATTGCGAAGCATTCTGGGCGGCATTGAACCGGATCGATAACCTGTGCTACCTGATGATCGAAACCACTTTCCTTAACGGGAATGCCGGCGCGGCGGCGCGGTCCGGTCATATGACTGCCGAACTGCTGGCGCAGGGCCTGGGTCGGCTGCAGCGCCCGGTCCAGCTGCTGATCACCCATATGGAACCGGGCAGGGAAGATGCGATTTTCGCGGAAGTCAGTGCCGTCTGTGCAGGCTATCGGCCGGTCAGGCTGGAGCAGGGTCGGCAGTTCGAAGTTTAGGCCTACAGTTTCAACAGGTTGTCCAGGCAAGTCCGGGCGCGCTCTAGGCGAGCGATGCCGGGCATCAGGTTGAGGCCGGTTTCCTTGCCCATGGCCTGTGCATTTTCCCTGAGCTCATACAGCGAGATTTCGACCGGATCGCCTTCGGCTGCCAGCGCGATCGCATTGCCGCTTTCGCAGGAAGGGAAGGCCAGCACCCGATCATCGAATGCCGCGGCTATCCGCGAGATGCTGCGGTCCAGGCGATGGTTGCTGGTGAGCAGGTTGACCGACAGGATACCCAGACTGCCCAGGCGTGCCCGGCAATACTGGTAAAACAGCTGGCTATCGAGCTCGCCCGAGCTTGCGTGCTGGTCATAGCCGTCCACCAGGATCAGGTCGAATTTCCGCTCGCTGAGCCCCACGTATTCCATTCCGTCGCCGATTACGATATTGATACGCCTGGGGTCTTCGGGCAGCCTGAAAAACTGCCGCGCGGCTGAGACCACATCCGGTTCGATTTCGACCACGGTCAAATGCGCGAGCGGGAAGTTGCGGTACAGGAATTTGGTCAGCGACGCCGCGCCCAGCCCGATCATCAGCACCTTGCGCGGCCAGTTGATGTTGTCGCGCAATAGCAGCGCCGCCATCATTTCGCGGGTATATTCGAGTTCCAGATTCCATGGCCGCGCGATGCGCATCGCGCCCTGGATCCAGTCCGAACCGAAGTGCAGATAACGCACGCCGGCTTCCTCGGAAATGTCGATGGGTGTTGCCAACTAGCCTTCCAGCCAGGCGTTCAGAAGATAGCGCGCCCAGTCGGTCAGTTCGCCCGCGGTCATGCCGATGCCTGCATGCTGTTCGGCCAGCGCGTCGCCAGCCGCACCGTGCAGGTGCACCGCCAAATACATTGCGTTATCGGCACTCAGATCCTGCGCGATGAAGGCGGCGATCATGCCGGTCAGCACGTCGCCCATGCCTGCGCTGCTCATGCCCGGGTTGCCGGTGTTGTTCACAAATAGCATGCCGTCGCGCGTTACACACAGGCTGTTCGCGCCCTTCAGTACCACGCTGCACCCGAATTTCTGCGCCAGCTGCCGCGCGGCCGCGACGCGATCCGCCTGTATCTGTTGCGCAGCGCATCCCAGCAATCGCGCAGCCTCGCCCGGGTGAGGCGTTAGCACCGTGCTTTGCCTGCGGTCGCGCAGGTCGTCCTGCAGATCGCCATGCCGGGCGAGCAGGTTGAGCGCGTCCGCATCCAGCACCAGCGGCGTGTTGCGACTGAGCAACTGGTATAGCAGTTGCTGCGCGGTGATCGAGGTGCCCAAGCCGCATCCGACCGCGTACACGTTGACATCGGGCAGATGCATTGCGCAAGACGCGCTGTGCAGCATCAGTTCGGGCTGGATCGAATCGACGGCCGGCGGTTTGTCGGCCAGCAGGCCGGCATGCACGCAGCCTGCGCCCAGTTTGAGCG
>JBAUQH010000067.1:0-9020 GCA_049580605.1 Gallionella sp. | reverse complement strand
GCCCCCGCCTTTCGCATCGTCGCTGCTCGGCGCATTCGGACTGTCGCCGGTCGAAGTGTCGCAGCTCTACCAGACCTTTGCCGACGGCGGCTTCCGCACGCCGCTGCGCGCAATCCGCACCATCGTGACCGCCGACGGCAAGGCTTTGCAGCGCTTTCCGCTGAATGTCGAGCCGGTCGCACCGCCGGGACCGGTTTACCTGCTGACTGCGGCGCTCCAGGGCGTGGTGCGCGAGGGCACCGCACAATCGCTGGGCAACTGGCTGCCGGCGGAACTGAATGTGGCGGGCAAGACCGGCACCACCGACGACCTGCGCGACAGCTGGTTCGCCGGATACACCGGCGACCGCGTCGCGGTGGTCTGGGTCGGCCGCGACGACAACACCTCCACCGGCCTGACCGGCTCCTCGGGTGCGATGACGGTGTGGGGCGAGATGATGAAGAACATCCAGCCCGAACCGCTGCAACCGGTGATGCCGGACAATGTCGAGATGGCGAACGTCGGCCCGGTCACCGGTCTGCGTTATGATACGGGATGCAAGTCGGGCGTGATGCTGCCGTTCATCAAGGGCTCCGCACCGGCAGGGATTTCGCCCTGCGACACCTCGACTGCCGACGTGGCGGCCGCCAAGGCCGATGCGAAGGCCGCGGCGGACAAGCAGGACAAGGGCAGGAAAAACTGGTTCCAGAGGTTATTCGAATGAAAACCAGAGGTCACTTGATTGAAAAATAGCTACACCCTGATTTTCGTGTCGGCGGCGCTGCTTGCCGGATGCGCCGCCGTGGTGCCGACACCGTCCGCGCCGTCGATTTCCCCTGCCCCGGTCCAGCCGCAGGGAACCGCCGGCGTGCCGCTGAAAACCGTCCCGAATTCGGCAATGTCGCAAAACAGGGCGGTAATCGCGCTGCTGGACCAGTCGCAGCTCGACAACGGGACCGGGCATCGCGCTTCGGCCGACTCGGCGCTGGAACGCGCGCTGCGCATCGAACCGCGCAACCCCTGGCTGTGGCACCAGCTCGCGCAATTGCGCATGGACCAGGGACAGTATGCGCAGGCAATTACGCTGGCCGGCAAATCGAACAGTTTTGCCGGGAACCAGAACGGCGTGCTGGCTGCAAACTGGCAGGTAATCGGCCAGGCGCGCGTCGCATTGGGCGACCCGGCAGGCGCCGAGGACGCCTTCAAACGCGCCGCGGATTTTGCGCAGCAGGACAAGGCGGCACAGGTTCCCGGATTCAGCCTGCCCTAAACGCAATGGAAATGAAGAAGATCAGTTCGGGCAAGCTGCGCGCAATCGGCTACGATGGCCGTGCACGCTTGCTGCAGGTCCAGCTCGACGACGGCAGCACGCTGCAGTACAGCGGCGTCGGCGAGGAGACCTGGCGCCGCTTCAGCAGCTCGGGCGCAGCCTGGAGTTTCTACCGCGACAACATCGAGGAGGAATACTCCGCCAAGCGCGTATCCGGCAGCGCCCCCGCCGGCAAGAATCCGCTCGACGAGTTATTCAATAAACCCTGAATAAAACAGAGCCGGTCATCTGCACATTTGTTTTAAACCGCGTAATCAAGTAACGTCGCGCAAGTGCTAGCCGGATACATTAAAAAATCGAACCAGGGGGAATCCATGTTTTGTCCAAAGTGCGGCGCTTCGAATGAAGACGCGGCGACATTCTGCAAGGCCTGTGGCGAAGTGCTGCCGCTGCCGTCCGAAAAATTTCAGCAGGCCCAGGACAGGAGGGACGGAACCGCTATAGGGGAGTATTACAGGGCCGTGCTGGGACCGAAGAACCAGGATTATTACCTGGGCCAGTTCGCGCTCTTCGATGCCGAAGGAAAGACGGGTGCCTCATGGCATTGGCCTGCATTCTTCGTAACCTTTTACTGGTTGCTGTACAGAAAGATGTGGCTGGCCGCACTGGTCTACTTCATTCTGCCTTCTCTGCTGTACTGGCTGGTGGGTGCCATAGCGGGCGCTTTGCCGCATGGCGCAACCATAAAGGCTGTCTGGAACCTGGCATATCTGGCCGGGATCCTGTTCCTGCCGCCGATGTACGCTAATGCGCTGTATTACAATCACTGCAAAAAAATGATCGCTGCAGCGCGGGCTGCGTCAGCCGATACGCAAAGGCAGCTGGGAGAACTTTCGGGCAAAGGCGGGACCAGCGGCATCGTGATGTTCTTCCTGTTGCTTGTTGCGCTTTTCGCAATGTTGGGGATACTTGCCGCGATCGCGATTCCTGCCTACCAGGATTACACCACCAGGGCACGCGTCGCCCAGGCCTATATGCTGGGCCAGTCTGCGGAAGGTTTGGTCAGCAATTATTACAACCGTAATCAGGCGCTCCCCGGCAGTCTCGGCGAGGCCGGCTTTGCTGCTTCGCTGCCGCCTTCGGTTGGCGGGATCACCATGGATACCCAGAATGGCACGCTGACCATCATGATGAAAGGCGGCGCTACCATTAATGGAAAATCCCTTGCGCTCCAGCCGGCACTGGATGAAAACAAACAGCTTTACTGGATATGCACGAGTACCGATATCAAGGACAGGTACTTGCCGATGGAGTGTCGTCACAACAATTGAAATGCAGGCAGATGGCGGGATAATTTTCACTGCCATCCCGGGATGATTTGGATACAGTGTGCAATTGCGGAGGTGTTCGATGGATACAGAAGACCGCCTGTCACAGATAGAATCAAGGCTTGCGGCGATTGAACGTTATCTCAGAAAATCGGTAACGGTACCTCCATCGCAGGCCAGCCCCCATGGGACGGTCGATCCGGCCTCTGCCGCTTCCGCGCCATCGTCGCCCGCGTCTGCGGCAAAGGTTCTGCCTGCCACCCGGTCTCTTCAGAATCACCGGGAAGCATCCTCCTCCGTCACCAATATCCTCGGCTGGGCGGGTGCCACTGCGCTGGTGCTGGCTTCTGTCTATCTGGTGGTGCTGGCCATCGATGCAGGCTGGCTGACACCCGCGCGCCAGTTGATGCTGTCCATGCTGGGCGGTTTTGTCTGTATCGGGCTCGGACTGGTATTGCGCAACAGGGATATGCACTATGCGAGCCTTTTGCCGGCCGCGGGGATCGTGGTGCTGTTCCTGTCCGTTTACGGCGCGCACAATTACTACCATCTGATCGATACCGTGTTCGCAACCAGCGGAATCATCGCGATCTGTCTGGTCTCGCTGTGGCTGAACCGCCTGTTCCTGAGCGAGCTGTATGCGCTGTTTGCGGTGGTCGGGTCCTATACCGCCCCGGTGCTGCTGGGCGGCAGCAGTCATGCAATCACCGACCTGATCATCTATTTTGCCTGCTGGAGCATGGTGTTCTCGATCTTTTCGATCTGGGTGCAGAAACGCAGCGTGTACATCCTGGCGATGTATCTTGCACTGGTCCTGTTCGATCTGGAATGGAGCAACGCTTTCCAGGACGCCTGGATGGAAGCGCTGATTTTCCAGACGGTGCATTTCGGGATATTCGTCGCTGCAGCTTCGGTCTTCAGCGCACGCATCCGGGAGATGTCCGAACAGTCGGCTGTAGCGCACGTACCGGCACTGGTGCTGTTCTATTTTGTGCAGTACCACGTGCTGGACCGGCATGTGCCGGAATTGGCGCCATGGATCGCCGTGGCAAGTGCGGCGGTGTTGCTGGCGAGTTACTTCATCGTGCATCGCGTGGTGCAGCGGGATCTTGCAGGCGGACGGACGCTGATCAGTTCTTATGTTGCGCTGGTGCTGGTGCATGCGGGCTATATCGAATCGGTGCCGGTTCAATGGGCGCCATGGGTGGGTCTGGTCGTGATTCCGCTGGTAGGCGCATATGCAGCCCTGCGCGGCAACATGAAGGCGCCGGGCACGCCACTTTGGTTTGCCGTCGTGCTGATTTTCGCCGCGAATTATTTCCGCCTGATCACCGGCCATGCGCTGATGCCCGATATCCGCGATGTGCCGGCGCATGACCTGTTGTCCCTCTGCTACGCCGCCGAGCTGTATCTCGGCTACTATTTTCTGCGCAAGACGAACGGAATGAACGACCTGGGCAGGATCGCCCTGTATGCCGGGCATATCGCCATCATGGGCTGGGCGATACAGATGTTCGACAGCCGCTTTGTCGTGTCGCTGTTCTGGGGCGCACTGGCGCTCGGTTGCCTGTACCTTTCACTGAACAGGCGCGACAAGATACTCGGCCAGTCTTCGCTGCTGATCTTTGCCGCCTCGGTATTCAAGGCGCTGCTATATGACATTGCGCTCGCTGCACCGCTGATACGCATCGCAAGCCTGCTTGTGCTTGGCGCCAGCCTCTATCTGGGAGGATGGCTGTACAAGAAGGTCGCAGCGTTGCAAGAAAGCTGACACAGGGCGAAAGACCGGCTTCGCGGTTAAGCCCCCGTGTTGAGGCTGCTTGAATACAGATCGGGAATTGCGCACAATTCAGTTCGTCGTACCGGGATGGGGCACCATGGAAGCGGATCCGATTGCGCAATTCAAAAACAAGCAGCGCGAAACCTGGACACTGGGCAACTTCGGCGAGATGGCGGTATTCACCACGCCGGTGGCCGGGCACCTGGTCCGTTTTGCCGGGGTGAAAAGTGACCAGGCGGTGCTGGATGTCGGAACCGGGACCGGAGTGGTTGCGATCACGGCACGCAATCTCGGCGCCAAGGTGACCGGCCTCGATTTGACACCCGCGCTGCTCGAAAAGGCGAAGGCGAGTGCCGCACTGATCGGCCATCAAGATATTGCATGGCACGAGGGCGATGCCGAGGCGCTGCCATTTCCGGATACCGCTTTCGATGCGGTACTGAGCCAGTTCGGGCATATGTTCGCGCCGCGGCACGATGTTGTCGTCAGCGAGATGCTGCGCGTGCTGAAACCGGGCGGCACGATTGCGTTCGCGACATGGCCCGGCGAGCAGTTGATCGGCCGCATGTTCAGCCTGAATGCGAAGTATGTGCCGCCGCCCCCGGGCATCGTTTCGCCGGTGCAATGGGGCGATGTCGGAATCGTGCGGCAACGGCTCGGGGACAGCGTGACACGCCTGCATGTCGAACGCGGCATCATGGGCATCCCGGCGCTCAGCCCCAAGCATCTGCGCCTGTGCCTTCTGGAAGCCAAGACCGGTCCGTTTATCCAGACCGTGAAAGCGCTGCAGCACGATCCGGCAAGACTCGAATCGTGGCGCAGCGAGATCGATGAATTGCTGGGCGAATACCTGCATGACAATGTCGTCCGCCATGAATACCTGCTGATCCGGGCGGTCAAGGTATGACGCGGCCGACTATCAAGAAAACCAGGCAAAGAAAACCGGGCAAGGAAACCGGACTCGAACTATTTCCCGCTATCGCCTTGCCCAAGCCCCGCGCAAAATCGCGGCGCAGCGCGGTTCGAAATCAATCTGAAAGGAGCACCCGATGATCACCATAGCGCCGGAAAGCAGGGAAAACATTCTCATCATCAGCGCCACCGGGAAGTTGACCGACAGGGACTACAGGGAAGTACTCATCCCCCGCCTCGAAACGATCATTCAGGCGCACGGCAAAGCACGTCTGCTGCTGGACATGGGGGACGAGTTCCATGGCTGGGAAGCTGCGGCAGCATGGGATGACGCCCGCTTCGGGTTGGCGCACATGAACGATTTCGAAAAAATGGCCGTGGTCGGCGGCCCCAGGTGGGTAGAGTGGTGTTTGAAGATCGGTGCCGCCGTTATAAGCGGCGAGATAAAAAGCTTCCCCGCAAACCAACGGGAGGAAGCAATGCGCTGGATCATGAGTTGAACCGGGGCACCGGAATCCCGCCAGCAATCTTTGCGCTGAAATCCGCAGACGATCAGAAACGGCGGAGGTTGCCTAGAAACCGAAATTCCTGAACACGCGTATCTTGATGAAATCCAGAACGAACAGGTAAGCCAGCACCACGATCATCAACCCCGAGACCAGCCACAGGGGTATGGCCGCCATCAGTATCCCCCGTGTGGACAGGGCAACCACAGCGATGACATCCAGCAGGGAAGCCAGCAACAGCCACCGGCTGGGGGCCGACTTCCAGAAGTGGCTGCGCTCGCGCACCAGGTAGACATTGCCCTGGCCGGTAAAAACCAGCATCACGAAGATCAGCGTCTGCAACTGGCCCTGCGGCAGATGAAACCAGTCGCGCCCGGCAAAGAATACCGAAAACGACAGGACCAGCACGAACACGGCCAGTGTGCCCGAGGTCAGCATCAGCCTGGGAATATTCCAGCGCTCTGGTTTGCGTGCAAAGGAAACGTGATCCGTGGCAATCGACATCGTGACGAAATCATTGGTGAACAGCAGCAGCACGATCAGCAGTGGCGTGATAACGAACACGCCCGTCAGCATCACGCCGACGCTGAGGAAGACGGCGATCTCCAGGGTCTTGATGATCTTGTTCATGGTGTAGGTGAGCATGCGCTGGTTGATGCGCCTGCTGGTTTCCACCGCCGCCTTGACATCCGCCAATCCGGGGTTGGTCAGCACCAGGCTGGCGGCGGCCTTGGCAACATCGGTGGCGCTGGCCACCGCAATGCCGACCTCTGCCTGCCTGAGCGCCGGTGCATCGTTCACGCCATCACCGCTCATGCCGACCACATGCCCGCTTTGCTGCAATGCCCGGACCAGACCAAACTTGTCTTCCGGCAATACCCGCGCAAACACGTCATATTCGAGCAAGCTTCCGCGTATCGCCTGCTGCAAATTTTCCGGCGGGCATACACGGGAGCCGATGCCCACCCGTTCGGCCACCGCGCGGGCCGTCGCGGGTCCGTCGCCGGAAACCATCAGCACCCGCACGCCCAGGTCGTGCAGGTCCCGGACAAGTGCTTGCGAATCCTCCCGTGGCGGATCTTGCAGTGCGACCAGCCCGGCGAGATGCAGGCCGTTGCCGGCAGTCCCGGCGGCGATCGCCAGCACGCGCGAACCGTCCGCGCCCAGCCGTTCCACATCCGCGCCGATGTCGGGCACGCCCCCGACCAGCGCGGCGATCGCGCCCGGCGCACCTTTCAATACGCGCAACCTGTCGCCGTCCCGGCCGTATTCGGCTTCCGAGCGCTTGGTCTCCGGATCGAAAGGAATAAAGCGCAAGCGTTGCGGCATGCCGGACAGCAGCCCGCGCGATCGCGCCGCATCCAGTATCGCCAGGTCGATCGGGTCTTGCGTTGCCTGGTCGCAGGCGAGCGCGGCCCGATACAGCAGGTCATTGTCGGTATAAGGCGCGCAGGAATGAAGCGCGCTCAGCGCCAGCCGGTTCCGGGTAATGGTCCCGGTCTTGTCGCTGGCCAACACATCCATCGCGGCAGCTTCCTCGATGGCCGAAAGCCGCGTCACCAGCACACCCTTTCCGGCCAGCTCGACTGCGCCGAGCGCCGTTGCAACGGTATAGGTTGCCGGAAGCGCAATGGGCACCGAAGCAACCAGCAGGATCAGCGCGAAGGGCAGCACCTCGGTTAACGCAATGCCGTACATCCTGCTGTAGAGCAGCAAGGCGGCAACCAGTATCGCGTCCAGCGTGACCAGGTACCGGACGATGGTCAGGATAAGAATTTCGAGATGGCCTTTCGTCCCGGCGCTGCGCACCAGTTCGGCTGTCCTGCCGAAATAGGTATTCGCGCCAGTCGCAATGACTTCACCCGATGCTTCGCCGCGCTTCATGATGGTGCCGGCGTGCACCGTTGCCCCCGCCCCCGCCTCAACCGGCAGTGATTCGCCGGTGAGCGCGGATTGATCGAGCAGCGCTTGTCCGTCAAGCAGGCGTATATCGGCAGGTGCAAGATCGCCCATGCGCAGATACACCACATCTCCCGGCACCAGCGCTTGCGCGTCCGTCTGCTGCCAGACTTTGTCGCGCAGCACGCGCACCCGGACCGCCAGACGACTTTTGAGCAGCGCCAGCGCATTGTTGGCGCGATTCTCCTGCACAAAACCCAGCACGGCATTGAATATCAGCAGCACGGCAATGATGGCCGCCTCGTCAGCCTTGCCAATGGCGAACTGCAATGCGATCGTGGCCTCCAGCATCCAGGGAACCGGGGCCCAGAATTTTTTCAGGAACAGAAGCGCAGGATGCGGACGATCCTCCGCCACCCGGTTGGGGCCGTATTTGTCCAGCCGTTGCCGGGCTTCAGTGCCGGTGAGCCCTTGCAGTGGGATCGCTTCGGGCATCTTTCACGTCTGTTCAGGGTTGGCCGGCGGAAGCACCCGGATGCGTCGTTTTCAGCAGCCGGTTGCGGACCAGCAGGATCGGCACCGGGCAACCGCGCACGATGCCTTCCGCCACGCTTCCCATCAGCAGATGATTCAGGCCGCTCCGGCCGTGGGTGCCCGCCACAACGATATCTGCCGGCCAGGCGCCGGCTTCCGCGACGATAGCTTCGGCCATCCTCTCGCCGGGGACCTCGGTTTCCAGCAATTTTATTTCGGCATCAACCCCGCCGGCGCGCGCCGACCGCTGCGCCTTGTCCAATATACCGCGCCCGATAGCTATCCATGTTTTCTCGATTTCAGGCGATATCTGGGTACTGTTGTAGATGGCGATCTTGTCGACCACATAGACAATTCTCAGTTTGGCGTTTTGATCCTTTGCCAGGCCGATCGCTTCCCGTAGTGCAAGATCCGATGCGGGACTATCGTCTACCGCTGCCAATATGCGTTGATACATGACTTTGCTCCCTTTCGGTCAAGCGCAAGCAAGGGCAACAATTATATCGTGCATTTCCTGCAGCCATTTTCATGCCGCGATTTTCCGGCGTTGCGGGCTTCCGCCGGAAATCGGCTCAGACAACACGGTCGTGCGGTTCGCGCCCGGCGGCGATCGCGTCGAGATTGTCCAGCGCGCGATAGCCCATCGCATCGCGGGTCTCGACTGTCGCGCTGCCGACGTGCGGCAGCAGGAAGGTATTCTCCAGTTCGCGATAGCCGGGATGAATATGGTCGGGCTCGCCGTTGAACACGTCGAGCCCGGCCGCGGCGATCTTGCCGGAGCGCAGCGCGGCAACCAGCGCTGCATCGTCGAC
>JBAUQH010000066.1:0-6504 GCA_049580605.1 Gallionella sp. | reverse complement strand
ACCATCAGCGGGCTGGGTGAGAGCGTGGTCATCAGCCAGCCGGCGCCGACCTCGTGCATCCAGGAACCGATGTTCGACACCACCGAAGCGATCCACAGCATGCGGAACACCCGGTGGCGCAGCGGTGCCCAGGCGGACAGCGACAGGTCTTTGGCGGAACGAGGGCTCATGGCGGCGTGTTGTTCTCGGTGGCAAAAGAAGCGGATCAGGGCTAAGCGCTATCTAATTTCATTTTGCTGCCGGCCTTGCCTTCCCGGTGCTCCAGTCCCAGCGTGGCGAGCGTTCTTTCGCGCACGGCATGCAGCAGCGCGACGTTCCCGTCCAGCGATTCGCCGTAGGAAGGAATCATCGCCTTCAGTTTGCGCTGCCAGTCGGCGCTTTTGACACGCGACTTGAAGCAGTGCTCGATCACTTCGATCATCGCCTGCACCGAGGTTGACGCGCCCGGCGATGCGCCGAGCAGCGATGCCAGCGCGCCGTCCCTCGCGGTGACGATCTCGGTGCCGAATTCCAGCCGGCCACCGTTGATGTCGCAATCCTTGATGATCTGCACGCGCAGCCCGGCCGAAGCCAGTTCCCAGTCGTTCGGTTTCGCGTCCGCATAGAATTCGCGCAGGCTCGCGACGCGGTCCTTGTGCGAGCGGAATGCCTCGGTAACCAGGTAGCGGGTCAGTTCCAGGTTGTCGCGCGCCACCGCGAGCATCGGCTTGAGGTTGTCCGATTTGATCGAGGAGAACATGTCCAGTACCGAACCGCCTTTCAGGAAGCGGGTGGTGATGCTGGCAAACGGGCCGAACAGCAGGCCCGGACGGCCGTCGATGATGCGCGCATCCAGATGCGGCACCGACATCGGCGGCGCGCCGCCCGGCGCCTTGCCGTACACCTTGCTGGTGTGGCGTTTCACCACGTCCGGATTCCGGCAGATCAGCCAGTGCCCGCTGACCGGGAATCCGCCGTAGCCCTGGCCTTCGGGTATCCCGGATTTCTGCAGCAGCGGCAGTGCCCCGCCGCCCGCGCCGAGAAACACGAAACCGGCATCGATGGTCTTGCTGTGGTTCTGCTGGTTGTCGGTGACCCGGACATGCCAGCGGCCGTCCGGATACTGCTTCAGGACGGTGATGGTGTGTCCCAGCCTGAGCTCGAAAGTCGGGTGCATTGACATCGCCCGGACCAGCTTGCGCGTCAGCATCCCGAAATCGACGTCGGTGCCGTGCCTGACCTGGGTGGCCGCGACCGCCTGGTTCGGGTCGCGGTGTTCCATCACCAGCGGCATCCACCGGCGCAGCACCGCGTGGTCCTCGCTGTACTCCATTTCCTCGAACAGGTGATGGGTGTGCAGCGCCTGGTAGCGCTTGCGCAGGAACGCGACATTCTGCCCGCCCCAGACGAAGCTCTGGTGAAAGATCGGATTGATGAATTTTTCCGGCGCGGGCAGCACGCCCTGTTCGACCAGATACGACCAGAACTGCAGCGACACCTCGTAGGCCGCGTTGATCGACAGCGCGCGGCTGATATCGACGCTGCCGTCGGGCCGCTGCGGGGTGTAATTCAGTTCGCAATAGCCGGCATGGCCGGTGCCGGCATTGTTCAGCCCGTGCGAACTTTCGTGCGCGACCTTGCTCAAGCGCTCCACCATCATGATCTTCAGCGACGGATCCAGCAGCGACAGCAGCTTGCCCAGTGTCGCACTCATCACGCCCGCGCCCACCAGCAATACGTCCACTTTCCTAAGCGACATGGTCGATGTTTTCCCCGGGTAAAAATATGAATGTTAGCACTGGCTTATATATTGCGGAAATCGGGTTGATTAAGCGCAGCTGCGCCGGCGCCGCGGTATATCCGTGCAACCGCCGCGGGCGGGCAATCGGCCGCGGTCATGACCGCTTCAGCCAGGCCTCAAACTGCTCCAGCGGGAGCGGCTTTCCAAACAGGTAGCCCTGGTAGTGGACGCAGCCGTTTTTGAGCAGGATCTGCCGCTGTTCTTCCGTCTCGACGCCTTCCGCGATCACATCCAGTCCCAGGCTGTGTGCGATCGCAATGATGGCCTGTACGATCTCCCTGTCGCTGTTATCGATCGCGATATCGCGGGTGAAAGACTGGTCGATCTTGATCTGGTCTAGCGGCAACCGTTTCAGGTATTGCAGCGACGAATAGCCGGTGCCGAAGTCGTCCAGCGAGAACTGGATGCCGAACTCGGCAAGCAGATTCATGGTTGCGATGGTGTCTTCGAAGTTCTCCAGCAGCATTCCCTCGGTCAGTTCCAGCTTGAGCCGGGTCGGGTTGATGTCATGCTGCTGCACGACCGCCTTTACTTCCTGCGCGAAACCGGGCTGGCGGAATTGCTTGGCGCTGACATTGACCGCCAGAACCAGGTTTCGCGTGTGCGGATTTGCCTGCCAGGCTTTGATCTGGGCGCAGGCCGTATCGATTACCCACTTCCCGATCGGCACGATCAATTCGGATTCTTCCGCCAAAGGGATGAATACATTCGGCGATACCATGCCGTGTTGCGGGTGCATCCAGCGGATCAGCGCCTCCGCGCCGATCGGGTTCCCGGCATGATTTACCTGGATCTGGTAATGCAGCTGGAACTGGCGGTTTCCCAGCGCCCTGCGCATTTCATTCCCGAGCGAGACCCGGGCTGAAATCATTTCCTGCATTTCCGGGTAGAAGAAGCGCAGCGCGTTGCGGCCTGCCTTCTTGGCCTGGTACATGGCGATATCGGCCTGTTTCATCAATTCTTCGGTCGACTGCTGTTTGCTGCCGAACAGGGTGACCCCGATGCTGGCAGTGCAATGATAAACATGCGTGGAAAGGTGGTAGGGCTGGTCCAGTGCCGCGAGAATCTTTTCGCCGATCAGCTCGGTTCGCGCTGCGGCAGCGATGTGGTTTTCATCCAGGTCTTCCAGCATGACCACGAATTCATCGCCGCCCAGACGCGCCACCGTGTCGGTCTTGCGCACGCAGGCGGCCAGCCGTTCGGCCACCTGTTCGAGCAGCATGTCGCCGAAGTGATGGCCCAGCGTATCGTTGAGCGATTTGAAATTGTCCAGGTCGATGAACAGCAGCGCACCGTGGCGTGAATTGCGGGCACTGTACATCCAGGCCTGTTTGAGCCGGTCCAGCAGCAGCCGCCGGTTGGGCAGCCGGGTGAGCGGATCGTAGAATGCAAGTTGCCTGATTTCTTCCTCGGCTTCCCTGTTCTTGTTGTCGCTGTTCATGAGCGCAATCTCCACCCTGCGCTGCAGCATTACCGAACCGAATACCAGCGCGATGAACAGCATCGCGGTAATGCTGTATATCCAGAAATGCCATCGCCACTCGGACAGGTAATCTTCCCGGGCGATACCCGCAAACACGACGAATGGAAGATTGCCCAGCTTGCGGAACGCAAACTGCCGTTCGATGCCATCCAGCGCGGATTTGGCAATGTATGATCCGTGCGTTATTCCCTGCGCCAGGAAGGGCTGCGCGCCCAGGCTGGCTATTTTGCCCATATCCTTTTCGCTGGACGGATAACGGGCGGCAAGGCGGAGATCATTGTCGTACAGCGCCACCAGGCCATGCTCGCCAAGGTCAAGGTTATGGTAGAACCGCTGGAAGTAATCCAGATCCAGGATGACCAGCACGATGCCGGCGAAGCGGCCATCCGAAAAATTAAGCCGCCGGCTGAGGATCAGCGTCCACTTTTTGGTGGTGCGCGAGACCAGCGGCGGGGAGATCACCGGCTCGGTCGTCGCGGCTGTCGCCGCCATCTGGCGCTTGAAATATTCGCGGTCGGAGATATTGATATCCGGAATCGGGTCCAGCGAACTGTAGATGTAATTCCCCTTTGCATTGGCGACATGGATCACCGCCACTTCCGGGACGCTCCCGACCTGGGATTTCAGCAATGCATTGAGATATCGGCTGTGCGGGCCGGTCGCGCCGTGGAGCAGTTTCATGTCCGCCGGGCGCACGTCGCGTTGCACCTCGTGCGCGAGCAAGTCGACCAGGTTGAAAACCGAGACTGCATGTTCTTCCAGCAACTTCGCGATATTTTGCCCGTTCAACCGGGCTTGATTGATATCGGACTGATACTCGCTGGCAAGACTGAACACCAGCATCGCAATGATGCCGGCCATTCCTGCTATGCCGGAAAGCATCGCCCAGCCCGGGAATAGGGCGTGTTTCCTGATTTTATTTATGCGATTTTTCATGGATGGGTGGGAATGAACCGGTCAATTATCGCATCACTGCACGACAAAGAATACACGCCGGTGGCGGGCATTTCGGCCCGTTGCACGTGCGCTCGGATGTCCAACGGGGGTTCGAATATCGGGCTGTGCATTTTCAGGTTGCAGTTGAACGGCAAAACCGGCATGGGCCGAACCTGACTGCAAGATTTTTCAGTGTCCGGGGGCAGGTTGATATGTTACGTTGTGCGATCTGCACAGAATGATGTCAACATAACGTACAATCTTCGCCAATGCTGCGAGCCGCACGCAATCCCGATGGCGAAGTGCATTGCGCCGCCATCGGGATTGAAGCCCATACATGAATAATCCGGACTTGAAAAAACCGGACATGACAAATCGGAAATGACCTATTCGGGAATATCCATAACTCGTCGGGCGCCCCGCCCCGATAATGATCTGCCCATGAACGCTATGCGCTATTCCTTACGCTGGTTTTTGATCGCAATCGTGCAGGCGCTGCTGCTGAACGCCTGTGCCCTGCTGCAGGCACCCACCGATGGTTCCGGCAGCATTCCCGAAAATATCGTCAAGTCCGAAGCGAAAAGCAGCCATTCCAGCAAGGCGGTGAACGCACCGCTGGAATACGACAACTCGTTTGAGATCAAACCGGCGGGGAGCATTCAAAAATCCGGTTTGCGGGTCAGCTACAGCCTGCTGGTCATTCCCGACCGGAAGTCCTACCTGTTGAGGCTGTCTCTGGTGTTCAGGAATCTCGAGCACCGGGACATGATAGTCAGGCCGAAAATCCTGTTGCTGGATGCGTCTAAAAAGGCCCTCAGTGCCTACGACAAGGACGGTTTTGTCAGGATATCAACGAAGGAAGCGACAAAAGTCCCGGATATCTACAGCAAAACCATCCTCGGCAGGGACAGCAACGAATATATTTCCGCGCAATCGCGCATCGATTGGGCCGATGCATACTGGTTGAAGAGCCGGTACCTGATACCGCCCCATGGCATCGCGATCGGCGTGCTGATTTTTCACGGCACGGTCCTCAACCCGCCCGTGAAGTTGACCGTGCATTCAGGCAAACGGCGTTTCATCTTTTCCACCAAAGCCCCGCTTCCGGTCGTCGGAAAATAACCCGTTTCCGTTCCGGACAGTTGCGCGGGATGGATGGGATCATGCACCCTTCAGGGCCTGCTGCCAGCTGCGCAGCGGTATGCAGGTCTGCAAGCGGCTGAGTGCGCGCTCGACAAGTATCGGATGAATTTCGTGGCCCACCGATGATGCAACGTCCAGCGTGGCATCCCCCTGCAGTTCGGTCAGCCTTGCATAGGCGTCGTAAGCGTGCGCAACCGGTATCACAGGGTCGTCTTCCCCGTGCAGCAGGTGCAGGGTGGTCAGCTCGGGCGCCTTGTCCGGCAGCGTTGCAAACCGGCCGGAAAAGGCCAGCACCCTGCCGGCGCCGCCATCATGGGCAATGCTGAATTCCAGCGCCATGATCGCGCCCTGGGAGAAGCCGACCAGCGCGGTGTCGGATTGCAGGATGCGGTGGCGATGCTGTGCCTGCCGCACCAGTCCATGCAACGCCGGCATCGCCGCGGCGACGCGCGCGGGCCGCGTAGCTTCGGTCATTCCGCTGATCGAGAACCATTGCCGGCGATAGTCCCCGTTGCCGGGCGGACCCCGATCGAAGGGCTGGAATCCGTCCGGCAGCAGGAACCCCGCGTCGGGGAAGATCTTCCGCAGCGCAAGGGCCAGCGGCATCAGGTCGGACGAACTGGCGCCCACGCCGTGCAACAGCACGAACAACTGCTTTGCCGGCTCCGTGTCCGGGAGCAGTTCGATACCCTGAAATGATTGTGCGGTCATCCGTTTTCTCCGCAGCGGCAAGGCCCCGGTCTTACCGGGGAGGCGAGTCCTTCCACAGGAAGGCATCCATTGCCAGGCCGCCGTAGGTAAAGCGGGGCTGGAAGCGCGCCGGCGTGTCATCCAGCGACGCGCCGAGCGCGACGAACAGCGGCATGAAATGATCTTCGGTCGGATGCGCTTCAGCGCCATAGCGCGTGTCGCGGTACGCAAGCAGCGACCGGACATCGCGCGCTGCCAGGCTTTCCGCAACCCAGTCGGTGAATATCCGCGCCTGCGGAAATTGCGCCTCGCCTTCCTTCGTCCGCCGGTTCAGCCACGAAAAATTATGCGTGATTGCGCCGGAACAGACGATCAGCACGCCTTCGTCGCGCAGCGGGGCGAGGGCGCGCCCGATTTCGACATGTGTCGCCGGGCCGGCATCGGCAACGAGCGAAAGTTGCGCGACCGGCAC
>JBAUQH010000065.1:0-10100 GCA_049580605.1 Gallionella sp. | reverse complement strand
CTGATATCACGATAAACCATGAGCAGGGCGCACACTCGGGCCGTGATAAACCGACCGTGACGGTTTCGACGCCGGTATTCGCACAAAATGGCAAAAGACTCGGTTTGATCGCAATCAATATCGATCTGAACGGGTTGGCCAGGCTGTTGAAAAGCAATTTGCCGAATTCATATAATCTTTACCTCTCCAACCAGTCGGGTGACTTCCTGATACACCCCGATCCGGGCAAGACCTTCGGTTTTGATCGCGGCAAGCGCATCCTGATCCAGGATAGCTTCAAGCCGGTATTGTCGCTGATTCATGGCAATAAGATAAATGTCGTGACGCATGTCTATGATCAAGAGCAGAATCAGGATGGGCATGTTGCAGCTTTCATCCGACTGCCGTTTGGCGACACGATAGACAAACGTTTCGTGATTCTCGGGTTGTCCGAGCCGATTGCAAGCATCACGCAGGAAACCTCAAGGCTGGGCTGGGACACCTTCCAGATCATCCTGGCATTCAGCGCGCTTGCGCTGATCCTGTCCGCGCTGGTGTCGCGTATCGTCACCGGGCCGTTGAACGTTGTGGTTAACGCGATTAAAAAATTCTCGACAGAACACGCCGTGAGCACGATGCCGCTAGCCCGCAACGACGAACTCGGCCTGCTATCGCGCAGTTTTCACGATATGCAAACGCAAATTGTCGCGCATTTGTCCGAGCTGGACGAACATCGCAAGGCACTCGATCATCAGGCCAGGCACGACACGCTGACCGGCCTGCCCAATCGCCGGATGTTTTTTGACCGTCTGGAACACGCGATCGTCAGTTCGCGGCGCAACGGCAAGCATCTCGCCGTGCTGTTTGTCGATCTGGATCGCTTCAAGGAGATCAATGACACGCTGGGCCATGCGGCCGGAGACAGCGTACTGGTAAACTTTGCAAAGCTGCTGAGAGCAGCGGTGCGCGAAGTGGATACGGTGGCCCGCCTGGGCGGCGACGAGTTCGTCATCCTGCTCGATTCAATCAACGATCCCCAGCAGGCCATGGTCGTGGTGCGGAAGCTGCATGAACTGTTCCAGGAAGCGATGCAGGTCGAAGGTCATAAGTTGAATGTTCATTCCAGCATCGGCGTCAGCATCTACCCTGAGGATGGCAACAGCGCCGACGAACTGATGCAGAATGCCGACCAGGCAATGTATAAATCCAAAAAAGAGGGCGGTAACACCTCCAGACTCTACAAGCGCGGGCCGAAAAAATGAGCGAGCCGGGCTGTTCTGCAGCGGTTGCCCCGCAGGTTAAACTTATAGTGACGTTGGTTTACACCCCGCTGGAATCATTTTGCTTGCCGGATATTACATACGGCGCGATGAGCCCGGGCCGGGAATGCGAATCTTGCGGACATTCGGGATACTGAAATCATGCCGACCGATCAACTTGGCGCAGCCCGCCACCAGAACCTGGACCTTGCTTGCGGGTTCTCATTCGGCGACCTGTACGATCGCGAGGGGCTGGTGCGCATTGATGCGGCTTTCCGCGAATCGCTGGGCGAAAGCGATCCGGCTTTGCGCGCGCAACTCGAAACCGCCCGTGAAAACCCCGGCGCGCTGTTTGGGAAGGCGCAATCGGAACTGTTGATCGCGCTTGCGCCCCACCTCGAAGATTTCCTGGCAACGCTGTTCGGCATCGAGACGCAAGTGCGAACATTGGCCGAGCGCCATCATGAACTGGCGCCGCTATACAGCTGCAAACGCCTGTTCGTGCAGCGCCGCGCGATGACCAAGGTAAAAGCCGACGAAGCCGCTTCCATGGACGGACCGGCGCTTGAAGCCGAACTGGAAGTCCGCATCGGCAAGCCGTTCGGCGAACTCGCCTATGCCCGGCAGGTTAACCATTGGCTGGCGGACGAATCGGCACATGCCGGCGAATTGCAGCTCGCGATGCGCTATGCGGCCTGGGCGGTGCAAACGGCCGCCGGGCGGGAGCGCCACCGCGGCGGCATCCTGTTCAAGGTGCCGGCCAAACTGGATTTCGACAATCTGGTTCCGTTGGCGACGGTGAACCTGGACGGCATCAGCGCCTATCGCCTCGGTTCCGGCCACGAATTGCGCCGCCGCGAGGGATTTATGCTGACTGATGCCGGAACCGACCTGACCGGTGCGCTGGACCAGGCCAATTACTGCATCTGGTGCCACGAACAGGGCAAGGACTCCTGCTCCCACGGACTCAGGGAGAAGCCTACCGCCGACGGCGGCGACGCAGCGTTCAGGAAGAATGTGTTCGGCGTCAAACTGGCCGGCTGTCCGCTCGAGGAGAAGATCTCCGAGTTTCACAAGGTCAAGACCGAAGGCTATGCGCTGGGCGCGCTGGCGATCGTCGTGGTCGACAATCCGATGGTCGCGGCGACCGGACATCGCATCTGCAACGATTGCATGAAGTCTTGCATCTACCAGAAGCAGCAGCCGGTCGATATTCCGCAGGCAGAGACCCGCACGCTGAAGGACGTGCTGGAATTGCCGTGGGGTTTCGAAATCTACAGCCTGCTGACGCGCTGGAATCCGCTGCACCTGCAACGTCCGTATCCGCTGGCGCCCTCCGGCCGCCGCGTGCTGATTGCCGGGATGGGGCCGGCCGGTTTCACGCTCGCCCACCATCTGATCAATGACGGGCATACCGTGGTCGGCATCGACGGCCTGAAAATCGAACCGCTGCCGCCGCATATCGGCGGTGTGGGTGCGGGCGGCGAGCGCGTCGCATTCGTTCCGGTCCGCGACATCGGCACGCTGTACGAGTCGCTCGACGACCGCGTGCTGGCCGGGTTCGGCGGTGTCGCCGAATACGGCATCACGGTGCGCTGGGACAAGAATTTCCTGAAGCTGATTCGCCTGGTGCTGGAGCGGCGCAGCCAGTTCGCGCTGTTCGGCGGGGTGCGCTTCGGCGGAACGTTGACCGTGGAATCGGCGTTTGCCTGCGGGTTCGACCACATTGCGCTGGCCAACGGCGCCGGCCGGCCGACCGTGCTGGATATTCCCAACGGACTGGCGCGCGGCGTGCGCACCGCGTCGGATTTCCTGATGGCGCTGCAACTGACCGGCGCGGCGAAACAAAATTCGATCGCGAATCTGCAGATTCGCCTGCCGGTTGTGGTGATCGGCGGAGGCCTGACCGCGATTGATACCGCTACCGAGTCGCTGGCCTATTATCCGGAGCAGGTCGCGAAATTCCTGCATCGCTACAAGATTCTGGTTGCCGAAAGGGGCGAGGATGCGGTGCGCCGGCGCTGGACAGCCGAGGAGCGCCAGGTTGCGGACGAGTTCCTGGATCATGCGCGGGAGATCGAGTCCGAGCGCAGCCAGGCCGCCGCGCAAGGGCGCGCGCCGCGCATCGTCGAACTGCTGCAGCGCTGGGGCGGCGTCACGATCGCGTACCGCAAGCGGCTGATCGACAGTCCCTCGTACACGCTGAACCATGAGGAGGTCGAAAAGGCACTGGAGGAAGGGATCAGCTTCGCCGAGGGTCTGAGCCCGACGCGCATCGAGGTCGACGCGTTCGGCGCGGTACGCGCAATCGGCTTGTCGTTGCAGCAGCGCGATGAGGCGGGCAACTGGAGCGCGGGCGCGGAGATTGAGGTGGCCGCATGCTCCGTGTTGGTTGCCGCCGGCACCCAGCCGAACACCGTGCTGGCGCGCGAAGATCCGGATCATTTCAAGCTGGACGGACGTTATTTCCAGGCGTGCGACGCCGATGGCGTGCCGGTGCGTCCCGAACCGGCGACCTCCAAGCCGAAGACGCCCCAGGTGCTGTTGTCGAAACTGTCCGACGGCCGCTTTGTCAGCTTTTTCGGCGATCTGCATCCATCGTATTTCGGCAATGTGGTCAAGGCGATGGGCGGCGCAAAGCAGGGTTATCCGCTGGTCAGCGCAATGTTGGAACAGTCGGGTCAGGCTTCGAAATTGCCGGATAAGGAATTTATTGCGAACATCAATCATCAGTTGCGCGCAGCTGTCCACGAAGTCATTCGCCTGACGCCGAATATCGTCGAGGTCGTGATCCACGCGCCGCTGGCCGCGCGCAATTTCAGACCCGGGCAGTTTTATCGCCTGCAGAATTACGAGGCCAATGCGCTGGAGATCGACGCGACCCGTCTCGCGATGGAAGGCCTCGCGTTGACCGGCGCCTGGGTCGATCCGCAGCGCGGACTGATCTCGACCATCGTGCTGGAGATGGGCGGCTCGGCCGATTTGTGCGCGATGCTCAAACCGGGCGAGCCGGTGGTATTGATGGGGCCGACCGGCACGCCGACCGAGATTCCTGCGGATGAAACCGTGATGCTGGTGGGCGGGGGATTGGGCAATGCGGTGTTGTTTTCGATCGGTCAGGCATTGCGCGCGGCCGGTTCGAAAGTGCTTTATTTCGCCGGCTACAAGAAAACGATAGACCGGTACAAGGTGGCCGAGATCGAGAATGCGGCCGATGTGGTGGTCTGGTGCTGCGACGAACAGCCCGGCTTCGCGCCTTCACGTCCTCAGGACCACAGCTTCATCGGCAATATCGTTGAGGCGATGGCGGCGTACGCGAGCGGCGCACTCGGGGTGCAGCAGATTCCGTTTGCCGACACGGACCGCATCATCGCGATCGGCTCGGACGGCATGATGGCGGCGGTAGCCGCCGCGCGCCATGCGGTGTTGCGACCGTACCTGAAGCCGCATCATTTTGCGATCGGTTCGATCAATTCCCCGATGCAGTGCATGATGAAGGAGATCTGTGCGCAATGCCTGCAAACCCATATCGATCCCGAGACCGGCAAGACCAGCCATGTGTTTTCCTGTTTCAATCAGGACCAGCCGCTGGATCGTGTCGACTTTCCCGGACTGAAAGCCCGATTGCGGCAGAACTCGGTACAGGAAAAGCTGACCGCGCAATGGATAGACCGCTGTCTGGTCCGCCTGCGTCTGCGCCAGTATGAAGCCGCATAAGACGGCAATGTCATCCCGTCCGGGCGTGCGCTTGCCGTTGGCTCAACGAATGTCCGCGCCAAACGTGGCAAAATAGGCAAACCTGAAACAGCGAGGCGCAGCGATGGAAGTATATTGGATATGGTGGCTGGCGGCGGTGGTGCTGGTGATCGCCGAGATGAACAGCGGCACGTTCTATCTGCTTGCAGTGGCCGTCGGAGTTGCCGCCGCCGGTTTGTCGGCCTACCTGGGCATGGCCTGGGCATGGCAGGCCGCGATCGCGGCATTGATCTGCACGCTGAGCGTGGCGGGTATCCATCGCTGGAAGCAGACACGGCAGCCGGCGCAGGGGCAGTCCAATCTCGCCTATGACATCGGCCAGACCGTGCAGGCGCTGAATTGGTCGGACGAACGCCATGCCCGGGTCAGCTATCGCGGCGCGGAGTGGGATGCCGAACTGGCCGGCACCGCGTCGGCGGACCCGGCCCGGCAAAGCTGGCGCATCAGGGAAATCTCGGGCAGCCGCCTGATCATCGAATAGGGCAGGTCGAATACAATCATTCAAGTGGCGGGAGAAGAACGTGGATATTTTTTTAATTGTTCTGGGCGTATTTGCGGCATTTCTGGCATTCAAAACGATCAAGATCGTGCCGCAGCAGAACGCGTGGGTGATCGAGCGATTCGGCAAGTTCGACCGAACGCTTGAACCCGGACTGAACATCGTGATCCCGTTCATGGACCGTGTCGCCTACCGCCATCGACTTACCGAATTCCCGATCGATATCGAACCGCAGGTGTGCATCACCCGCGACAACACCCAGGTGCAGGTCGACGGTGTGCTGTATTACCAGGTGACCGATGCGGCGCGCGCCAGCTATGGAACCTCCAATTATCTGGCCGCGATCACGATGCTGGCGCAAACCGCGCTGCGCTCCGAATGCGGCAAGCGCGACCTCGACAAATTGCTGGAAGACCGCGAAGCGATCAACCGCACCGTGGTATTCGCGCTGGACGAGGCCAGTCCGACCTGGGGCGTGAAAGTGCTGCGCTACGAGATCAAAGACATCACCCCGCCACAGCAGGTGCTCGCTGCGATGCAGAAACAGATCACTGCCGAGCGAGAAAAACGTGCGCTGATCGCGCAGTCCGAGGGCAAGAAGCAGGAAGAGATCAACATTGCCGAGGGCAAGATGACCGCGTCGATCCGCGAGTCGGAGGGTTCCAAGCAGGCCGCGATCAACAACGCCCAGGGCGAAGCCGAGGCGCTGCTGCTGGTCGCGAATGCGACCGCCGAATCGATCAAGGTGGTTGCCAGCGCAATCCAGAATGACGGCGGACTGGTTGCGGTCAACCTCAAGGTCGCCGAACGTTTTGTCGATGCCTTCGGCAACATCGCGAAACAGGGCAATACCATGATCCTGCCCGGCAATGCGGCGGACATCGCCGGCATGGTCGCGACCGCGATGCAGGTGGTCAAGAAAAGCTGACTGGCGGGCAAACAAGTCGGTAAATGTACCAGGGTTGCTGCACGGGCACCCGGTTAACACGAGAATTACGATGGAACTGAAAGAGACTCAACTGGATTCCGAACTGATGTATGAGGGCGATTTCATCAGGGTGCGCAAGGATAGGGTGCGCCTGCCGGATGGTGCGGTGAGCAGCCGCGAATACATCAACCATCCCGGCGCGGTCGCGGTGCTGGCCATGCTGGACAACGGCAAGCTGGTGATGGAAAGGCAATATCGATATCCGCTGCATCGGGAGTTTATCGAACTGCCCGCCGGGAAGATCGACAAAGGCGAAGACATACAGACCTGCGCGCAACGCGAGTTGCTGGAAGAAACCGGCTATGCCGCAAGCGATTGGATTCACCTCACCACGGCCTGGCCGTGCATCGGCTATGCCGACGAGCGCATGGAATATTTTCTGGCGCGCGGCCTGACCCATCAGGGCAGGCAACTGGACGATGGGGAATTCCTCGAGGTCTTCGAGCTGTCCCTGTCCGATGCGCTCGAGTGGATACGGCGGGGCAAGATCAACGACAGCAAGACGATCGTCGGCCTGTTCTGGCTGGAAAAATTTCTCGGCAGCTGGCAAGATTGAAAAGGCCATCTGGAGTGTCGGCATCAACCAAATCATAAATCCGTACCGTATAAGGTACGCGCAAAGGGGAGAAGTGTGGAAGATCTGAAAGTCAGTAATGACACGTTGTTCATTTTGCTGGGCGCCATCATGGTGCTGGCTATGCACGCCGGATTCGCATTCCTGGAACTGGGCACGGTGCGCAAGAAAAACCAGGTAAACGCGCTGGTCAAGATTCTGACCGATTTCGCGATGTCCACGCTGGCGTATTTCTTCATCGGTTATGTGATTGCCTACGGAACGAATTTTCTGGCCGGCGCGGATCAGTTGGCGCAAATGAACGGCTACGCGCTGGTGAAATTCTTTTTCCTGCTGACCTTTGCCGCCGCGATTCCGGCCATTGTTTCAGGCGGTATCGCTGAGCGCGCCAAATTCCATCCGCAAATGGCGGCGACCTTCATGCTGGTCGGCTTCGTTTACCCGTTCTTCGAAGGCATCGCGTGGAATCATCATTTCGGCATCCAGGCTTGGCTTGCGGCGACATTCGGCGCGGAGTTCCATGATTTTGCGGGATCGGTGGTGGTGCATGCGGTGGGCGGCTGGATCGGTCTGGCGGCGGTGCTGCTGCTCGGCGCGCGGCGCGGCCGCTATACCCATGAAGGACGTATTTCGGCACATCCCCCCTCGAGCATTCCGTTCCTGGCGCTCGGTGCGTGGATCCTGACGGTGGGCTGGTTCGGCTTCAATGTGATGTCTGCTCAGACCATCAACAACATCAGCGGGCTGGTTGCGGTGAATTCGCTGATGGCGATGGTGGGCGGCACGCTGACCGCGCTGTGGATGGGCAGGAACGACCCGGGTTTCGTGCATAACGGACCGCTGGCCGGACTGGTCGCGATCTGCGCAGGCTCGGATGTGATGCACCCGGTCGGCGCGCTGATTGTCGGCGGCGTGGCCGGTGCGTTGTTCGTGTCAATGTTCACGCTAACGCAGAACCGCTGGAAGATCGACGACGTGCTCGGTGTCTGGCCGCTGCATGGTTTGTGCGGCGCCTGGGGCGGGATCGCGGCGGGAATATTCGGGCTCAAAGCGCTGGGCGGCCGAGGCGGGGTCAGTTTCATGTCGCAGTTGTGCGGCACTGCGCTCGGTGTCGCGATCGCATTTGCCGGCGGCCTGCTGGTCTATGGCGTACTGAAGAATCTGGTGGGCATACGCCTGAGCGCAGAGGAAGAATTCAACGGATCCGACCTTAGTGTGCACAGGATCACCGCGACACCCGAACGCGAGTCAGGATGGTGATACTTGACCCTTTGTTTTGTGACAATATATTCTTGAATGGGCCCTATATATAAACCGGATAAAGTTTGCCTACGCAAGATTTTCATAGATCGATCGGATGAAAGAGAGAATCACACTTTCGATTGCATCCGATTTGACTGGCACAAATCGGGGGCAGCCAAAAACTGCCGTGTGCGACTGTCTCTATTGCGGCAGGAAAATTGGCAATTTGATGTGCGGCTCTGTGCCAGGAACAGTCCTTCGAGAATGTTCCCGATAGCTGCCGTTCCCTGAAAAAATTATCAAGTCATAATCACCCCAGCAAATTTTGTTGACAAGGTAATGAAACCAGCTAAAATACTTTAATAATTCCGTAATAATGGAAGCATAAAATGACGAATGTAAAACAGGCGGTCGATAGACTTACCGCGCTTGCCCAGGAATCCCGTTTACGGATTTTCAGGTTACTGGTCGAAGCGGGCGAGGATGGATTGAATGCCACCGCAATCGCCGATGCACTCGATCTTCCCCCTGCGACGTTGTCCTTTCACGTGGCACATTTGTTTAGGGCGGGGCTTGTCAATTCCCGTCAGGAGAGCCGTTTTATCTTTTATTCGGCGAATTACGCGGCCATGGACGATTTGATCGCATATCTGGCGAAGAATTGCTGTCAAGGAGAAGCCTGTCTGCCAAAAACGGCTGCAGTCAATTCGACCGATAAGGCCCGGCGGCTTGTCAGGAAAGCAATCTGAGGGAGGATCCGTGAAGGACAAAATTTACAACGTATTGTTTCTCTGCACCGGAAATTCGGCACGCAGCATCATGGCCGAAGCCATTCTCAACCATCTCGGCAAAGGGCGCTTCCTCGCCTTCAGCGCTGGCAGCCATCCTGCGGGCCAGGTCAGTCCTTTCGCCATCGAGCAGTTGCAACGCACCAGCCTTCCCATAGGCGGTCTGCGCAGCAAGAATTGGAAAGAGTTTTCTGCACCGGATGCACTACAGCTCGATTTTGTATTCACGGTCTGCGACAAGGCTGCTGGGGAAGTATGCCCCGTCTGGCCGGGACAACCCATGACAGCGCACTGGGGAATTGAAGACCCAGCGGCAGTGCAAGGAAGCGAAGATCATAAACGCCAGGCTTTTACCCAAGCCTTCACGCAACTAAACAGGCGCATTTCCATATTTCTTAGCCTTCCGTTCAGCAAAATTGATGCGATGTCACTCAAGAAGGAATTGGACACCATCGGTCATCTGCGTGAGCAAGGGCTATAAGCCAGGCTATACCAACTTTTTAATCTAAAGAAATATTCCATGACTACTCCCAAGACTGTCCTTGTACTATGCACTGGCAACTCTTGCCGTTCACAAATGGCAGAAGCGATTCTGAAACACGATCTCGGCGACAAAGTTCGTGCCCTGTCAGCCGGTACGCGTCCCCAACCCAAAGTTGCCGATGGTGCCATTCAGGCCTTGAAGCTTGCTGGTCTTCCGACCGATGGGCTGTATCCCAAGGATATAGATGTGTTCATAAACGAACCTATTGATCTGGTGGTGACAGTCTGCGACAACGCCAAGGAAGCTTGCCCGATCTTTCCGCGCCCTGTGCAGCAAATCCACCTTCCGTTCCACGACCCCCATGGCGAGCCGCTGGAGAGCTTTCTGCAAGTACGCGATGACATCAGTACGCGCCTGTTGCCGGCCGTGCGGAATGCTCTCGCTCTGTAACGTCATATGAGTGTTCAGTGTGAAATCGCAGTCAAAGCCGGAACCGGAGCGCCGATGAGCATTTTCGAGCGTTATCTGACC
>JBAUQH010000064.1:0-3794 GCA_049580605.1 Gallionella sp. | reverse complement strand
GAATATTATAACAAATCCCGACAAATTTACTAGGTTAATTTATTTTTAATCTTCTGAATCAGGCTATTGGCATCAAGACCGCAGGCTGCAAGCATTTGCGCATGGTCGCCCTGCTCGATGAACCGGTCCGGCAGGCCAAGCTGCAGCACTGGCACGTTTAAGCCTTGCCGCAACAGACATTCCGCGACAGCACTGCCGGCACCGCCCTGCACGGTATTTTCTTCTACCGTGACCAGCAGTTCGTGTTCGCTCGCCAGCCGCATGACCAATTCCTCATCCAGCGGTTTGACGAAACGCATGTTCGCCACCGTCGCATCGAGTTGTTCACCGGCAAACAGCGCGGGCGCCAGCATGCTGCCGAATGCCAGAATCGCGACCCGCTTTCCTGTGCGGCGCAGTTCTCCTTTGCCGACATCAAGCTCGCTCATTTCCTCGCTGATCGCAACGCCCGGACCGGTGCCGCGCGGATAGCGAACCGCGCACGGGGAATTCAGCTGTATGGCGGTGTACAGCATCTGGCGGCATTCGTTTTCATCGGCCGGTGCCATCACCGTCATATTGGGGATACAGCGCAAATAGGAAAGGTCGAAACTGCCCGCATGGGTCGCCCCATCCGCACCGACCAGGCCGGCGCGATCAATCGCAAACACCACCGGCAGGCGTTGTATCGCAATGTCGTGGATAAGCTGGTCATAAGCGCGCTGCAGGAAAGTCGAATAAATCGCGACCACCGGTTTGTAACCATCGCATGCGAGTCCCGCGGCAAAGGTCAGCGCATGCTGTTCGGCAATACCGACGTCAAAATAGCGGTCCGGAAACCGCTCGGCAAACTCGGACAAACCCGATCCCTCGCACATCGCCGGGGTGATGCCCAGCACGCGCTCATCCCGGGCTGCGATATCGCACAGCCATTGCCCGAAAACCTGGGTGTAGGACGGCCTGGCAATTTTCCCTTTGCCGTTGTCGCCCTGGGTGGTTTTCGGGGCGATGCCCTGGCTGCGGTCGAACTTGCTGACGCCGTGATACAGCAGGCAATCCTCCTCGGCCAGCGCGTAGCCCTTGCCCTTCTGCGTGACGACATGCAGGAACTGCGGTCCTTCAAGCTTGCGAATATTTTTAAGCGTGTCCAGCAACACTTCAAGATCGTGTCCGTCGATAGGGCCGATGTAATTGAAGCCGAATTCCTCGAACAGCGTGCTCGGGGTTACCATGCCCTTGAAGTGCTCTTCCGCACGCTTCGCGAATTCCAGCACCGGCGGCATTCCTTTCAACACCTTCTCGCTGCCGCGCCGCATCGCCGCATAGAAGCGCCCGGACATCAGTCTGGCCAGGTAATTGTTCAGCGCGCCGACCGGCCGCGAGATCGACATATCGTTGTCGTTGAGTATCACCAGCAGGTTCGCGTCCATCACGCCGGCGTTGTTGAGCGCCTCGAAGGCCATGCCGCCGCTCATGGCACCATCGCCGATGATCGCCACCGCGCGGCGCCCGGAACCCTGCAGTTGAGCGGCGACCGCCATGCCCAGCGCCGCCGAGATCGAGGTGCTGGAATGCCCGGTTCCGAAGGTGTCGTACGGGCTTTCTTCGCGTTTCGGGAAACCGGATATGCCGCCTGTCATGCGCAACTTGCTCATTCCGCTGCGGCGTCCGGTCAGGATCTTGTGAACGTAGGTCTGGTGCCCCACATCCCAGACCAGCTTGTCTTCCGGCGTGTCGTAGATGTAGTGCAGCGCGATGGTCAGCTCGACCGTGCCCAGGTTCGAGGACAGATGCCCCCCGGTCTTGCTGACCGATTCAACCAGGAATTCGCGCAGCTCGCTTGCCAGCTGCGGCAACTGTTCACGACTCAATGCGCGCAATTCGGCGGGGCTGTTGACGGTATCAAGCAGGGAATACATCAGAACTTCCTCAGCACGATGAAATCGGCAAGCTCGCGCAGGCGCTGCGCCCCGTCGCCGAAACCGGACAGTGCCTGCAATGCTTCGCCGTGCAGCCGCTGCGCCATGTTGCGCGCCTCCTGGATGCCGAGCAGGCTGACGTAGGTCGGCTTTTCGTTATCCGCATCCTTGCCCGCGGTTTTGCCCAGCGTGGCCGTATCCGCTTCGCAGTCCAGCAAATCGTCGACGACCTGGAAGGCGAGACCGATCGTCTTTCCAAAACGATCCAGCCTCTCCATTTGCGCCGGTGCAAGCGATCCGCACTGGGCGCCGAGCAGGACCGCTGCACGGATCAGTGCACCGGTCTTGTGGATATGCATGAATTCAAGTTCAGGAAGGGTCAGCGGCTTGCCGACACTGGAAAGGTCTATCGCCTGCCCGCCCGCCATGCCGCGCGAGCCTGAAGCAACCGCCAGCAGCTTGATCATTTCCAGCTGGCGCTGCGCATCGTCGCACAAACGATGTTCCGCGAGGAGCTGGAATGCTAGCGTTTGCAGGCTGTCGCCGACCAGCAACGCGGTTGCTTCATCGTATTGCACATGGCAGGTCGGCTTGCCGCGGCGCAACACGTCATCGTCCATGCACGGCATGTCGTCATGCACCAGCGAATAGGCGTGGATCAACTCGACCGCCGCCGCGGCGACGGTCAGGCGATCTGCTGCGGCTCCAGCCAGTTCGCCCGCGGCAAACGCCAGCAACGGCCGCACGCGCTTGCCGCCGTCCAGCACGGCGTAGCGCATTGCATCATGCAGCCGCTGCGGAGCGGTTTGCGCGCTCGGCAACAACTCGCGCAGCCTTTCCTCGAAACTTGCCTGCTGCGCGGCTATCCAATGCTGAAAATCAGCCTGCATCAGTCCTGTCCAGTGCCTGCGGAGGCGGAAGGTCCGGAACCGGTCACGGAAAAATCCCTGAGCGCCCCCTCTTCGAGCACACGCACCTGCGCCTGCGCATCGTCGAGACGGGCGCGGCAGAACGACAGCAATTCGGCACCGCGTTTGTAGGCGGCCAGGGAATCTTCAAGCGTCAACCTGCCCGATTCCATATCGGCGACGATCTTCTCCAGTTCGGCCATAGCCGCCTCGAAACTTGCTGACTTCTGGGTTTTTGCCGGGGTTTTATTAGAGGTGCCAGACATCTGAATTTCCGATAGCAAAGGGACTTATTCTACCGAAAGGCTATGCCCGGGACAATTTATTGCCGAAACCTGAACATGTCGCAGAACGCTATAACCTCGTGAAAGTTGCGCTTATACTGCGCAGACTCATTCATTACAGCAATCAGATGCCATGTTGATCAATTGTGTTGCCTACCAGAACGGTGTCAAACTCGCCGACCTGGCCGTCGATGAAATCAGCGATTACCTTGACAGAAACGACTGTTTCGTTTGGGTGGCATTGCGCGACACCACCGATGACGAGCTCGATCAGATGCAGAAAGAATTCAGGCTGCACGACCTCGCGGTCGAGGATGCCCGGCACGGCCACCAGCGCCCGAAAATTGAGGAATACGGCGATACGCTTTTTGTGGTGATGCACCTGCTCGAGATCGACGGCTCGGAACTGTCGGTGGGAGAAATCAGCATTTTTGTGGAGCGTAACTTCGTTCTTTCCATCCGCAACCGGAGCAAGCAGAGTTTTCTTGGCGTGCGCGAACGCTGCCAGCGCCAGCCCGAATTGCTTCGACTGGGTTCAAGCTTCGTGTTCTATGCGTTGATGGATGCGGTAGTCGACCGCTATTTCCCGGTGATAGATGATCTGGAATCGCAATTGGAAACCATCGAGGAACGGCTGTTCGACAAGGGTGGCGCCCTTGCCAACATAGCCCAGCTCTATGAACTGAAGCGCAAGGTCATGGTAC
>JBAUQH010000063.1:0-14833 GCA_049580605.1 Gallionella sp. | reverse complement strand
GACACGAAGTGTTGCTGCTCAAGCCGCAGACCTTCATGAACGTCAGCGGCCGATCCGTCGGCGCGCTGGTTCAGTTTTACAAAATTTCACCCGAAGAGTTGCTGGTCGTGCATGACGAGCTGGACCTGCCGCCTGGCGTGGCGCGCCTGAAAATCGGCGGCGGGCACGGCGGACACAACGGGTTGAAGGATATCATCGCGCATCTCGGCAGCCGAGATTTCTGGCGCTTGCGCATCGGCATCGGCCACCCCGGCGACCGCAGCGAAGTCAGCAACTATGTGCTGAACGACCCGCGCCGTGAAGAGCGGGAATTGATTGACGAGGCCATGCAAAAAGCGCAAAACATCGCGCATCTTGTTATTGAAGGAAAGACGGAAGCTGCGATGCTGAAGCTGCATAGTGCGTAAGCCAACCAGGCACCTGACAGGCAGATTCAAGAGAGAACCTTCGCTCCACTCGTTACTATATATATGCTGACGGGGTGACTTTTACAACATTCCAGGGTTTCTCACCGATGTTTCCGGGTGAAACGCCCTCAACACGCAAACAATTAATATTGATTAATGCTTTGATTTTAATGTAGATGTCGCATCCCTGAGAAATTTGGTGCGCGCTTCCAAATTGTCGATGTGCATCGCAAGCGCTTTGCACAGATTGCCAAGATTGTCTGCTTTGCTCGCTTCCTTTTTTACCAGTAAACGGGCCATCGGTCCAAGCGATTGGGCGAGATGTTTTTCCAAGAGCGCGCTGCATTCCGGCGTTATCCAGGGCGGGAACGACGCTGATGATCTGGACGGTGGGGAACTATTTGATTGCGCAACTTTCACCGGGCCGGAGTCGGTTGGCCGCTGATTAGGGGCACTTGCAGAACGAAGTGCAGTTTTGTCGAGGTTTTGGTTGTGGCCATGTGTCCCCAGGAGGAAAAACTCTCGTTCCGTTGGATCGCCGATGCTTTGAGCCAACAATTTTCTAAGTTCAGATTCACTGGAAACCCGAGATCTTAATTTACGAATCAATACGGCTGACAGCGGCCCAAGATGGTGAGCCAGATCCTTCTCAAGCCTCAACAACATATCCTGATCCATATCAAAATCCGCCAACCCTGCAGCATCGTTCATAAGGACAGTATTATCACCCGGTCGGTCACCATCACTTCCTTTGATGACGGCATATATCTGATGGACTCGATCATGTTTGTCTCGACGCTCGCCCAAATAGTTAAAGCCACGCTCTGCGCCATCAGTGAGACAAGCCACGATGTCATAGAAGGCACGCGATACAACGAGACCGTTACTTTCAGCAAAACTCATCACGCGCTGGCCAACATTGATTCCGTCCCCTATTACATTTTTGTGGCCATTCAAGTCGTTGATAATGCGTATGGGCCCTATATGCAATCCCATACGTACATGCAGGCGATCTTGCTCGGATAAAGAGCACTGAATTTCCCTGGCAGCGTAAAGCACTTCTTCCGGGTCACCCATGAAACATATGACCGCGCCATCCCCGCTGTCCAGGGTAATACGTGAGCTATCGGGAATATGGGAAAGTTTGCCAGCAATCAACTGATTAAAATTCAACTTAAGTTGATACTGTTCGTTTACTGACGTCTTAGAATAGGCGACGATGTCCATAAATAAGATGCTGCACACCAGATTTGTCGTATGGGATTCCACCCCGATAATTTTTTTTCCTGACGGTGTTGTCCCATCCCACGCTGTTGGCAATAGAATTCTCGTATCAGTCATCGCAATTGCGCTGTTCTGTTGTTGCTCCGCCTCATAAAGACGACTGCGAAACTCGGCGACTGACTGTGGGCGACGCTTTTCATCCATGTTGAGCGCCCAGTCGATTGCACTAAGCAAGGATTCACCTATCAAGTATTGAAGTTCAAGCTGCGAAGCCGGGACGATGGCGTCCTGCTTCATGCGCTCAATGGAGCTTAATGGCTTTTGGCCGGAAATTAGCCAATACATCACCGCGGCAAGTGCATAAAGATCCGTCCAGGGTCCCTGATTGCCGTTGCTTAGATACTGCTCGAACGGTGCAAAACCGGGACTGACTATGCTTGTCAATTCTCGGTCAGTGATCGTACTTCGAGCCGAACCAAAATCTATAAGTACTGGCGAATCGTCGACCCGAATGTATATGTTGTCAGGCTTGATGTCTCTGTGCAGATAGCTTGCATTGTGCATTATCTCCAAACCATCCAGCAACGGATGGATCAACTTTAGCAGGGCAGCTTCGTTCAGGGAATTTTGACGCGGTAACCAATTTTTCAGGGATTCGCCAGATTCGAATTCCATGACGATGTATGCCGTTCCATTGGCAGAAAAATACCGCAACACACGAACAATATTGGGGTGACGGAAAGTAGCAAGGACGCGTGCTTCCGCAAGGAATCGCTCCTGCCCCCAGCGGAACTGGTCATCAAATTCGCTTCCTAATGTTTGCACGCTGTCATCCGCAGCGCGTAATGCCAGTTCAGTAGGCAAGTACTCCTTGATTGCTACAGGCAAATTCAGGTTGCTGTCCCGAGCAAGATAAGTTATACCAAAGCTGCCGCACCCCAGGGTTTTCTCAATGACGTATTCCATTACAGCATGACCGGATTTCAGGGCATGCGATACCACTGATCCTTCCGGATTTGCCGAATGTAAACCGCCAGGATCGCTCATTGGTGAAAACCCAAGGAATAAAGCAGCCCATTACTCTTCGATCATTTGTATAGCCTTCTCCAGGCTGCGACGCATTCGATTGAATGAACTGGAAAGAACCGAGACTTCATCACGTCCCTTTTCCGGGAACTCTGGCTCGCTAAAATCACCAGTGCTGATCTTGTCTGCTACAGCAGAGAGATGGCGGATCGGACGCACAATCACGTAGCTCAACATAATATTGAGGGCCGCAAAAATAATCAAAAAGATCACTGCAAGGGAAACCATGAAAGTGATAAAGGCTCGATCGGCATTTCGAAGCGGAACATCCGTTGGTACTGTGACCAGTTGAGCACCGATCACTTCATTCATCTGCCAGCCGAATCCGTTTGCAGTTCCGTAAACCCTGATCATGGAAGGGGGCGCAGCTTCCGCGATGGAATGACATTGCAGGCATGCAGGATTGGTGATTCGAATAGGGCGTGCAATATATAATTGGCGCCCGGTCGGTGTATCTCTCTCCGAGATGATTTCCTTGGCATCATCTCCCTGCCTGAACCGGCTGATGATATCTGTTTCCCAATCCGTTGCCCTGTCTCTGGGATTGGTTGGATTGAGAGTGGATTCCTTATAGCCGTAATCGGGATGCTTTTTTTGCAATTCCGCGATTACTTCGGTTGCCGCATAAGCGGGTACGGTCTGGGGGTAAAACCTTTTAGTGTGAATTCTTTTGAGCTTGGGTACGATTTGTTCCACTGTGTATTTGCGTACTGAAAGGGCGGACTCCATGATCAGCCCGGCTTCCCTGAGCACTTCTTCTCTTGCATTTTTCTGAAGAATTAAATACGAAACCTCGGCAACGGCAACAAACCCGATCAAAAAAATAGTGATAAGCACTAAATTGAATTTAACCCTGAGGCCCATCGCGTATCCTTATTATGAAGGTTGCCATGACAATCTGCAGTGTGGCTCCGCTTTGCAGCAAATGTATAGCATGAATTCGTTACGAAGAATAGTGCCTTGGCATCTGAAAACCGCCAGATTTAAGGAGAGGAAAATTCCGCTTTAACTGTGGGGTTACCTGCAATGTATTGATGTGTATTAGGGACATGATTTTATCGTTAACGGTATTGTTCCTTATCAGAAATTAGTCGTTGACCACAATTCATGGATGCAGAGAATCTGGTTATCATGTCGCAGATCGCAAGTGGCACGCACAGCCCGCACCTTCCTGGCCGGAAGTATTACCAACATGTCCGATAACCATATGATTAACTGATATTATTTTGTGCCCAACTACATGGGCATGCAAGTCCTGCCCACCAACGGTGCTACAATTCGCGCCTTTTTGAATCGGTTATAAATTAAGGGACAACAATGAGTTTGAAATGCGGAATCGTCGGACTGCCCAATGTGGGCAAATCCACCTTGTTCAATGCGCTGACCAAGGCGGGCATCGCCGCGGAGAATTATCCGTTCTGCACCATCGAACCGAACATCGGCATCGTCGAGGTGCCCGATCCGCGCATGGAAGCGCTGGCAAATATTGTCAAGCCGCAACGCATGCAGCCTGCGATCGTAGAGTTCGTCGACATCGCCGGGCTGGTTGCGGGCGCGTCCAAAGGCGAAGGGCTGGGCAACCAGTTTCTCGCCAACATCCGCGAGACCGATGCCATCGTCAACGTAGTGCGCTGCTTTGACGATCCCAATGTGGTGCATGTCGCCGGCAAGGTCGATCCCGTTTCCGATATCGAGGTCATCCTGACCGAACTGGCATTGGCCGACCTCGCGGTGGTGGAGCGCACGATCCAGCGCGACGGCAAGAAAGCCAAGTCGGGCGACAAGGATGCGCAGAAGCTGGTCGCGCTGCTGGAACGCCTGCTGCCGCACCTGAACGAAGGAAAGCCGGCACGTACATTCGGCTTGAGCGATGAGGAGAAGCTGCTTCTCAAACCGCTATGCCTGCTGACAATCAAGCCCGCCATGTATGTCGGCAACGTGCTGGAAGACGGCTTCCAAAATAATCCGCACCTCGACCGCCTGCGCGAACACGCGGCAAAGGAAGGTGCGCCGGTGGTCGCGCTGTGCGCGAAGATCGAAGCCGAACTGGCCGACCTGGAAGATGCCGACAAGAAGGAATTCCTTGCCGACCTCGGCCTCGAAGAACCGGGACTGAACCGGCTGATCCGCACCGGTTACGATCTGCTCGGCCTGCAGACCTATTTCACCGCAGGGGTCAAGGAAGTGCGCGCCTGGACCATGCACAAGGGCGACACCGCACCGCAGGCCGCCGGTGTGATCCACACCGATTTCGAGAAGGGTTTCATCCGCGCGCAGACCATATCTTACGCCGACTTTATTGCCTGCGGCGGCGAAGCGGGCGCGAAGGAAAAGGGCAGGATGCGCGTCGAAGGCAAGGACTATGTGGTGCAGGATGGCGACGTGATGAATTTTCTGTTCAACGTCTGAACCGCTGATCAAATACGCTCCGGCCTTCGGGTCTGCGCATATCCCGGAAATTTCTCGATGACGCGCCCAAATACCTCGCGCGCCATTACTGGTGGGCCTACCTGTGGGACTGGGGGATCTGGTTCTTCGATCACCAGTCCGTGATCGACACCATCCTGTTCCGGCAGTACGACACACTGCTGAAAAAGACGCTGACCCGGATCGAAACCAGGCCGGACGCAAGGCTGCTGCAGCTGACCTGTGTGTACGGCAAACTCACGCCATCGCTGCTGTCGCTTACCCGGAATGAAGTTCACCTGTGCGATATCGCCACCGGCCAATTGCGTCTTGCAGACCGCAAGACGCGCGGCTACGCGGCACGCCGCCACCTTGCGCGCATGAATGTCGAATGCCTGGCATATTGCAACGATGCCTTCGATCAGGTCATCGTGTTTTTCCTGTTCCACGAATTGCCGGCCGACGCAAGGCAAAGGGCCTATGCAGAGATCGCGCGGGTGGTGCGTCCGGGCGGCTCGGTGCTGATCACCGAATATGCCGAAATGCCGCGGCAGCACTGGATTTACCGCTTCCCGCCATTGCGCTGGCTGCTCGGTCGTATGGAACCATTCCTGCCGGGATTCTGGCGCGAAAATGCTGCGGAAAAGTTAACCGCTGCGCTCGGTCAGAATGGCAAGGCGCTGGAAGGTGAAACTGCGGTGGAATTCAGCTTCTCGGGTTTTTATCGCATCATGCGAATCAATATCGCAGCAGCCTGAAACCGCGTGCCTCGCCGGCGCCGGTAACCTGCTAATCCTGCAACAGCCATTCCTGCAGAAAAGCCCATTGCTCGAGCTCTCGCGCAGCGATATGCGGAGGCAGGTCGAACAGCGATTTACCCTCGAATACGGCATTCACATACACCTGCGTCTCCCGCAAATAGGCGAGTATCGGCAATTCGAGCGTGGCGAGGAAATGTTCCAGTGCCCAGGCGGCCTTGGTGCGTATTTCCATGCGCATGCCGACCACGCCGATGTGGCAATGGCTGTTGCGCACCCGCTTTTCTTCTGCAAGCGCTTTCAGGAAATCCAGGCTGGCCTGCAGATCAAACAGGGAAGGGGCGACGGGCACGATGATTTTGCTGGCCAGCTTCAGCGCATGGGAGAGATTCTTGCCATGCAGGCCGGCGGGCGAATCGATCACCAGCCAATCGCTGCGTGGCGCTTCGTCTTTCCTGGAAACCAGCATGTTTATCGGCGGAAGATCGGCCGGGCGTGTTGCGATCCACAGTGCAGCGGACTGCTGGCGGTCCAGGTCGAGCATGGTCACGCGCTCGCTGCGGCTGGCCAGGAAACCGGCAATATTGACCGACAGCGTGGTTTTTCCGCTGCCGCCCTTGGGATTTGCGACCAGTATGGTTTTCAATTGAAATTCTCCTTGCTGAATCGTAAAACGATTGCCGGAATCCCCCAAAAACCGGTTCGGCACGGTGCCCTCCACGCTGCATCAGGCAAACCATCTGTTCGGCCTTCCCGTTCCCGTGCTGTGGCCAAGGCCTTGAATGTTGGGTTATTGGGGCGAAAATGATACCATCGCGCAAGGTTTTTATTCGTAACAATATTTCTGGATTTTTTCGGGGAACGGCATGGCAGGACATAGCAAATGGGCGAACATCCAGCATCGCAAGGGCAAGCAGGATGCCAAGCGCGGCAAGATATTCACAAGGCTGATCAAGGAGATCACTGTTGCGGCAAGGCTGGGCGGCGGTGACCCGGACGGCAACCCCCGCCTGCGCCTGGCGATGGACAAGGCATACGCCAACAACATGCCCAAGGACAACGTCGAGCGCGCGATCAAGCGCGGCAGCGGCGAACTGGAAGGGGTGAATTACGAAGAGCTGCGCTACGAGGGATACGGCATCAACGGTGCGGCGGTCATGGTCGATTGCATGACCGACAACAAGACCCGCACCGTTGCGGATGTGCGCCATGCTTTCGCAAAGAACGGCGGCAACCTCGGCACCGACGGCTCGGTGTCGTTTCTGTTCAAGCACTGCGGCCAGATGATCTTCGCGCCCGGCACGGACGAGAACGGCCTGATGGAAGTGGCGCTGGACGCCGGCGCGGAAGACATCATCACCAATGACGACGGCAGCATCGAGGTGATCACTTCGCCGCACGATTTCATCAAGGTAAAGCAGGTACTGGAAGCGGCAGGCTACCAATCCGAGTTGGCCGAAATCATCATGAAGCCGGCCAGCGAAGTGGTCTTTACCGGCGACGATGCGGTAAAGATGCAGAAACTGCTGGACGCACTCGAGGATTTGGATGATGTGCAGGAGGTCTATACGACGGCGGTGATCGAAGAACAATGAAAAAGGTACAAGGTACAAGGTTCAAGGCTCAAGGGGAAACCGCAACACTTTCCAATGATACAACCCTTGCAACTTGCACCCTGCCCCTTGCCTCGCACACAAGGATACTAGGTATAGACCCCGGATTGAGAGTAACGGGTTTTGGCGTTCTGGACAGGGATGGGCAGCATTTGAGTTATGTTGCCAGTGGCTGCATCAGGACGCCGGATGGCGAATTGCCGGAGAGATTGAAGGCTATCCTGAATTCCATGGGAGAAGTAATCGCCAGGCACCAACCCCAACATGTCGCAGTGGAAAAGGTATTTGTCAACGTCAACCCCCAATCCACGCTGATGCTCGGCCAGGCCCGCGGCGCGGCGATTTGCGCGGCAGTGCTGGCCGATCTGCCGGTCGCCGAATACACCGCCCTGCAGGTGAAACAGGCCGTGGTCGGCAATGGCCATGCCGACAAGGAACAGGTGCAGCAAATGGTGCGGCGGCTGCTGAAATTGTCCGGTACCCCGAGCCCCGATGCAGCGGACGCGCTGGCCTGCGCGATCTGCCATGCGCATGGCGGACAGGGATTCGGTTCACTGGCTACGGCGGGGTATCGCATGAAAAACGGGAGGCTGGTTTGATTGGCAGACTGACAGGGATATTGCTGGAAAAGAATCCGCCGCAGATATTGCTGGAAGTGCAGGGCGTGGCTTACGAACTGGATGTGCCGATGAGCACCTTCTACAACCTGCCGGTGCTGAATGAGAAGGTGGTGCTGCACACGCAACTCATCGTGCGCGAGGACGCCCATCTGCTGTATGGTTTCCTGAGCAGCGAAGAACGCACCGCGTTCCGCCAGTTGCTCAAGATCAGCGGCGTCGGCCCGAAGCTGGCGCTGTCGGTGTTGTCCGGACTCAGCCTGAATGACCTGGCCATAGCAGTGGTGAATAAAGAGGCAGGCCGACTCACCAAAATCCCCGGCGTGGGCAAGAAGACTGCAGAACGCCTGCTGCTGGAATTACAGGGGAAATTCGTCGCAACGGGTGCTGGCGGCTCGCAACATGGCGCACCAGTCGTAACTGCCGGCAACGACATCGTTAACGCGCTGTTGGCACTGGGTTACAGCGGCAAGGAAGCAGACTGGGCCACCAGGCAATTGCCCAAGGATACCAGCGTGTCGGACGGTATCAGGCAAGCGCTCAAGTTGTTGTCCAAGGTTTGAAACCGCCGTAGAATAAACCCGCATCAATTAATCAAGTCGAGACTGTCCGGAATTGACTGAAAGGAGCTTGCGATGAAAAAATCATTTGCTCTCGGGCTTTTGGCAGCAGCCATATCCATGCCGGCGCATTCAGCCCTGAATACCGGCACCGTGGCACCGAACTTCGTTACGCAGGCTTCCCTGGGCGGAAAAGTGTTCACCTATTCGCTTGCTGATGCGCTGAAGAAGGGTCCGGTGGTCCTCTATTTTTATCCGGCAGCATTCACCCGGGGCTGCACCATCGAAGCGCACGACTTTGCCGATGCAATCGGGAAATACCAGGCACTTGGCGCGACCGTGATCGGCGTTTCGCACGACGATATCGGGAAACTGAACCGGTTTTCGGTCAGCGAATGCCGCAGCAAATTCCCGGTGGCAGCCGATCCCGACCAGCACATAATGAAATCATACGACGCTATCCTCGCCGCAAAACCCGAATTTGCGAACCGCACATCCTACGTGATCGCGCCCGACGGCAAGATCATCTATACCTACACAGACCTGCAACCGGAAAAGCATGTCGAGAACACGCTGGACGCCCTGCGAAAATGGGCGGCAAAACACAGTTAGCGGATTCTAGTGGCTGAAGGCAGGCTATTTATCCATGCCCGGAGAATCTATGCTGCTTTTCTTGACCAGCATCAGTCGCTCGCCGAATTCCTGTGCAAAGTGCCGCATCGCTTTCGCGGCATCGACTTCCCCGGTAGCGCGTTCAAAACTGTCGGCCATGGAAAGCAGGTTCTGGTGATAGAACTGCTTCATCTCGTCGACCATCATGTCCTTGGTCCACAGATCGATGCGCAGCGTGTTCCTTTCCCGGGTGTCCCAAAGCGCAATCATCACCGCTTTGCTGGTGCTTTCCTTGTTCGCGTCGGAAGCGCTCCACTCGATGTTTTGCGGCACGTTTTTTTCATCAAGGGTAATGGTAAATTTAATTTCTGATTGTTTCATTGCGGGAAGGCACCTGTAAAATCCCCGATCCGGGGTGTGTGATTGTTGAATAAACGGATGGAAAATCAAATACCGCCGTTGCGACTGGCAATACCCGGCCCGCTCACTGGCTGACCTCCTGCATCCCCGGCTGGTATATTTTAACGTTGTTCCGGCCATTTTTCTTCGCGTGATACATCGCGATGTCTGCACTCTTGACCAGCAGCTTTTCATTGCTGCCGTGCTGCGGATAGACGGCTACGCCGATACTCGAGCCAATCCCTAGCGTATTTCCGGCCAGTGCAAACGGCTGGTTCAGCGACATGCGGATTTTCTCCGCGACCTTGCTGGCGTCCGCCGCCGATTCGATGGCCGGCAGCAGGATCACGAACTCGTCTCCGCCGATCCGCGCGGCGGTGTCCGAATCGCGCAGACAAGCCTGGATTCGCGTGGCGACTTCCTTCAGCAACAGGTCGCCGATGCCATGGCCGTACGTATCGTTGACCGGCTTGAACTTGTCCAGGTCGATGAACATCAGCGCCAGATGCGCCTTGTTCCGCTGCGCGGCGGCGATCGCCTGGTGCAGACGGTCTTCGAAAAGCGCCCGGTTAGGCAGGTGGGTAAGTGCATCGTACTGCGCCATGTGTTTCATGTGTTCCTCGGCATCCTTGCGCTCTGTGATATCGGTGGAGATACCGCACAGGGCATGAATGCTGCCGTCTTCGCGCCGCAGCGGCAACTTGACCGACAGAAATACCTCGGTCACTCCGGTAAGAATATTGAGACTGGTCTCCTCGACCTGGATCGTTTCCCCGTTCTGCAGGACCCGCAATTCATCCTTGCACATGCTGTCCGCAGTATCCGCATCGAAAAACTTGTAGTCGTCGTAGCCGACGATTTCTTCCATCGGCGCATCGAAGCGCTCGCGCAGCAGGCGGTTGGCAAACAGGTAGCGGCCCTGGGTATCTTTCGTATAGATGTATGCGGTAACGTTTTCCAGAATATCGGAGAGCAGTTTCTTGCTGTCCTAGAGCGCCTGGTCGGCATAACTGCGACCCAGCGCGACTTCGGCCAGGTTGGCGGTCTGCTCGATCAGCCGGATTTCCTCCTCGGTCGGCCGGTGCGCCTGGCGATGGTAGATTGCGAAGGTGCCGAATAACCTCCCGGAAACCGAGCTGATCGGTTCCGACCAGCTCGCCCCGATTCCTGCCGTGCCGGCCAGTTCTCTAAAGTGCACCCAGTAAGGATGGGTGAAAACGTCCTCAACGATAACGCGCTGTCCGGTAAAGGCCGCCGTACCGCAGGAACCGACGCCGATGCCGATCTCGATTCCGTCGATCGCGTCATTGTATGAAGCGGGCAGGCTGGGCGCGGCCCCGGTATAAAGACGCTTGCCCTCATTGCCGATCAGCATGATGCTGCAAAGCATGTCCGGACGCTCCTGCTCCACGCCGCGCACAATTGCCTCGAGTACCGCGGTGAGCGGTGCACCGTGGGCGAGCAATTCCAGCACATGGTTGCGGTTATGTTCCCGCCGCTCCGACTGAGCGCGGTTGGCGGCATCGCGGACTTGCCTGCGCCTGACCAGCACGATGTAGAAGGCGGCGGCCACGATGGCGCCCGCCAGAAGCAGGAAAAGCACTAACACCGTCCGGCACTCCTGAGTGACATCGCGCCGCGCCGCAGCGCGGCTGGCCGTAGCACCCGAATCGGTAAGCGATCGACGAATGGCATAAGTATAACTAGAGCGGATTGAGCAGCCGGGATAACCAGGAAATTCATGCTACCACAGGATCGCGATTCGACAACAAGCGGGGCCGGCATCCCAGTTGCCGCGTCCCTACCCAGGCTGACGCAGCGTCAGCAAATAGATATATTCCCGCAACCGGGTCAGTCCGCGATCCCGAAAGCGCGGGTTTTGCTCGAGCACATCCCGTTCAGCGAGCACGCGCACTTCGGCATGATCGCGATAGAGCGCGTCGACTTCGCCCGATGAAACGGCAAACGGCGGCCCCTGCATTTCCGACTGCGGATAGTCCACCGTAACGAGCAGGATTTGCGTAGCCGGCGGCAAGACGCCAACCAGATGACGGACGTAGCGTTCGCGCATTTCCGGCGGCAACGCAATCAGGGATGCCCGGTCGTACACCGCCGCCACATTTTTCAGGTCATCCTTGGCCAGGTTAAAAAAATCACCGCACAAAATGCGGATGCCGTCTGCCTCGCAAAGATCGAATTTCCCGGACGTAACGTGCTGCGGGCTGTAACCGTTCTCGCTGAAGAATGCCTGCACCGCAATCGCGCTCAGTTCCACCCCCAGGACCGGGTGGCCCTGATCGCGCAACCACAGCATGTCCAGGCTTTTTCCGCACAGCGGCACGAAAACGGCACTGCCGCATGCAAGGTGGAGATCCTGCCAGTACTGGCGCAAATACGGGTTGAAATCGTTCTGATGAAACCCGGTTTCTTTCCGTTCCCAACGTTCCAGCCAGAATTCCTTTTTCAACTTTTCATCTCCGGACAGGATGGGGCATTACTAACGGCATGTATTAACCCGGTTACAGCGCCTGCCCCTGATATTACGGCCAGCCCGCTCGCCGCTTCGGGGCACACCTGGAATGGCATCCCTTCCTCAATGGGCCAGGAAGATAAACCAGATCAGGCCGCTGACCACCAGAAACACCGCGGCGAAAATGATCAATTTTTGCAGCATGTCCATATGATTCTCCAGATCAGCATTTCGTGAATGTAAATCAGCAAGTGCTTCCCGTTAACCGGGCTTTACCATGGAATCAGCCGGCCATCATAACCGAAAAATTTTCCCGAATCGGCCGGCGAAAGTCCGTTAATCAGTTTCCGCATGCCGGAAACGCTTTGTTCTGGAGTAACCATCGCATTCGGTCCGCCCATGTCGGTCTTCACCCAGCCGGGATGGAACACGACGGCAATGATACCAAACGGTTTCAGGTCGATTGCCAGGCTTTTCACGACCATGTTGACCGCCACCTTGCTGGAACGGTAAAGGTAGCTGCCGCCCCCGCTGTTGTCCGAAATGCTGCCCATTTTGCTGGTGATGGTCACGATGGTCTTTTGCGCGCCGCGCGCGATTTGCGTGGCGAATGTCTCGGCCATCTTGAGCGGCGCCATGGTATTGATGCGGAACGCCTCTATCCATTCCGCATAATCGGTATGGCCAAACCCGCTTTTATCCGAATCCGGATAGATACCGGCGTTGTTGACCAGCAGGTCTATCGATTCTTGGGCAAGGATCTGCCCGAGCCGATCGATCTCCACATGATCGGCGACATCAAGCGCATGGACCATTATCCGTCCGGGGTTCAGGGCCGCCAGTTTGTTCAGTTCATCGGATTTTTCGGGATAGCGGCAGCACGCCAGTACTCGCCAGCCATCAGCCGAATATTGCCGGCAAAACTCCAGCCCGATTCCGCGGTTGGCACCGGTGATCAAGATGGTATTCACAGCAGTCCTCCGTTGTTGTTTCTGTTTTCAAGCAATACCGTGCCCTTCAGGGCTTGACAAAGCGCAGAGCAAACTTGTCCGTCGGGATCGTCATGTTGAAGAAGGCCTGATCGCGCGGGTCCGCCGGATTCTTCATGAAATAGCCTTCCTTATCCAGCTGGAATCCGGCTTTCCGCTCCTCGTCCAGCACCACCTTCTCTTCGATGCGGTGCAGCGTTTTAGCTACCGAAATACCGCTGCCCGGCTTGGCCGAGTGATCCAGTATTACCAGATGCCCTCCCCGCTTCAGCGCATCGAACAGATGCCGGTTCATCTTTTCACGGTCAACCGGCATATAGGTGATATCGTGGTAGTTCATGATCAGGGTGATCAAATCCAGCTTGGGCGCGTTATCGGGTACCGGGTCCTCGAAAGGCCGGGCAACCGGAACGATGTTGGCCTGGGGATGCACGGACAGGCGTTTCTGCATGGCCTGTCCGATCTCCGGTCCCTGCGCCCAGACCGTCCCCTTGCTGCCGACTGCCAGTGCAAGCAATTGCGTGGTATAGCCGCCGCCTGCCGCAACATCCAGCACCCGCATGCCGGGACGCAATCCCGAGAACTGCAGGAATTCAAATGGCTTGCGATTGGCATCGGCACGCCTGTCATCATCGGTTCGTGTCGGGCTGGCAACCGCCTGCCGGTAGATTTTGCTCAGCGCCCCGGGAGTCTCGATTTGGGGCGATGCATAACTGACCGCGGCATAGGCCAGACCCATGCTGGCAAGCATCGCCGCGAACCATTGCAAGTCCCGGCTGCATTTTGATCTCGACATATACGCCCTCCACCAAATGATATTCTCAGCTTGCAAGGCGGACACTCGTCCGCCACCCCGGAAATCCACTCAGACAGGAAAAAGTATACCCTGCCATGGACTTTTTCTGCGAATCGATAAATTTTGTAACAAAATCAGAAGCTGGCACTGTCTATCCCGGCAAACGGTCGGCAATCGATATAGATCCGCCACAACAGACGCCGCCGTGCAGCCACATTGTGTAATATCTGCCTGAAATGGCTAAACTTGAGCGAAAAATCGTCGGGCTGCGCGGCATTTCATCGATTCTGCTGTCAGGAGTGATTCTGCTGTTCCCTTTGGTCGTGCTGGGTGCAGAACCGATTGCCGAACAACCGCAACCGACCGGCATTCTTGCGTCCATGGATGCGCAGCGTGATTATTTGTCCGGAAAAATAGTCAATTTCGCAACCGATATGGATCGATTTTTCGGAAATGATCGCAATTATCAGGAAACCAATAAAAGCGTCGTTCAACTGGACCTTTCCAGAGCAACAGGATATGGGGGAGACCGCAAGCTCGTGCTTTCGGCAAGGGCAAACCTGAACCTGCCTTCGACGGAAAAGAAATTGCATCTGCTGATCGAATCCAACCCCGATCAGAATATTAGCGGCGAGCCGACGACAACCCAGAATACCGCGATCAACAACCAGGTTTCAGGGCCCCAGAGTTATGGTCTGGCATTGCGCTATGAAAAGGTAAAGGAAGAGTTGCGGGCTTTGCACTTCAGTGCCGATGCCGGGCTGAAATTCCAGGGGATACATGTCGACCCATTCATGCGTGCCAGAAGCAGCTATTCGGTTCCGTTCGATTCCTGGCGGATGAAAGCAGCCGAATCCGTGTACTGGTTCAATACCATCGGTCTGGGTGAAACCACC
>JBAUQH010000062.1:0-3383 GCA_049580605.1 Gallionella sp. | reverse complement strand
CCGACTATGCCGACCGGCTGCTGTCCGCGATGCGCAAGCAGTTCGGCGGCCATCACGAGAAAAGCAAATGAACGCTGCGATGGCCAACTCCGACAGCCGCGCCACCCCGGCCGATGCGCTGGTGATCTTCGGCGTCACTGGCGATCTCGCGCACAAGATGATCTTCCCGGCGCTTTACGCGATGGCCAGGCGCGGCGCCCTGAATGTCCCGGTGGTCGGCGTTGCGTCATCGACGTGGAGCCTGGCGCAGCTGCGCAAACGCGCGACGGACAGCATCAAACAGGCCGGCAAGGTCGACGATCGGGACGCGCTGGCCCGCCTGCTTTCGCTGCTTCGCTATGTCAGCGGCAACTACAACGATCCGGCCACGTTCAAGGCGCTCAGCCAGGTGCTAGCCGGCGCACGGCGTCCGGCGCATTACCTCGCCATTCCGCCCGCGCTGTTCGCGACGGTGATCCGGGGGCTGGGTGCTGCGGGTCTGGCCGAGCAGGCGCGCGTGATCGTCGAAAAACCGTTCGGGCGCGACCTTGCGTCGGCACGCGCACTGAACCGGGTTGCGCTGTCGGTGTTCGCGGAAGATTCGATTTTTCGCATCGACCACTACCTCGGGAAGGAGGCGATCATGAATATCCTCTATTTCCGTTTCGCCAATTCCTTCCTCGAACCGATCTGGAACCGCAATTGCGTGGCCAGCGTGCAGATCACGATGGCGGAAGACTTCGGCGTCAAGGGACGCGGCGCATTCTACGAGAGCGCAGGCTGCCTGCGCGACGTAGTCCAGAACCACCTGTTCCAGATTGTCGCGCTGCTGGCAATGGAGCCTCCTGCCTACCAGGGTTACGGCGCGGTGCACAGCGAGAAGGCCAAGGTATTCCAGGCGATGCGTCCGCTGCGGCACGATGATGTGGTGCGCGGCCAGTACGCCGGCTACCGCGGGGAGCCGGGGGTCGCGAAGGATTCGAATGTCGATACGTTCTGCGCGATGCGGCTGTTTGTCGACTCGTGGCGATGGCAGGGCGTGCCGTGGTATCTGCGCTCCGGCAAATGCCTGGCTGCCAGCGCAGCCGAAGTGCTGGTCGAGCTGAAACCGCCGCCGCAAAGGCTGTTCGACGATTCGGTACCGGCCAGGGGCCGCGCCAATTATCTGCGATTCCGGCTGTCGCCCAATTCCGCGGTCGCACTCGCCGCGCGCGTGAAGCGCGCCGGCAAGGAATTCGTCGGCGACCAACGCGAGCTTTACCTGCTGGATGAGCAATCCGGCATCGAGTCTCCCTACGAGCGGCTGCTGGGCGATGCGATGGCCGGCAACGGCGCGCTGTTCACCCGCGAAGATGCGGTCGAGGCTGCCTGGGCGGTGGTGGATCCGGTCCTCGACGACACGCAGCCGCTCCATTCCTACCGGCCCGGCAGCTGGGGCCCGAAACAGGCCGACGCGCTGATCGCGCGCGACGGCAGCTGGCACAACCCGAAACTGACGGAAGCGAAAAAATGAAAGCCACGCAACAACTGCACGACCTCGGCCAGAGTCTCTGGCTGGACAACATCACGCGCGGACTGCTGACCAGCGGTACGCTGGCACGCTACATCGGCGAACTGTCGGTGACCGGGCTCACGTCGAATCCGACGATATTCGAACACGCGATCGGCAACAGCAATTTCTACGACGAAGCCATCCGGGAAAAATCGCGATCCGGGAAAGCCGGCGAATCGCTGTTCTTCGAGCTTGCACTGGAAGACCTGACCTGCGCGGCCGACCTGCTCCGCCCGGCCTACGATGCGAGCGACGGCGTTGATGGCTATGTTTCTCTGGAAGTGTCGCCGCTGCTCGCCGACGACACCGCCGGCACGATCGCGGCGGCCAGGCACCTGCATGCCCGCGCGCAGCGCCCCAATCTGTTCATCAAGATTCCGGGCACCCCGGCCGGCATTCCCGCAATCGAAGAAGCGATCTTCGCCGGCGTGCCGGTGAACGTCACGCTGCTGTTCTCGCGCGAACATTACCTGGCGGCGGCCGAAGCGTACCTTCGCGGCATCGAACGGCGCATCACCGCGGGACTGAATCCCTGGGTCGCTTCCGTCGCATCGCTGTTCGTCAGCCGCTGGGATGTTGCGGTGAAAGACAAGGTACCCGACACGTTGCGCAATCGTCTCGGCATCGCGATCGCGATGCGCACCTACAAGGCCAGCCGTGAACTGCTGGCGTCGCCGCGCTGGCAAAAGCTGGCCTCAGCCGGGGCGCGGCCGCAGCGCCTGCTGTGGGCGAGCACCGGCACCAAGGACCCGGCGGCGCCGGACGTGCTTTACATCGAGGCGCTCGCGGCGCCGGACACGATCAACACCATGCCGGAAAAAACGCTGCTTGCATTCGCAGAGCATGGAAAGATAAGCGGCATGCTGGCCGCGGATGGCGGCAATGCGGAAGCGGTCTTTGCCGACTTCGCAAAGGCCGGCATCGATGATGCGGCACTCGCCGCCGTTCTGCAGCGCGAAGGCGCCGCGTCGTTTGCCGCATCGTGGCGCGAACTGTTGCAGCGTATCGAGGCTACCCGGCAGAAGCTGAAGTAACGCGCGTTTTATGTTCGGCGCGTCCGGATAGGCGGCCAAATGTAAAACCATGACCTGCAAGGGGGATTGCTGGACACCTGCAATCGGGAAGAAAATCGGTTTGCCTGTACGGGCCATGAACACTGGCAGCGCACAAACGAACAATAAGAAAAGGAACAATCATGGAAATCTCGTTTCACGGCGCCGATCGGGGCGTCACCGGTTCCTGCCACATGGTCAGTTGTGCCGGCCGGAAGATTTTGATCGATTGCGGCATGTACCAGGGCGGCCGCGAGCTGGATGAAGAGAACAGCGAGCCGTTCGGTTTCGACCCCAAAGCGATCGATTTCGTGCTGCTCACGCATGCGCACCTGGACCATTGCGGACGCCTGCCGCTATTGGCCAAGCGCGGATTCCGCGGCGAGATAATCACCACCTCGGCCACGCGCGAACTGGCCCGCCTGGTAATGGTGGATTCCGCGCATCTGCAGGAGGAAGAGGTCGAACATCGCCAGCACCGGTCTGCTCATCACCGCAGGCATGAACGCACCGCAGCGCCGCTGTATTCGGTCGTCGATGCTTTCCTTGCGCTGGATTATTTTGGCCGCGTCGCCGCTTACGGCCAGCCGATCCAGCTCGCACCCGGAATTCGCGCGACCTTTTCCGATGCCGGACACATACTGGGTTCGGCCTGCATACTCCTGGAGCTTGAGGAAAGCGGCCGGCAGCGCAAAGTGCTGTTCTCCGGCGATCTGGGTAACAGCGGCCGCCCCCTGCTGCGCAGTCCCGCGCATCCGCCACAAGCCGACGTTGTGGTGATGGAAACGACCTACGGTGAC
>JBAUQH010000061.1:0-4217 GCA_049580605.1 Gallionella sp. | reverse complement strand
GCGCTCGCCAGCGCCGCATCGACGCTGGCCATCAGCGCGGCGCGGTGATCGTTGACGCTGTCGAATGCGCCGCCCTTGATCAGGGCCTCGACCGTGCGCCGGTTCACGATGCGCTTGTCCACGCGGCGGCAGAAATCGAACAGGTCCCTGAACGGGCCGTTCCCGCGCGCGTTGACGATGCAGTTGATCGCCGCTTCGCCGGTGCCCTTGATCGCCCCCAGTCCGTAGGCGATGGTTTTTTCGTCAACCGGCGAAAACACATACCCGGAACTGTTCACGTCCGGCGGGAGGATGCGGATGCCCTGCAGCAGCGTATCGGCGTAGAAAATGCCGATCTTCTCGGTATTGTCCAGGTCGCCGGACAGCGTCGCGGCCATGAACGAAGCCGGATGATGCGCCTTGAGATAGGCCGTATGGTAGGCAACCAGCGCATAGGCGGCGGCATGGGATTTGTTGAAGCCGTAGCCGGCAAACTTCTCCATCAGGTCGAACAGGCTGCCGGCGACCTCCTTCGTCGTGTTGTTCTTCAGTGCACCCTCGACGAATGTCTCGCGGTGCATCGCCATCTCCTCGGCTTTCTTCTTGCCCATTGCGCGGCGCAACAGGTCGGCGCCGCCGAGGCTGTAGCCGCCGACGATCTGCGCCATTTGCATCACCTGTTCCTGGTAGACCATGATGCCGTAGGTCTCCTTCAGCACCGGTTCGACGGCGGGATGGGGGTAGTCGAATTTCTCGCCGTGCTTGCGCCGGCAGAAATCCGGGATCAGGTCCATCGGGCCGGGCCGGTACAGCGCGACCAGCGCGATGATGTCCTCGAATCGGTCCGGCCTGGCCTGTTTCAGCATGTCCTTCATGCCGCGCGATTCGAGCTGGAACACCGCGGTGGTATTCGCCTGCTTCAGCAGCTCGTAGGTCGCGGCGTCGTCCAGCGCCAGCGTTTCCAGCGTGAACGGCGCGACACCGCCGGCACCCGCAAGGGGTATGCCGGTGGGCGCCCCGTTGCCTGCGCCAAGACCGCCCGAAGGGCGAGTGTCTGGCGGCGTCCCCTTTACGGGGGTGCGCAGCGACGCTTCCGCAGTGAGGCGCGTGACATGGCGCATTGTCCAGTCGAGTATGGTCAGCGTGCGCAGGCCGAGGAAGTCGATTTTCACCAGGCCGATGGCTTCGACGTCGTCCTTGTCGAACTGGCTGACTACGCTGGCGCTGCTGTCGGCGCAATACAGCGGGCAGAAATCGGTGAGCTGGCCGGGTGCGATCAGCACGCCGCCGGCATGCATGCCGATGTTGCGCGTCAGGTCCTCCAGTCTTCCGGCGAGTTCCAGCAGCTCGGGTACGCCTTCCTCGCGCTCGGCGATCGCGTTGATCTCCGGCTCAGTCTCGCGCGCCTTTTTCAGCGACACCGGCTTCACCCCCTCGACCGGGATCGCCTTGGACAGGCTGTCGCACAGGCCATACGGAAAATCCATCACCCGCCCGACGTCGCGGATCACCGCCTTGGACGCCATCGTTCCAAAAGTGGCGATCTGCGAAACGCACTGCGCGCCGTATTTGTTCTTCACATACTCGATCACGCGCTCGCGCCCGTCCTGGCAGAAATCCACGTCGAAGTCCGGCATCGACACGCGTTCCGGATTCAGGAAGCGCTCGAACAGCAGTCCATAGCGCAGTGGATCGAGATCGGTGATGCCGAGGCTGTAGGCCGCCAGCGAGCCCGCGCCGGAACCGCGGCCGGGGCCGACCGGAACAGCGTTGTTCTTCGCCCAGCGGATGAAGTCCGCCACGATCAGGAAGTAGCCGGGAAAACCCATCTTGATGATGGTATCGATCTCGAAATCCAGCCTCGCCCGGTATTCCGGCAACTTCGCTGCCTGCTGCGCTTCGTCGGGATACAACAGCGCCATGCGCAGCCGCAAGCCGCGCAACGATTCGTCGCGCAGGAAATCTTCCAGGCTCTCGCCGTTCGGTGTCGGAAAATCCGGCAGGCGCGGCTTGCCCAGTGTCAGCGACAGGTTGCAGCGGCGCGCGATTTCGATGCTGTTGGCAAGGGCTTCGGGCAGGTCGGCGAACAGCTCCGCCATTTCGGCCTGGGTCTTGAAATACTGCTGCGCGGTAAAGGCCTTGGCGCGGCGCTTGTCGTTGAGCACATAGCCCTCGGCGATGCAGACCCGCACCTCGTGCGCCTTGAAATCGTCGGCCGCCAGGAATTGCACCGGATGCGTTGCGACCACAGGAAGGCCGATCCCGGCGGCAAGTTCCACGGCAGCGTGGATGTAATGTTCCTCGTCCGCAAATCCCGCGCGCTGCACCTCGATGTAATAGCGGTTTTCGAACAGCCCGGCCCATTCCAGGGCATACCGCCTGGCCTGGGCGGCATTTCCCGACAGCAGCGCGCTGCCGACATCGCCGAGTTGCGCACCCGACAGCGCGATCAGTCCATTGGTATCGCGCTGGAGCCATTCGCGGCGCAACTCGGCCCTGCCGCGATTCTGGTTCTCCAGATAGGCGCGCGACAGCAGCTGGCACAGCAGCAGGTAACCCGCCGTCGACTGGCACAGCAGCAGCATGCGGTGGGGGCGCTCGCGATCGGCATCGTTGCTGATGTATACGTCGCAGCCCGCAACCGGCTTGATCCCCTCGCCGCGCGCCGACTGGTAGAACTTGATCAGGCCGAAGAAATTGTTCAGGTCGGTCAGCGCCAGGGCCGGCATCCCGTCCTGCCGGGCGGCAGCCACCGCCTCGCCCACACGCACCATCCCATCCGAAATGGAATATTCGCTGTGCAGGCGGAGATGGACAAAAGCGGGTTGCGCCATGATGAAATACTGGAAATACGAGCGCAGATTTTAGCACTGCCGGAAGCGCAAATTAATGTTATCGACACTGTTAGAATGCTTCCCTTGAAATCAAAGCCTTCGATCATGCATGCCACGCTGACGCCGCAACGCGAGCGCTATTTGTTGCTCACCCTTGCCGGAATCCAGTTCAGCCACATCCTCGATTTCATGATCATGATGCCGCTGGGCCCGGTCCTGATCGGGGCATTCGGCATCAGCACCCACGAGTTCGGCCTGCTGGTCGCGTCCTACAGTTTCAGTGCCGCGCTGTCCGGTCTGCTGGCTGCAACATTCATCGACCGCTTCGAGCGCAAACGCCTGGTGCTGACGATATTCGGATTGTTCGGCATTGCGACGCTGGCGTGCGGACTGGCACCCAGCTATGCGATGCTGCTGATCGCGCGCGGCATGGCGGGAACGTTCGGCGGGGTGATGGGTGCGATGGTGCAGACCATCATCGGCGACGTGGTCCCGTTTTCACGCCGCGCCCGGGCCAGCGGTATCGTGTCGACCGCATTTTCGCTCTCCACGGTCGCGGGTGTGCCGCTGTCGCTGTGGCTGGCCAACCATTTCCAGTGGCGCGCGCCGTTCATCCTGATCGCGGTACTGACCGTGCTGTTCATCATCGTCGGCGCCCGCATCCTGCCCGACCTGCGCCACCACATCAGCGACAAAAAGCGCGCGCATCCGTTCTCGGCGATGTTTGAGGTGTTGCGCGAACCGAATCACCTGAACGCGCTGCTGTATTCCGCACTGCTGGTATTTTCCGGTTTCACGGTGATCCCCTACATCACCCTGTACGCGGTCGGCAACGTCGGCATCTCGCTGCACGACATCCCGTTCATTTATCTCGCGGGCGGCACTGCAACGCTGTTCACCGCGCGCCGTATCGGCCACTGGGCCGACCTGCGCGGCAAGGTCAGGATCTACCGGACAGTCGCGGTCGCGGCACTGCTGCCGGTGCTGGTGGTGACCCATATCGGCGCCGCGCCGCTGTGGCTGTGGCTGATCTGCACCACCGCATTTTTCGTGCTGGTCTCGGGACGCATGATACCGGCGATGGCAATCATCACGTCTGCAGCCCAGCCGAAACTGCGCGGTACCTTCATGTCGCTGAATGCCACGATGCAGTCGCTCGCAATGGGGCTGGCCACCACGCTGGCCGGATTCATCATCACGCAGAACGATGCGGGACGGATCGCCCATTACGGCCTGGTGGGCTATGTCGCGATAACCGGGAACGTGCTGGCGATCCTGTTCGTGTCGCGCATCGTGATGCACGATCAGCATGCCGCCGAGCCGGATGTGGCGCTGAAATAAACTGGAGCGGGTGAACGGGATCGAACCGTCGTATGCAGCTTGGGAAGCTGCCGTTCTACCATT
>JBAUQH010000060.1:0-20653 GCA_049580605.1 Gallionella sp. | reverse complement strand
GCTACGGCCTTTTTAGCTGCCGGCTTCTTGGCTGCAACTTTCTTGGCTGCCGGTTTCTTGGCTACGGCCTTTTTAGCTGCCGGCTTCTTGGCTGCAACTTTCTTGGCTGCCGGTTTCTTGGCAACCGCTTTTTTTGCTGCTGGTTTAGCTTTCTTCTTTGCTGCCATTTTAATTCTCCTTCAGTATTGAAAGTTAACAAACACAACATTTACGATTACTACACCTACACCTCCAGCCCGTACTCAACAGCGAGCAAGGGCTAAAGCCAACACCTTAAGTCCCGGTTGCCAGTCTGCATGGGTGTCGGGTTTCAACCCGTTACACCTGCACCCCTGCAGGAATACCTGCCGGCATAAACTGGCTGTTACGCTAATCCCAGGACAGCGCGCCACCGGTCTGATATTCGGTGACACGGGTCTCAAAGAAATTCTTCTCTTTCTTCAGGTCGATCATTTCTGCCATCCACGGGAAAGGGTTGGTCGCCCCCTGGAACAGGACATCCACGCCGATTTGCTGGCAACGGCGGTTGGCAATAAAGCGCAAGTATTCCTTGAACATCGAGGCGTTCAAACCCAGCACTCCGCGCGGCATGGTGTCTTCGGCGTAGGCATATTCCAGTTCCACACCCTTCTGGATCAGGCCGCGGACTTCAGCGCGGAATTCAGTGGTCCACAGGTGCGGGTTTTCCATCTTGATCTGGTTGATCACGTCGACGCCGAAATTCAGATGCATGGATTCGTCGCGCAGGATGTACTGGTATTGTTCGGCCGCGCCGGTCATCTTGTTCTGGCGGCCCAGCGCAAGAATCTGCACGAATCCGACATAGAAGAACAGCCCTTCCATGATGCAGGCGAACACGATCAGGCTGCGCAACAGCTGGCGATCCGACTCCGGGGTTCCGGTCCGGAACGCGGGATTGGTCAGGGTATCGATGAACGGGAGCAGGAATTCGTCCTTCGCGCGTATGCTCGGGACTTCATGATACATATTGAAAATCTCGCCCTCATCCAGACCGAGGCTTTCGACGATGTACTGGTAGGCATGCGTATGGATCGCCTCTTCGAATGCCTGCCGCAGCAAATACTGGCGGCATTCCGGATTGCTGATATGCCGGTAGGTTCCAAGCACGATATTGTTAGCGGCCAGACTGTCCGCGGTGGTGAAGAAACCAAGGTTGCGTTTCACCAGCAGACGCTCGTCGTCGGTAAGCCTGTCGCTTTTCCAAAGCGCGATATCCGCAGTCATGTTCACTTCCTGCGGCATCCAGTGGTTGGCGCAGGCAGCCAGATATTTTTCCCAGGCCCATTTGTATTTGAACGGCACCAGCTGGTTGACGTCAGATTGGCAATTTATGATGCGCTTGTCTTCCACGCGGATGCGTCCGGTAGATGCGGGCGCGATTCGCACGGCTGGATCGGCCCCTTTTGCCGCCCCATTATTCGCGTATGGTTCCAGATTTGCAGAAACCGCATCGAAACCGGCAGTGCGCGGCATGCCCATTGGCATTGCAGCAGGCTTGATCTCGTCGTCAAAATTCAGCATCCTGATAATTCTCCTTTACTCCAATTTCTTTCAGCCCTAAATTACTGGCAGGCTTCGCAGTCCGGGTTATCAATCGAACAGAACTGGGTTTCCTGCGCCTCGCCGCGGTGGGCCGGTACCGCATTCAGCGCTCCGGCCTTGCCGGTGGATTTTTCCGCCGAGGTCGCGCCCATGGTGCGCAGGTAATAGGTGGTCTTCAAGCCGCGCAGCCATGCAAGCTTGTAGGTTTCGTCGAGTTTGCGACCGGACACACCGGACATATAGATATTCAGCGACTGCGCCTGGTCTATCCACTTCTGGCGGCGCGAAGCCGCTTCGATCAGCCAGCCCGGTTCCACTTCGAACGCCGTTGCGTACAGGTTGCGGAACTCCGCGGGCACGCGGTCGATTTTCGCCAGGGTGCCGTCAAAATATTTCAGATCGGCAATCATCACCTCGTCCCACAGGCCCAGATGTTTCAGATCTGCCACCAGGCGCTCGTTGATCACGGTGAATTCACCGGACAGGTTCGATTTCACGAAGATATTCTGGTAGGTGGGCTCGATGCAGGCCGACACGCCGATGATGTTGGAAATGGTCGCGGTCGGCGCGATCGCGATGCAGTTCGAATTGCGCATGCCATGCTGCCCGATCCGGGCGCGCAGCGCATCCCAGTCCATGCTGGATGACATATCCACCTCGACATAGCCGCCGCGCTCCTGGCGCAGCATCTCCAGGGTATCCTGGGGCAGGATGCCGCGGTCCCACAGGCTTCCGCGATAGCTTGCATAGCGGCCGCGTTCTTCCGCCAGTTCGGTGGAAGCCCAGTAAGCGTAGTAACACACCGCTTCCATGGAACGGTCGGCAAATTCGACCGCCTCAGCAGACGCATAGGGGACGCGCAATTCGTGCAGACAATCCTGGAAACCCATGATGCCGAGCCCGACCGGACGGTGCTTCAGGTTGGAATTGCGCGCCTTGTCGACCGCGTAATAATTGATGTCGATCACGTTGTCCAGCATGCGCATCGCGGTATTGACGGTACGGCGCAGCTTTTCGTGATCGATCTGCCCGGCCTTTTCATGGTCTTTGGGAAACAGGTGCGCAACCAGATTGATCGAGCCGAGATTGCAAACCGCGATTTCGCTGTCATTGGTGTTCAGCGTGATTTCGGTGCACAGATTGGAGCTGTGCACCACGCCGGCATGCTGCTGCGGGGAGCGGATATTGCACGGATCCTTGAATGTAATCCACGGATGGCCAGTTTCGAATAACATGGTCAGCATCTTGCGCCACAGGCTGGCGGCCGGGACTTTTTTGAACAGCTTGAGATCGCCGCTGGCGGCTTTTGCTTCATAGGCGGTATAGTCGCGCTCGAAATCGGCGCCATACTTGTCATGCAGATCGGGCACATTGGATGGCGAAAACAGGGTCCAGTCGCCGCCTTCCATCACGCGCTTCATGAACAGGTCTGGAATCCAGTTCGCGGTATTCATGTCGTGGGTGCGGCGCCGGTCATCGCCGGTGTTCTTGCGCAGATCGAGAAATTCCTCGATGTCCAGATGCCAGGTTTCCAGATACGCGCACACCGCGCCCTTGCGCTTGCCGCCCTGGTTCACCGCAACCGCGGTATCGTTCACCACCTTCAGGAACGGCACCACGCCCTGCGATTGCCCGTTGGTGCCCTTGATGTGCGCGCCGAGCGCGCGCACCGGTGTCCAGTCGTTGCCCAGACCGCCGGCATATTTGGCGAGCAGCGCGTTTTCCTTGATCGCGCCGTATATTCCCTCCAGGTCGTCCGCGACCGTGGTCAGGTAGCACGAAGACAGCTGCGAACGCTGCGTGCCGGAATTGAACAGGGTCGGCGTTGAGCTCATGAAGTCGAAACTGGACAGCAGCCGGTAAAATTCCACCGCGCGAGCTTCGCGGTCTATCTCGTTCAGTGCCAGCCCCATCGCGACGCGCATGAAGAAGGCCTGCGGCAATTCGATGCGTCTGCCTTCGACATGCAGGAAGTAGCGGTCATACAGGGTTTGCAGGCCGAGGTAGCCAAACTGGAAATCGCGCTGCGCGTCCAGCTCCGCGGCCAGGCGACTCAGGTCGAACTGCCCGAGGCGCGGGTCCAGCAAATCCGCCGCGATTCCCTGCCTGATGAACCTCGGAAAATAAGTCGCATATCGCGTCGCCATATCACCCGGGGCGACTTCTTCACCCAGCGTCTCGCTGCAAATGGTATTCAGCAACAGCCGCGCCGTGACGAAATTATAGGCCGGTTCCTTTTCGATCAGCGATCGCGCGGACAGCACCATGCACTTGCGAACCTCGTGCAGCGCAACGCCGTCATACAAATCCTTGAGCATCAGTCTGAGAACCTCGTCCGGCGAAACCGCATTGCCCAGTCCTGCGCACGCATCCTGAACCAGTGCGGACAGGCGCTCCATATCCAGCGGGCGCGCCTGGCCGTCCTCGCCGGCGACATTGATGACATGCACCGGCTCCTTGATCTTTGACTTTGCCCGTGAACGCGCGCGCTCTTCACGGTAAAGCACATAGGTGCGCGCGACATCGTGTTCGCCGGAACGCATCAACCCCAGTTCGACCTGGTCCTGTATATCCTCGATATGCATCGTGCCGCCATGCGGCTGGCGGCGCATAAGCGCCGACACGACCGTGCTGGTCAACTGCTCGACCAGCTCGCGCACGCGTGCCGATGCGGCACCCTGGCCGCCGTTCACCGCGATGAACGCCTTGGTCAAAGCGATTGATATCTTGGACGGCTCGAAAACCACCACCGAACCATTGCGGCGGATTACCTTGTATTGATCGAATGATTTGGAAGTGGCGGAAGAGGATGGGACGGGGTCGGAAACGTTATTGCCATGCTTTGGATGATTTGAAATGCTATCAGCAGCGGCATGCAACATATACTTCTCCCTTGAAATCCTTGTTAGGCCAAAAAATCCAGAAACCACTATATCTAGTATTTTTTTACAGCGGCCGAGCTAATTGTAGTAGCTAACAAAAATATTGCAAGCGAAAAATATCCTGATGCATTCCTGCGGAAACCACAGGCGCGAAATCATGATTCACATAGACCGGCAAGAAAGCGCACCCAGTCGAAATTCGGGCCGGGGTCGGTCTTGCGCTGCGGAGCGATGTCGCTGTGTCCGGCGATGCCCCGTATCGGATAGGCTGCACGCAATGCCCTGGTCAACCGATCCAGCGCGACGTATTGTGCATCGGTGTATGGCGCTTCGTCCGTGCCCTCCAGTTCGATCCCCAGCGAAAAGTCGTTGCAGCGCAACGCACCCTGCCAGCAGGATTCACCGGCATGCCAAGCCCGCTGCAGACAGGGTACGAACTGGACGATATGGCCGTCGCGCCGCACGAAGAAATGCGCCGAAACTTTCAGTCCGTCAATTTCGGCAAAATAGGGATGCGCGGCCGGATCCAGCGTATTGGTGAACAGCCGCTGCACCGCATCGCCGCCGAATTCGCCGGGCGGCAGGCTGATATTGTGTATCACCAGCAGCTCGATCGCGCCGGCGGGACGGTCATCGCAGTTTGGCGACGGGATATGCTCGCAGCCGGACACTAGCCCTGCTTCATCGACGCGCATTGGCGCCTCAACCCCCTTCATCGGTGTCCGCGCCATGCGGCCCCTTGATGCCAAGCCGCTCCATGCGGTAGCGCATGGTCCTGAATGTCAGTCCCAGCAGCTTGGCCGCGGCGGTGCGATTGAACCCGGTCTGCTCCAGCGCTTCGAGCAGCGCCTGTTTCTCGACTTGATCCAGGTATTTCGGCAGCGGGTATTTGCTGCTGAGCGCGGCGTTGTCCGTCTGTTCGTTCTCCACCGGCACCAGCAACAGATCGCCTTCCTCGATTTCGCTTCCGGAACACAGCGCGAATGCCCTCTCGATGATGTTTTCCAGTTCGCGCACATTGCCCGGAAAACTGTAGCCCTGCAGCGCGCGCAAAGCCCGTTCCGAAAAACGCACTGCCGAATCGCCGCGCAAACGCTCCAGGATCCGCTGCGCGATCTCCGGGATATCATCGCGCGACTCGCGCAGAGCCGGCATTTGGATCGGAATCACGCTCAGCCGGTAGTACAGGTCCTGGCGGAATGCGCCTTGCCGAACGCGCTCGGCCAGATCGTGGTGCGTCGCACTGATGATGCGCGCATCCACCGCCTCTTCGCCGGTGGCACCGATTTTGCGCACCCGCTTTTCCTGTATCGCGCGCAGCAACTTGACCTGCATGACCAGCGGCAGGTCCGCCACCTCGTCCAGAAACAGCGTTCCGCCGTGCGCCGCCTGGAAAAAACCGTCCCGATCCTTGTCAGCCCCGGTAAATGCGCCCTTTTTGTAGCCAAAAAACTCGGCCTCCATCAGGCTGTCCGGGATCGCCCCGCAATTCACCGCGACGAACCGCTGATCGTGCCGGGATCCGCTCTGCACGATCAGCCGGGCGGCCAGTTCCTTGCCGCTGCCGGATTCGCCGCTGATATGCACCGGCGCCTGGCTGCGCGCCACGCGTTTGATCAGGTCGCGCACCTTCTGCATCGCCGGCGAATGACCGAGCAGTTTCTTGTCCTCGGGCGAACTCGCCAGCGGCAGTTTCAGCGCGGACTTCACCACCGCGCGCAACTGGTCCAGCGAAACCGGCTTGCTCAGGTAGTCGAACGCACCCGCCTTGAGCGCGGAGACCGCATTTTCCATATTTCCGTGCGCGGTGATCACCGCGACCGGCACATCCAGATTGTGCTGCGCGATATGCCGTACCACCTGCAAACCGTCGCCGTCCGGCAAACGCATATCGGTAAGGCACAGGTCGAAATGCTGCGCCGACAACTTTGCCGTCGCGTCAAGCACATTCCCGGCACGTTCGACCTGCAGCCCCATTTTGCGCAGCGCCAGTTCCAGCAGCTCCAGGATGTCGGGCTCGTCGTCCACCAGCAGCACTACCGGCGCTTTAGCGTTAACCTTATCTGCCATGTTCACCCACCCCGCCATCCCTGTGTACGTTTCCGAACGTAATGCAGAAACAGGCTCCCGCCCGCGACTCGTCGGCATGATATTCCAGCCTGGCCCCGTTTGCCTCGCATAATTCCTTGGCAATATACAAACCCAGGCCGGTGCCCTCCTGCGCAGTCGTGAAGAAAGGTTCGAACAGTTTGCCCTGCTGTTCTGCGGGAATACCCGGGCCGTCATCCTGCACCGCCAGCATCACCCGTCCGTTCTCCTCGCTCATCGCCAGCACCAGACTACCCGGTAACTTGCGTCCGTAGCGCAGCGCGTTGCGGCTCAGATTCCAAAGCACCTGGCGCAGGTGGCCGCGATCAAACGTAACATCGCCCGGCGCCATTCCGGACAGCACCATTACCCCGGCATGCCGCTCCGCCAGATCGAACTCTTCGACGAAATTGCGCAATATTGCCGCCAGCTCGAATACTTCGGGCTGCGCGCGATCACGCCGGTTCAACTGCATCACATCCTGAACGATCTGGTTGATGCGCAGCGTGTTATCCAGCACGATCTGCAGCAGACGCCGGTTTCTGGCGTCTCCGTGCTCCTCCTGCAGCAGTTCCGTCGCATAGCTGATTGCCGACAGCGGGTTGCGCACCTCGTGCGCGATGTTCGCTGTCAAACGGCCCAGCGCCGCGAGTTTTATCTGCTGCGCTTCGGCACGGACACGCCGCATATCTTCGAGAAAGATCACCGCGCCATTTTCCGCATTGCGCTCGATCGGAACGAAGCGCACCCTGGCCTGCAATCCCACGTCCAGCTGGAGCGTATCGCGGCTCGCGCTGCCGGTCTGTTTCCACAACGCATACTGCCCGAACAGAATTGGAAAGGTTTCCGCCAGCGCGCTGTTCGGGGTGATAATTTTCCGCAGCAACTGTTCAGCACGGGCATTCATTTGCAGAATCACGCCTTCCCCGTCCACCACCAGCACCCCATCCTGCATATCGCGCATCACCAGGCGGTTCGCCTCGGCCAGGCTGACCAGGTCGCGTCCGCGCCGTTGTGCCAGCAACTGGCTGTCTACCGCATATTTCGCCAGGGTGTGCGCGAGCCATGCTACCGCAAAATAGCCCATGCACAGCAGTCCGGCCTGCACGAACTGCGCCACGTCCGCTTCGTCGTACAGCACCGCATAGGCATGTTCCAGCAGCGTGGCAATACTCGCCAGGGCGGCGAAAAACAGGGTGATCCTGCCGCGGCTGATCAGCCCGGCCGACGCCAGAGAAACCAGCAGCAGCAGGCCGATACTGCTCTGTATCCCCCCGCTGGCATGGGAAAGTACCGTCAGGCCGATAATGTCGGTAATGACCTGGCCCGCCAGTTGCAAGGTGAAACGCGGCCAATGCAGCCTGAGCAGCACCAGGGATAATGCCGCGGCTACCGCATACAACAGGCTTGCAACGAAAAATGTCCGCCAGTTGTGCGGTCCCAGCGACAGCGAAGAGCCGAAAACGCCGCCCACAAAAACAAAAATGCTGGCCAGCGTCAGGCGGTATAAATTGAAATATCGCAGGGAACGCCAGAAATCGACGGTGGGAAAATCGGCAGGCGGATGATCAGTCATGTTCACGATACGCAATCGGACAACGTCATGTCTCGCTTCCCGTACCTTTGCGGTACGCATCTAGATGGTCCGAACTGCAAAAAAAATCCCCCCCGGAGGCGATGCTCTCGCTCCTGGGAATATGCACACCGCAATGCGCACAGCGCACCATATCCTCGACAACCGGGTGATCCTGGCGGGAAATATCCTTGCCGTAGGACCTGAGCAGCCAGTAAACAGCGGCCCCGATCGCAACCAGCATTAAGAGACGGCTCATTTTCGAATTGACTCCATTGACAAATGCCGAGTGGCCGGATTATCCGGCCCATTATATTACGCCATCAAAGCCGCACCTCCATCCGCGGCAACCGCCATCCAACGGACCAACCCGTCAGACCGCTAGCCCGGATTAACTCGGGCGGGCCGGAACACTTTGCACTGGCCGGGATCGGAATCCAGACAGGCGCCTTCTATCAGGTCGATACAATACGGGATGGCCGGGAATACCGCATTCAGGCAATCGTCGATCGCCGAAGGTTTGCCGGGCAAATTGACGATCAGGCTGTTGCCGCGTATTCCGGCGGTCTGGCGCGACAGGATTGCGGTTGGCACGAACTTCAGCGATGCGCTGCGCATCAGTTCGCCGAAACCCGGCATCATCTTGCTGCACACCGCCTCGGTCGCCTCCGGCGTCACGTCGCGCAAAGCCGGACCAGTGCCGCCGGTGGTGACGATCAGACTGCAGCCTTCCCGATCGCTCAATTCCCGCAGTACCGATTCGATCAGCGCCTGCTCGTCGGGAATCACTCTGGCAACCGCTTCCCATGGGCTGGTCAGCACGCGCGTGAGCCACGCCTGTATCGCGGGCCCGCCCTTGTCTTCGTATTCGCCGCGGCTGGCGCGGTCGGAGACTGTCACAATGCCGATACGTGCAATGCCCATGCTCATTCACTGAACCCCGCATCGCCCTGAAACACCGTTCCATCCAGTAACTGCACAATCACCGTACTGCCCTTGTCCAGGCCGGTACTTTCGGCGGGTATCACCAGCAAGCCGTCCGCCCTGGCCATCGATAGCAGCATGCCGCTGCCTTGCGCGCCGGTTGGCGAGGCCAAGTAGCCGCCCGCTTCCTTCGCCAGCGTGACCCGGACAAATTCGGTGCGCCCGGGCTGATGTTTGATGCCGTGCTTCATCCGCGCAGCGATGGTGCGGCGAAACAGGCGCTGTTGACCCGTCATGCGGCGCAAGGCCGGCGCGACGAACTGCTCGAAACACACCATGCTCGATACCGGGTTGCCCGGCAATCCGAAAAAAAGGGCATGCGCCGCGACGCCGAACGCGACCGGGTGACCGGGCTTCATCGCGACACGCCAGAATTTCATCTGCACACCGAGCGACTCGATGACAGGACGGACATAGTCGTGCACGCCGACCGAGGTTCCGCCCGACACCAGCAGCACATCGAACCGGAGACCGCGCTGCAGATATTCCTCCAGCTCGGCCGGGTCATCGCGCGCGATGCCGAGCAGGTCCGCATCTATCCCCAGCGCCTGCACCTGCGCCATCAGCGCATAGCTGTTTGAATTGGGTATCTTGTCCGGATCGACCGGATCATCGATATCCTCCAGTTCGTTGCCGGTGGACAGGATCGCCACGCGTGGACGCCGGTACACCTGCACCTGCGACTGTTTTACCGTCGCCAGCACGCCGGTTACGCCGGGCGTGATTTCGGTGCCCGCAGTCAGAACCGCGTCTCCGTTGCGCATGCCCTCGCCCCGCAAACGGATGTCGTTGCCGGGTTTGACCCCCGCTTTGATCTGCACCCGGTTATTGACCGATTCCTGCGTGTCCTCGACGCGTATCACCGCATCCGCGCCTTGCGGCACGGGCGCGCCGGTCATGATGCGTGCGCACTGTCCCGCCTGCACCGTCCTGACCGGCTTGTCACCCGCCCTGATGTCCTCGATGACCTCCAGTAGCGCGGGTATTGTCGCAAGGTCGGTGCTGCGCAACGCGTAACCGTCCATCGCCGAAACGTTATAAGGGGGAAGATCGCGGTTGGCGCGCACATCAACTGCCAGCACGCGGCCTGCCGATCGTTCCAGGCTTACCGATTCGGTATCGAGCGTGTTCACGCACGCGAGAATGCGCTGTTGCGCAGTTGTTACTGATAAATGCTCCATCGCTTTATTCCGGGAATCCGGTTGCCAATACTTCGGTCACCGCGAATTTACACTAATTTGCCCCGTATTGATGCGGGACAGAAACCAGCGCCATCTTTCGGGCGCAAAAAAACCGCCGGGCGGATATTTCCCGCCGGGCGGTTTCCAGCCAGACGGCGGCTTAGTGGAAGAACAGCACCGATGCTTTGCTCAGCGCAAACCACACGCCGATCAGGAACGGTATCCCGACCGCAAGCCAGGCTATCACCCCGCCCGTACCGAAACTGCCGCGTGCGGCGGTCTCGGCGGTGGCCGATTTGTGGGAGACTTTCTGCGTCAGCGCCTGTTCCTCGGCCAGCTCATCAGGAGTCATGAAGTGCTTCCGGTCCACCGGCTTGATCAGCAGGTTACAGATGAAGCCGGCGACCAGCAAACCCGCAAGGATATACAGCGTGTGATCATATACCAGGTTTTTCGGCACCCCGGCGTTCAGCTGCGCCTCGCGCAGATTGGCGATCAGCACCGGGCCGATGATGCCCGCCGCGGACCAGGCGGTCAGCAGCCGGCCGTGGATCGCGCCCACCATCTGCGTGCCGAAGATGTCCGCCAGATACGCGGGTATCGTGGAAAAACCGCCGCCGTACATGGTCAGGATCACGCAGACCACCAGCACGAACACCCCGGCAGCGCCCATGTGGCCCAGCGTCGGCATCGAGCAATACAGGATGATGCCGAGGATGAAGAACGTATAGTAGGTATTCTTGCGCCCGATCCAGTCGGAAACCGAGGCCCAGAACAAACGCCCCAGGCTGTTGAACAGGCTGATCAGGCCGACCAGCCCGGCAGCCGCGGCAACAATGGCCGCTTTCTGTTCGGGCGTGACCGTCTCTGTACTGGCCGCGCCGACCAGCAACGGCCCGAAGATGTCCTGCAGCATCGGCGAGGCCATGCCGATCACGCCGATACCCGCGCTCACGTTCAGGCACAGCACGCCCCAGATCAGCCAGAACTGCGGCGTTTTCCATGCCTTGGCGAGATGCACGTGATTGTCGGTGATCATCGCCTTGGTCTGCGCGTCGCTCGGTGTCCAGCCCTTGGGCAGCCAGCCCCCGGGCGCGGTGCGGAAGCCGAACGCGCCGGCGGACATCACGATGAAATAAAGCAATCCCATCGCGATCAGCGTTGCCGCCACGCCGGCGCTGGCATCGCCATGCCCGAAATTCTTCATCAGGGCAACCGCAATCGGCGCGCCTATCATCGCGCCGCCGCCGTATCCCATGATCGCAAATCCGGTCGCCATGCCGCGGCGGTCGGGGAACCATTTGATCAGCGTCGAAACCGGGGTGATATAGCCCAGACCCTGCCCGACACCGCCCAGTATCCCGCATCCCAGCCACACCAGCCAGAGCTGATGCACCATCACGCCGACGCCGCCCAAAGCCATGCCGCCGCCCCAGCAGATCGCGGCGATGAAGCCCGATTTGCGGGGACCGGCGTGTTCCAGCCAGCCTCCCCATATAAACGCTGCCACACCGAGCATGAAGATGAACAGTGTAAAGGTGATGCTGACCGAGGGCACGGTCCAGTTGCATTGGGTCGAAAACAGCTCGGCCATCAGCGATTGCTGGGTGCATTCGGTTGCAGCATTGCCGACCAGCTTGGTCATCGGCAGCCAGAATACCGAGAAACCATAGGCCATGCCGATACACAGGTGTATCGCCAGCGCTGCAGGCGGGACCAGCCAGCGGTTGAACTGCTCACCGGCTATCGTACGTTCCTTATCTAATAATCCAGCCATATTTCCTCCTTATGTTCTTATCTATATGGTTAAGGGAGATATTTCAACGTGCATCCACTGCGAACCGACCAGCCCCCTCTTCTGACCGGTGTAAACCTTGCAAGAATATTCAATGCTGTGACAACAATTTCCCGCGGTGGACGCGAATCGCGGAGACGACGATCGACTTCAGGTCCTTGCCATTTTCGGTATCCACATAGTCCAGCAACTGGCTGCGCATGCGCGGTTCCCAGAAGCGTTGCAAATGACCGGCGATGCCCTGCAGCGCCTCATCCTGTTCCGGCATCGCCTCAAAAAAAGAGCCGATCTGGTTCGCCATGCGTATCAAATTTTTCATGTCCATATTCGTGGCGCCCGTCAATCCGATTCCCTGATTCTTTCGCCATGCGCATAAGCGACGAATTCATCGCCGCGCGCGAACGCAACCAGCGTCATGTTCGCCGCTTGCGCGGTCTTGACGGCCAGCGCGGTCGGTGCGGAAATCGCAATCAGGCTGGAGATCCCGACCGTGGCGGCTTTCTGCACCATCTCGACGCTGGCACGGCTGGTTATCAGCAGAAAGCCTTCCCGGAAACTCGAGCCCCGTTCGGCCATCATGCCGATCAATTTATCCAGCGCATTATGACGGCCCACATCCTCGCAAACCTGTTGCAGCCTGCCGTCGGGCGTGCTCCAGGCCGCCGCATGCATGCCGCCGGTCTGGCGATTGAGCGGCTGCAATTGCGCCAGATTTTTTAGCGCGGTGCGCATTGCCGGCGCCGAGACCGGCGCTCCGGCTGTTACGGCCGGAAGCGCCCTGAACACTTGCCCCAGGCTCTCTACACCGCACAAGCCGCACCCGGTGCGCCCGGCCAGGTTGCGCCTGCGCTGCTTGAGTTTCAAAAACGCATGGCCGGATATTTCGCAATGTACTGTGATGCCCAGCGGACTCTCTTCCACCTCCGCGCCGCGAAACTCCGCGCGCGTTTCCACGATGCCTTCGCTCAGCGCGAAGCCCAACGCAAAACTTTCCAGATCACAGGGCGTCGCCAGCATTACCGCATGCGAGATCGCATTGAATTCCAGCGCGACCGGGACTTCAACTGCCAGGTTATCCTGTTCACGTGTCCAATGCCGGTCGCGCCAGCGTGAAATCGCCTGGCGGCTGACGCTTTCGATTTCCGGCGCGGCCAGTTTCATGCTGTTATGCAATGGATTTGTCCTTGGCTGTTTGTTTGGCCTTGCCCAGCAACTCGTGCTGAACCTTGCTGAACCGGGTGTATTTCTTCTGCCATTCGGAAGGTTCGGTGACCGGCATCACCTGCACCGCGGTCACCTTGTATTCCGGGCAGTTGGTTGCCCAGTCCGAATTCTCGGTGGTAATCACGTTCGCGCCCGATTCGGGGAAATGGAACGTGGTGTAAACGACACCGGGCTGCATCCGTTCCGACAGCTTGGCGCGCAATACCGTATCGCCGGCGCGGCTCTGGATGTTCACCCAGCCGCCGTCGCTGATGCCGCGTTCCTCCGCATCGTGCGGATGGATTTCGAGGATGTCCTCATCATGCCACTGCACGTTCTCGGTGCGCCGGGTTTGCGCACCGACGTTGTATTGCGACAGTATCCGGCCGGTGGTCAGTATCAGCGGGAACTTGCGCGTGACCTTTTCGTCGGTCGCCACATATTTGGTGATGATGAACTTGCCCTTGCCGCGCACGAAATGATCCACATGCATGATCGGCGTGCCCAGCGGGGCTTCGTCGTTGCACGGCCACTGTATGCTGCCGAGCTGATCGATCTTTTTGAAACTTACTCCATGAAAAGTCGGCGTCAGGCGCGCGATCTCGTCCATGATCTCGGACGGGTGCGCGTAATCCATTCGGTACCCAAGCCGGTTTGACAGTTGCACCGTCACTTCCCAGTCGGCATAGCCCGCTTTGGGCGGCATTACCTTGCGCACCCGCGAAATGCGCCGTTCCGCATTGGTGAACGTCCCGTCCTTTTCCAGGAACGATGAGCCCGGCAGCAAAACGTGTGCATACATCGCGGTCTCGTTCATGAAGATGTCCTGCACCACGATGCACTCCATCGCGGAGAGTGCGGCCGCTACATGCTGCGTATTCGGGTCGGACTGCACAATATCCTCGCCCTGGCAATACACGCCCTTGAAACTGCCGTCCAGCGCCGCATCGAACATGTTCGGGATGCGCAGACCCGGCTCGGACAAAATCTCGACACCCCAGTCCTGTTCGAACAGGTGCCGTGTGGTCGAATCGGATACATGGCGATAGCCGGGCAGTTCGTGCGGGAAGGAACCGATGTCGCAGGAACCCTGCACATTGTTCTGTCCGCGCAATGGATTCACACCGACGCCTTCGCGTCCGACGTTGCCGGTGGCCATCGCCAGATTCGCAATCCCCATCACCGCGGTCGAACCCTGCGCATGTTCAGTGACGCCAAGGCCGTAATAGATCGCGGCATTGCCGCCGGTCGCATACAGGCGCGCCGCGCCGCGCACCCGTTCTGCCGGCACGCCGGTAACTTCCTGCATCGCCTCGGGCGAATTTTCCGGCAGGGCGACAAAATCGCGCCATTGCTGAAAAGCCTTGTCTTCGCAGCGCTGCGCGATGAATTCGGTCGCCAGCAGCCCCTCGGTGACGATCACGTGCGCAAGCGCTGACAGCATCGCGACATTGGTGCCCGGTTTGAGCGGCAGATGGAAATCCGCCTGCACATGCGGCGAACGCACCAGGTCGATATGGCGCGGATCGATCACGATCAGCTTCGCGCCCTCGCGCAAACGCTTTTTCATCCTGGACGCGAACACCGGATGGGCATCGGTCGGGTTCGCGCCGATCACCATGATCACGTCGCTGTGATCGACCGATTTGAACGTCTGCGTGCCGGCGGATTCGCCCAGCGTCTGTTTCAGGCCGTAGCCGGTCGGTGAATGGCAGACCCGCGCGCAGGTGTCGACGTTGTTGTTGCCGAACGCCGCGCGCACCAGTTTCTGCACCAGGTAGCCTTCCTCGTTGGTGCAGCGCGACGACACGATGCCGCCGATCGAATCGCGCCCGTATTTTTTCTGGATGCGCCTGAATTCAGCTGCGGCATGATCCAGCGCCTCGTCCCAGCTTACTTCCTGCCAGGGGTCGGTGATTTTCGCGCGTATCATCGGCTTCAGGATGCGGTCCTTGTGTGTTGCGTAGCCCCACGCAAAGCGGCCTTTCACGCACGAGTGGCCTTCATTGGCCTGGCCGTCCTTGTGGGGAACCATGCGCACCACTTCGCTGCCCTTCATCTCCGCCTTGAACGAGCAGCCCACACCGCAATAGGCACAGGTGGTCACCACGCTGTGTTCGGCCTGGCCCAGTTCGATCACGGTTTTTTCCTGCAGCGTCGCGGTCGGGCAGGCCTGCACGCACGCGCCGCACGACACGCATTCCGAGTCCATGAACGGCTGGTCCTGTCCGGGTGAAACGCGCGACTCGAAACCGCGCCCGGATATCGTCAGCGCATAGGTGCCCTGGGTTTCCTCGCAAGCGCGCACGCAGCGGTTGCATACGATGCACTTTGACGCGTCATAGGTGAAATAGGGATTCGATTCATCCTTTTCACCGTGGATATGATTTTCACCGTCGTAACCGTAGCGCACTTCGCGCAGCCCCGTCACGCCCGCCATGTCCTGCAATTCGCAATTGCCGTTGGCCGCACAGGTCAGGCAGTCCAGCGGGTGGTCGGAGATGTACAGTTCCATCACGCCCTTGCGCAGCGCCTGCAACTTGGGCGACTGGGTGCGCACCTTCATGCCGTGTTCCGCCGGCGTGGTGCACGATGCGGGATAACCCTTGCGCCCCTCGATTTCCACCAGGCACAGGCGGCAGGAACCGAACGGTTCGAGACTGTCCGTCGCGCACAGCTTGGGCACGTTTACGCCGCCTTCGGCGGCCGCGCGCATGATCGACGTCCCCGCCGCGACGGTCACCTGCATACCGTCTATCTCCAGCGTGACTTCCTGTTCGGAAATACGTTTGGGTGTACCAAAATCCTTTTCATAGAGCTGCTCAAGCATGATGACCTCCAGCGGCACCGCCCTTGTCGGCGATGCCAAGTTTACCAATGCCGATATCCCCGATACCAAAATCATCGGGAAAATGGTTCAGCGCGGACAGCACCGGATAGGGTGTCATGCCGCCCATCGCGCACATCGATCCGTTCAGCATCGTGTCGCACAGGTCGCGCAGCAACGCAACCTGGCCCGTCCTGTCCTGGCCGGAAATGATCTTGTCCATCACTTCCACGCCGCGCGTTGCGCCGATCCGGCACGGCGTACACTTGCCGCAAGATTCGATTGCGCAGAATTTCATCGCATAGCGCGCCAGCTTGGCCATGTCCGCGCGGTCGTCGTGAACGACGATGCCGCCGTGGCCGAGTACTGCCCATAATGCGGTGTAGGCCTCGTAATCCAGGGGGGTGTCCCATTGCGACTCGGGCAGGTATGCACCCAGCGGGCCGCCCACCTGCACCGCCTTGATCGGCCGTCCCGACGCCGAGCCGCCGCCGAAGTCGTACATCAGCTCGCGCAAGGTCACCCCGAACGCTTTTTCGACCAGGCCGCCGTGTTTGATGTTGCCCGCCAGCTGGAATGGCAGCGTGCCGTGCGATCGACCCATGCCGTAATCCTTGTAAAAGGCCGCTCCCTTGGCAAGAATGACCGGCACGCTGGCCAGCGAGATCACGTTGTTGATCACGGTGGGCTGGCCAAACAGGCCGCTGATTGCGGGCAGCGGCGGCTTCGCGCGCACGATGCCGCGTTTTCCCTCGAGACTTTCCAGCAGCGCGGTCTCCTCGCCGCATACATAGGAGCCGGCAGCCTTGCGCACCTCAATCTCGAATTGCCGGCCCGAATCCAGGATATCCGAGCCGAGGTAGCCGGCCTTGCGCGCGATCTTGATCGCCTCGTCAAGAATCGAGACCGCATGCGGATATTCGCTGCGCACGTAGATATAGCCGCGGGTCGCCCCGACCGCGAGACCGGCAATGGTCATGCCCTCGACCAGCAGCAGGGGGTCGCCCTCCATCAGCATGCGGTCGGAAAAGGTTCCCGAGTCGCCCTCATCGGCATTGCAGACGATATATTTCTGCGTTGCCGGCGTGTTCAGCACCGTCTTCCATTTGATGCCGGTCGGGAATGCCGCGCCGCCGCGTCCGCGCAGTCCCGAATCGGTGACCTGCTGCACGATGGCCGCGGACGGCATGTCCAGCGCATTGCTCAGTCCCTGAAAGCCGCCGTGCGCGAGATAATCCGCCAGCGACAGCGGGTCGGTGATGCCGACACGCGCAAAGGTGAGCCGCTCCTGCCTCTTCAGGTACGCCAGCGCTTCGGTCGGACCCAGGCCCAGCGCGTGCTTCCCGCCCAGATGGAAATTTGCATCGAACAGCGCAGCCACATCGTCGGGGCCGACCGGCCCGTAGGCGACCCGCCCGTTTGCCGTCTGCACCTCGACCAGCGGCTCCAGCCACATCATGCCGCGCGAGCCGTTGCGTACCAGGTCGATGTCGAGCTTGCGCCGCCCTGCCTCGGCCCGTATTGCCTGCGCGACCGCATCCGCACCGAGCGCCAGTGCGGCCGAATCCCTGGGCACGAACAGCTTGATGCTCATGAACCGCCCCCGGTCTTGCCGGGCCCGGTAATATTTATAAGGCGGTCGAACTTTTCCGGGGTGACGCGCGCGTGCAATTCTTCATCGATCATCATCGCAGGCGAGGTCGCACAAAGCCCAAGGCAATAAACCGGATGCAATGAATATTCCCCCGGCTTGCGGCCTGCAATGCGATGTTCCGCATGTTCGACCAGGCGTTCAGCGCCCATGCTCTGGCAAGCCTCGGCACAGCAAATCTGTATCGTGTGCCGGCCCGGCGGCGTGGTGCGGAAATGGTGGTAGAAAGTGATCACGCCGTGCACTTCGGCGCGTGAGAGATTCAACGCGGAGGCGATCTGCGCGACGGAATCGGGCGGAATAAATCCGAACGCATCCTGGATATCGTGCAATATCGGCAGCAACATGTCCGGAAGAGATTGCCGCGCAACGATAATGGAATCAACTTGTTGATGATTGTAGTCCAGGCTCATTCCGCGTCAGCTCCCGAAACCGTATTGACGACCTATATATGATATTTTAAACATGTATTTGCTTTATAATTATCACAGTGAACTATTATTCTGATTGTCGTGCACCGATTAAGTTCTGGGAAACTAACACATAAATCTCTCCACGCTCAATAGGTTATAAATTACATATATGAGTTTCGAAGTCCATCCCGAATGGAGCCTCAAAAAGCGCAAGGGCAGCGCGGTTTCCCTGCCGTTGCTGCTGCAATTGCTCACCGCCATCCGCGATCAGGGCAGCATCAGCAGCGCGGCATCCGGCGCCGATCTTTCCTATCGGCATGCATGGGGAATATTGCGCGAATTCGAGCGGGAATTTTCCGCGCCGCTGTTGCAGAAATCCAGGGGCAAAGGGACGATACTGACGCCGTTGGCAGAAAAATTGATCTGGGCGGACAAGCGCATCACCGCGCGCCTGACCCCGATACTGGAAAGTTTCGCTTCCGAACTGGAAGCCATCCTGGCCAGCGAATCGTCCGCACTGCGCATCACCGCATCGCACGGTTTTGCGGTCGATGCGCTGATCAAGCAGCTCAACGCCGACAACGTTCCCGTCGAAATCAATTACCGCAGCAGCCTCGAAGCGGTTGCGGCGCTGTCCCAGGACGAATGCGATCTGGCCGGATTCCATGTGCCGGTCGGCGAGTTCAAGCAAGCCGGCAAACCCTACCTGAAATGGCTGAATCCGCAGCGGCATGCGCTGATCCATCTGGCATACCGGACCCAGGGGCTGTTCATCGCGAAAGGCAATCCGAAAAATATCCGGGGCTTGGCGGATTTGCTGCGCAAGGACCTGCGCTTCGTCAACCGGCAGACCGGATCGGGCACCAAGATATTGCTCGAGTTGCTGCTGGCCAAGGAGCAAATCAACCTGCGGGACATTGCCGACTATGACAGTTCGGAATTTACCCACGCCGCGGTGGCCGCTTATGTCGCAAGCAATATGGCCGACGTGGGCTTTGGCGTGGAAACCGCAGCCAGGCGTTTCGACCTGGACTTCATCCCGATCGCGAAGGAAAACTATTTTTTCGCCTGCAAAGCCGGCGCACTGGATCAGAGCGTGTTGAAATCCACACGCAATATCCTGCGCAGCACAGCATTCCGCGACACGGTCAACGCACTGGCCGGATACGATGGAACACAATCCGGCGCGATCGCCACCTTTGAAGAAACATTTTCCTAGCTGCTGATCGCGCCAAGGCTTAGCCGCCAATCCGGTTCATTGCGATTGCCACATCCTGCGGCGTATCCAGATCATGGAAACTGCGCAGCTGCGGATCTGCCAGCAGCAGTGCCGACTCATCCACATACCGCACCCGCAACTGCCCAAGCGCGGCGCGCAAACTGTTTTTGCCGCCGCCCGCCAGTTGCGCGCGCAGCGTGCCCAGACCACTGCGCGCATAAAATGCCGCCAGCGGCTGCAGATGGCCCTGCACAACGGGCACGACGGCCTGATAATCGGCGCGGTACTGTGCCAGCAGTTCGATCATCGCCGGCTCGATAAATGGCATATCGCACGCCGCTGCAAAAGCCCATGGGGTCGCGATATGGCCGAGACCGGCGGTCAGTCCCGCCAACGGTCCGCCGCCTGGCGTCATCCCGGCCTGGTCATCGCAGACTTGCGGCAGATCGATTTCGGGACGCGGCTGGCGGACGCTGAGGATGACCGCGGGAAACACCGCTTGCATCTTCGCGATCACGCGCTGCAGCAATGTCAGTTCGCCGAGCAGCAGATTCGCCTTGTCGCTGCCCATGCGCTGCGAATCGCCGCCGGCAAGGATGATTGCAGTACAGTCGGGAATCATTCCGGCGGATATTCCAGCATGAAACGGATGAGGCCGCCGATATCGTCGAGCGCAAAATGCGGCAATTGTGGATGCGCCTCGCCGACATCGGTGACCATCGCAACCAGTCCGTCCTCGACCGTGCAGCGCGGCGTCGCGGCGCAGGCGCGGCGCAGCACCTCGATTTTCACGCCGGCCGCATGCGAAAAACCCTCCGCCAGCACCAGGTCGGCCTCGCCCATGAATCGTTGCGCCAGCTCCCCCGGTTCGCGCCTGCCGATGCGATCATTAGGCGCATCGGCAACCAGCTGCAGCTCGCTCGCGGTGACCAGCATGCTCATCACTGCACCCGCCTGCTTGTAGCGCCAGCTGTCCTTGCCGGGCGTATCCAGCACCACCTTGTGGTGCGCGTGCTTGATCGTCGCAACGCGCAAGCCGCGGCCGCTCAGTTCGCGCAGCAGCTTCTCGATCAGCGTGGTCTTGCCGGCGCCGGAGTGGCCGACAAAGATGAATACCCTGGGCTTCATAATGAATATCGTCGGGGTTTAGGGATGAGGCGTAACCCAGGCATCCCCCTGCGGCGTGATCTCTTTCTTCCAGATCGGCACGCGCTGCTTCAGCTCGTCGATCAGCCACTGGCAGGCCTGCAACGCCGGCGCGCGGTGTTCCGCGC
>JBAUQH010000059.1:0-5655 GCA_049580605.1 Gallionella sp. | reverse complement strand
GTATATAGCTTTAATCGTGGCTAACTGTGCGGTTCTCGGGCGCGCTGAAGCCTTCGCCGCCAAGAATCCGGTATTGCCTTCAGGTATGGACGGCTTGATGATGGGTTTGGGATTCACATTCGCGCTGACCACCATAGGTGCGGTTCGCGAAATACTTGGCACAGGCACCTTGTTCACCGGTGCACACCTGTTGCTGGGTCCTTCGTTTTCCTTTATGGAGATGAAACTCATTCCTGAGTATAAGGGCTTTCTGCTGATGATTTTGCCACCGGGCGGATTCCTGGCGGTAGGTTTTCTGATTGCCGCCAAGAGGATTATCGACCGCCATCGCGCGCCAGTTTCAGAATCGGTACCGGTCGCGGCACCTGCAGTCGGTTAAGGAGGAACTCATGCAAGTCGGCATCGCCTATTCCGAACCAGCGCAACAGCTATGGCTGCGCATCGAGGTTCAGGAGGATTCCACGGTACTTAATGCTATTGAGCAATCCGGTATTTTGCGCAAGTTTCCCGAAATTGATCTGGAAACACATCAGGTTGGCATTTTTGGCAAGGCGACCAAACTGGACGCAGTGCTCAAGCCGGGCGATAGAGTTGAAATATACCGCGCGATCACCGCCGATCCGGCTACGGTACCACGACGGCAAATGGCTGAGGATGACGATGATAACTAAACAACTGAACGACAATTTGCTCTAATCAGGCGCAAAGAAACCTGCCGACGCATAAAACTTCCATTGTTAGGTTTCTTCAATTTGACTGAGAGGTAGTAGAAGTTGAAATGGCGGTAATTGGAAGAAGGTAATACTTATTTCCTGCTATCTGGTAGCATATTCCCTGTTGCTTGATAAAAAATTCCCTGTTAATTTATTCGGCAATTTGAAGTAGATGCTATGAATGTGGCTGTGTGGCTGGCTTGGCGCGAAATGCCAGCTTGAAATGCATCGGAAAACCGTCAAAATTCCCTGTAAATTTCCCTGTTAACGGGAATTTACTGAGAAGGGTTAGCTGCAGACTGTGCCCACCGCCATATAAAAAGGCACCCGCATGGGTGCCTTTTTTATCCGGTCGAGCTGACGTGCGAACGGGCCAACCGGTTCGACCACGCGCCGCGAAGCGTCAATGATAATTAAATATAGTTGCAAAGCTAACTATATAGGTGTATATTGATTTCATGTTTGATCATTGCCTCTATTTCAATACGACTGCCCTGGCCCGCCAGCTAGAAGGAGAATGGAGCAGGGCATTCGAACCGTTCGGCTTGACGCCCCCCCAGGCATTTATGCTCAGGGCCGTATTGGACAAGCCGGGACTGAAGCAATACGAAATTGCCACCGCGATGACAATTTCAAGGCCGACGGCAACACGTGCTCTGGATGGACTCAAGGAAAAGGGTTTGATCGAACGCAGGAGTTCTGGCCATGACGGCCGTGAGCAGTGCATTTTCCCGACCGCTCCAGCCATTGCAATGCATGCGTCATTGAATGAAGCCAGCGGACAAGTAACAAAACGGCTAAAAAAGTTATTGGGAGCAGATGTTTTCACTGACACGGTGACCAAAATCAGTGGTGTGCGCTCCGCCCTTAAATGAGTGTTTTTTTTGAGCAGATAGTTGCATTGCTAACTATAGGAGTGTCAATCATGCGTATGTCGTTGCACAATGTGGTAATTCAGCTTGCAGACAGGAAGGTGCTAACGATTCGGGGTGCACGCAATACCCGGATCGAATGCAACGAAGGGATGGCATGGCTTACCATCGAAGGACAGCCTGGCGATTTCCTGCTTGGCAAAGGAGAGCATCTGCTCATACAAAGCAATGGTCTGGTGCTCATCCAGGGCATGCCTTACGGATTGGTCAAACTGGCCAATGCATTACCAGGGCGCCGGCATGATCGATCTGCGTGGCTGGCCAGCCTGCGGGTATTGTTCTCGCGAATTACGCGGAGTTGCATGACCTGCTCTCCCGGGGGTTTTCATGCCCATACTTGATGTCAAGGTTGGAGCAAGAAAGTCAGCCTGGCTTATCCGATAAAGCTGCCGCCCGCCGATGCATAGAACACCCGGAACAACCCGGGTAATTGTTATTGCAAGTTACAAGCTAGGATAGCTGCCTAATATTTCAAACCGACGCCAAACAGGTAAGGGTAGTTATGACTGTTATAGGTGAAGGCGCCCGCCGTTGCGATATCGGCGACACCCGAGTCAGGCACTGTCCAATTCATTTGATACGAGACCAGCCCGGTCCAGGGCTGGTTATATAGCAATGTACCAGTCGAATTCGGAAAGTAAGTATCGCTGAAGCTGAGTCCACTTACAGTGATCAAATGCCTTTGGCCGAGATCGTTCTTGACGAAATATTTTCCGTCGATCTGACCTGGTGACACGCTGGTCTGCGATACGGCCACGGTATGACCAAATCCAAATATTTCCGGGGTGTTGTAATCGTCATGGTCGATTACCGCAACATTCTGGCCGCCCGTGCTGAAAGCAAAGAACCATCCCCTGTGATATCCATCGGATGTCCGGAAATCGAATACGCCCGGAGTTGCCGTAGGGATGATGGTGCCGGTAAAAGTCGAAGCAGCCGTACCGCCGCCGGGCAACGTGCAAACCGGCGTTGTTGTACCGCCCAGGTTGTCACCCCGGCAAGTTGTGAAAGCTCCGGTATCGGTAATCTGGATTGTTCCGGTATGTGAGGTGCATCCATAAGCGCCTGCCGTTACATTGCCTCCGGATCTGAAGTTGCACGCAAATCCCTGGTAATTGTAGGTCGCGGCCAGATTCGCAACAGTGGTGATCGGATTCGGCACGCCGAACACCGGTATCTTTACGATAGCGCCGCCGATCTTTGGAATCAGCACATGGCCGACGAACATGCCATTCTGCAGCGGGTATACCTCGCCGCCGAGTACGAATCCGTCAGCCGATCTGGAAAGATAATAGCTGCCGATCGCGTTCCTGCCGGCCAGCGTGCCGGCGCTCGATTCAGTCGGTGAGACGCCCGACGCCGCATAGCTCGTCTCAACGACCTTGAAGGAATAGGTCATGTTTGCGGTATCGATGCTGAATTGCATGACATCGCCGGCCCCCGCCGAAGCGGTGTAGGACTGGGCAAACCCTGAAGTGCCCCCGCCGCCACAAGCCACGACCAGGATCGCGACGATGAATGCCGCGCCCAGCGTCTGGGCAGCGATGAAACATTTATTCCTGAAGGTCACGATGGATTCCTCCCGAGTAATGTTCGATTTGCGGATCAACAACCGTGCATCTGGTTGAAATCCTATCGACACCCTGGAAGATCAGTCAACGGGAAAATTGTATCGATGATGTAACGGTTTTGTTGCAAACTCGAATGTGCAAGGCACGAATCAACGGGTATTGGGATTCTCCCGGTACCGAATTTGACACTCAGGAAATCATGTTCTGGGCGTCTTCGTTCAGCGCGCTTGCTGCACCGATCAGGCCCGGCCAGGGCGAGTGGATTACCCAGGTCGGAATCTGCGCAAGATAGGAACTGAATCTTCCCTTTTCCTCGAAGCGTGCGCGAAAAGGCGAGGTCGCGAAATAATCCCCGAGCCGGGGAACGATGCCGCCCCCGATATAGACACCGCCGCGCGCGCCGAGCACCAATGCGACATCGGCTGCAACGGTTCCCAGCATCGCGCAGAACGTATCCATCGCTTCCCTGCAGATCGGGCAACTCCCCGCAACGCCGCGCCGGTTGATTTCGTCGGCATGCAGTTTATCCTTGGCCGCCCCGTTTGAGCCGGCAATCACTTCGTAGAGCAGCTCCAGGCCGGGGCCGGAAATCAACCTCTCTGCGGACACATGCGGGAATTTTTTTTTGGCGCGCGCGATCAGTTCAGCCTCGCGGGCAGTAAACGCAGGCAGGGTGGCATGACCGCCTTCGCCCTCGATCGGACTGTAGCCGTGCTCGGACGGAATCAATCCGGAAACGCCCAGCCCGGTTCCGGGACCGATCAGGCCGATCGATTTTCCGGCTATCGCGGTTCCGGTTCCGACCTGGACCAGATCATCGGGTCCGAGCTGAGGCAGCGCGAGCGCCAGCGCGGTAAAATCGTTGAGCATGCGCAGATGGGACAAATCAATCCTGTTGCGCGTATCGCTGATGGAAAATTTCCAGCCATTGTTGGTCATCGCCAGCATGTCGCCCGAGATTGCAGTCGCGATCGCGAGTCCGGCCCAGCGGGGATGGGGCAGCCCGGTTTGTTCGAGGTAATGCTTGATTGCCTCGGCCGGCCCGGCAAAATCGCGGCAACGCAGCGCAACCGGTTCGGAGATCGGCATTTCGCTGGACAACTGCATCGCGAAACGGGCATTGGTTCCGCCGATGTCGCCCACGAGCCGGGGGTAGGTGTCCGCCAAAGATATCGACATCATTTTTCCTCACGAGGTTGCACAGGCACTGAACCAGAATTACCGATCTAGCCGGCACGTTGCCGGGATTGATTGTACTTTAACGAATCGGTGTGGCGGTTAACGCAGATTGTTGCGCTGGCGGTATGCCTGTTCCAGTTCGCGTTTTGCCTTGTCCACCGCGCGCTGCAATTTTTCGACGCGCTGGAAGTAGGATTGACGCAACCGGGTTCCGCCGCCGACCTTGCCGATCCGGTCTGTACCGGTGGGCTCCGAGCCGCTCTGCAGTTCCGCTTCGGCGTGCTGCAGCACGCCGATCGCGTCATTGATCTTCCGGTCGGCTTTGACAAGTTTCGAATTTTGTTTATCGATGCCGGAATCGGTTTCGCGCTGCATCGCATCCAGCATCCTGAGCGCGGCGCGCTGCTGCTCGACCGGCAAGGTCTCGATGGTGATCGTCGTCACTGCACCGGGCGGATGGCTTTCCGGCAGTGCCTGGGTATACACCGTCACGCCGTTCGGCGCGGTATATTTGTACACGATGGCGCCGGCATGCGCCGCATGAATCGCGACCAGCGACAACAGCACAGCAGACGCACTGGCATACAGAAATCGCATCGATCTGATTTGATGAACCATGCTGACCTCCGCTCGAGATATCGTGATAAGAGCCGCTTACAGTACTATCGCGCGCACCGCGTTCCCGCATCTTAACGCCACTTGCACGCGGCCGCCGCAGATTTAACGACGCGCCGCTATGAATACAGCGCCGGCAGCGGTTCCCTGCGTTCCGGCGTACCAGCCCGCTCGGGCGGTGAAGACAACAGCTTGGCAAGGAATGATCCGTGCCAGCTGTCATCCATATAACAGGCGCGGTCGAGTTGCCTGAGCGCCTCGGTCAGTGCGCCACCACCGATCCGGCGCGACAGTTCATTCAGCCCGGCGGGCGGATTGTCCGGCCACGCGGCCGCGGCCCAGGCCAGCAGGTACTTGCGCGCGGCATGCGGGTCGTTGTTCAAACAGGCGTGCTTGAAAGCCTTGAATGCGCCGGCCCGGCTGGGCGCGGCTGCGGAAGCCGGTTTGTTGATTTTTTCGGTTTGCGCCGGCCGTGTATCGCGGCGCGTATACCACCATCCGAATAGCGTTCCGATCCAGAGCAGTGCCAGCGCCGCGCTGACCCATATCCATGGCCGGGTCCCGGCGCCCTGGTCAAAATGAACCTGGATCGGTGAGCCCGTTGCTGCCCCCCGGCTGGGCGGGGTCGGTGCCGCAACCGTGGGT
>JBAUQH010000058.1:0-10526 GCA_049580605.1 Gallionella sp. | reverse complement strand
CGCCGTCTGCCATGCTGCACAACCTGAAACACAATCATGTGCTGCACGAACGCAACATATTGCTGACTATAGTGGTCGAGGACAAGCCCTATGTCACAAGGGGCAATCGTTTCCTGATCAAGGATATGGGCAAAAACTTTTATCGCGTGAAACTGTTCTACGGATTCATGCAAACGCCTGATATCCCGTTAGCCCTGGAATTGTGCGGCTCGCAAATGTTGCCGTTCGACATGATGACCACTTCATTTTTCGTTTCGCGGGCCCTGATCGTTTCCAGCCAGAAACCCGGAATGGCCAAATGGCGCGAGCGCCTGTTCGTGGCATTGTCCAAGAATGCCATGAACGCGACAGACTTCTTCAATATCCCGGCCAACCGGGTGATTGAGATGGGAACCCGAATAGAAATTTGATTTCGGCTTCAATGTCTGTTCGTGGCTATAAAATTGTCCCTGTGCCCTGCGAATTTAACCTTAAAAAATCAATGTTTCTGACTGTCATTCCGGAATATTCATATGCCGCGAACGAGGTTGAAGCAGCATATGAATCAGAGGATAATCCGCGCCTGTAATAATTAAGGTCTTGCAATGAAAGAATATCTGCTGATTCTGATCAGCGCGGTGTTTGTGAACAACATCGTGATGGTCAAGATTCTCGGGTTGTGTCCGTTCATGGGGGTATCCAGAAAACTGGAAGCCGCCATCGGGATGGGGGCAGCCACCACTTTCGTGCTGACCCTTGCCTCGGGTTCCAGTTACCTGATCAACCATTACCTGCTCGGGCCCGAACTCTCCTACCTGACTACGCTTTCGTTCATCGTCGTGATCGCAGGGATCGTGCAATTTACCGAGATGGTGGTGCAGAAAACCAGTCCGCTGCTGCATCAGGTGCTGGGCATCTATTTGCCGCTGATCACGACCAACTGTGCGGTGCTCGGCATTCCCCTGCTCAATGTGCAGGCGAAACACAATTTCATCGAATCGATCTTCTTCGGCATGGGCGGCGCGCTGGGATTTTCCATGGTGATGGTGCTGTTTGCCGCAATGCGCGAACGGCTGGAAGGCGCGGATGTCCCGGTGATCTTCAAGGGCTCGGCGATCGCGATGGTCACAGCCGGACTGATGAGCCTGTCCTTCATGGGATTCTCCGGATTGATCAAATAATGTTAAGTGCATTGCTGGTGATGGCGGCGATTGCGACCGTGCTTGGCGCGGTGCTTGGATTTGCCGCGATCAAATTCCACACCGAGGGAAATCCGCTGGTTGAAAAGATCGACGCGGTGCTTCCGCAAACGCAGTGCGGGCAGTGCAGCTATCCAGGCTGCAAGCCTTATGCGACCGCCATTGCTGCAGGGGAGGCGGATATCAACCGCTGTCCGCCTGGCGGAGAAGAGGGAATTCAGAAACTGGCCGATCTGCTCGGCGTGGAATTCAAACCGTTCGGCAGCGATACCGCCGCACCCAAGCCGAAATCGGTCGCGCTGATCGACGAATCCACCTGCATCGGCTGCACACTGTGCATCCAGGCTTGCCCGGTTGATGCGATCGTCGGCGCTGCCAAGCAGATGCACACCGTGATTGCGGCGGAATGCACCGGCTGCGAGCTGTGCATCGCGCCCTGTCCGGTGGATTGCATCAGCCTGCTGGTCATCGAGGAAAAGATCAGCAACTGGAAATGGAAATATCCGATGTTCGTCTTAACCGCTGCAGAATCACCCCAAACAGCGGAAACAGGGGCGGCGCGTTGAGAAAACTCCATCATTTCCACGGCGGCATCCATCCGCCCAGCAACAAGGAACAATCCACCCGGACGGCCATCGCGCACGCACCGCTGCCAGCGAAACTGATCGTTCCGCTGCACCAGCATGCCGGAGAGGCCGCAAAGCCGATCGTGCAAGTCGGCGACCATGTGCTGAAGGGACAGCTGATCGGCATGCCAGACGGCTTTGTGTCGAGCGCCGTGCACGCGCCGACTTCGGGCACCATCACCGCGATCGACATGCAACTGATCGCCCATCCTTCGGGCCTGCCGAATCTTTGCGCGACGCTGATCCCGGACGGCAGGGATGAATGGATGGAACGCAAGCCGGTCGATTATCGCGAGCGCAGTCCGGCCGAGTTGCAGCACCTGCTGCGCATGGCCGGCGTGGTGGGACTGGGCGGTGCGACATTTCCCAGCGACGTCAAGCTGCGCACCGGGTCCGGAAAGGTCCGCACGCTGATTCTGAACGGCGCGGAATGCGAGCCCTTCATCACCTGCGACGACATGCTGATGCGCGAGCGCGCCGCGGAAATCGTGCAGGGTGCGGAACTGCTGCGCCACCTGCTGGATGCGGACGAGGTGCTGTTCGGCATCGAGGACAACAAGCCGGACGCGATCGCCGCGCTGCAGCATGCGATAAGGGACGGCCGCCTGTACCATGAGGCGATCGCGATCCCGACGATCTACCCGGTCGGCAGCGCGAAACAGCTGATCCGCGTGCTGACCGGGCTGGAGGTGCCCTCCGGAAAACTGCCCACCGATATCGGCGTGCAATGCTTCAACATCGCGACCGCCTATACCGTGCATCGCGCACTCGCGCTGGGCGAACCGCTGCTGTCGCGCATCGTCACCGTCGCCGGCAATGTGCGCCACGCGCAGAATTTTGAGGCGCTGATCGGCACGCCGATTGCCGAACTGGTTGCGCCGGCCGGCGCGCTGCCCGATACCGACGGGTACATCATGGGCGGCCCGATGATGGGTTTTGCGCTGCCAGATGTGCAGGTTCCGCTGGTAAAGGCCACCAACTGCATCATCGCCGCGTCGGAAAAGCTGTTCCCGCCGCCGGCACCGGCTATGCCGTGCATACGCTGCACGCGCTGTGTCGAGGTGTGCCCGGCTGACCTGCAGCCGCAGGATATTTACTGGTTTGCGCATTCCAGGGAATTCGGCAGGGCGCAGGCATTCAGCCTGTTCGATTGCATCGAATGCGGCGCATGCAGCTATGTCTGCCCGAGCCACATTCCGCTGGTGCAGTATTACCGGTTTGCGAAGAGCGAGATCCGCGCGCGCGAACACGACAAGCAACTCGCGGACCAGGCAAGGGAACGCCACGAATTTCACGAGTTGCGCATCGAACGGGAGAAACGCGAAAAGGCGGAGAAACTGGCGGCGAAGGAAAAAGCCGCACAGGCCGGGAGGATAGCCGGCAACCAGCCAATGACACCGCAACAAGTGTCGGAACAGGCTGAACTGGAAGCGCGCCGATCGCATATCCTCGAGCGGGCCAAATCGGAAGTCGAACACATCAAGGAATCATAGCCAAGGAACAATAATCGATATGCTGTTCACTCCCCTTTTCAGCAAATCCGACAGCGTCTCCGCGATCATGCTCAAGGTGCTGCTCGCGCTGCTGCCCGGCATCGCGCTGTATGTATGGTATTTCGGGCCCGCGATCCTGGTTTCGATCACGCTGGCCAGCCTGACCGCGCTGGGCACCGAGGCGCTGATGCTGAGACTGCGCAACCGGCCGGTCATGCCCTTCCTGAAGGACAACAGCGCACTGCTGACGGCCTGGCTGCTGGCGCTCTCCGTCCCGTCGCTGGCGCCATGGTGGCTGGTGGTGGTTGGCACTGCTTTCGCGATCGCGATCGCCAAACACCTGTATGGCGGGCTGGGCAACAACCTGTTCAACCCGGCGATGGTCGGCTATGCCGTGCTGATCATCTCGTTCCCGGCACAGATGTCACACTGGATTGCGCCCCACGGGCTGCAACAGGACGGGCTGGCCATGTCCGGCCTCAGCTTCCTGCAGCAGCTGGAATTCATTTTCATTGGCTTGCTGCCCGACCACGCTACGCTGGATGCCGTCACGATGGCAACGCCGTTGGACACGCTGAAGACGCATTTGCACCTCGATCAGCCGATCCGGCAGATTTTCGACATGCCGATTTACGGGCATCTGGGCGGTCACGGCAGCGAAATGGTGGCCGGCGGATTCCTGCTGGGCGGGCTCTATCTGCTTGCCGCACGCATCATCAGCTGGCACATTCCCGTTGCATTTCTCGGCACGCTGATGGCGATCGCCGGAGTGTTCCATCTCGCCGATCCGGCGCATTATGCCGGACCGCTGTTCCACTGGTTTGCCGGTGCTTCGATGCTGGGTGCCTTCTTCATCCTGACCGACCCGGTCAGCAGCCCCACCACCAACAAGGGGCGGCTGATCTTCGCTGCAGGCGCCGCGCTGCTCACTTACCTGATCCGGGTGTTCGGCGGCTACCCGGACGGTGTTGCGTTTGCCACGCTGCTGATGAACATCTGCGTGCCGCTGATCGTGCTGTATACCCAGCCGCCCGTATTTGGCAAAAAAGACGGGGTGTTCGTGAAGAAACCCGGGGACCGCAAGCCATGAGGCGAACGATCGCGAAGGCATCGTTGCTTACCGCGCTGAACCTGGTGTTCTTTGCTTTGATCGGCACCGCGCTGCTCGCGATCACCTACCAGCTGACCCATGATCCGATCGCGCGCAGCGAGGAAATTGAAAAGCTGAAACTGATCGCGCAGATCGCGCCGGCCGGGAGCTACAACAACGACATCATCAAGGATACGGCGCAACTTGCTCCCGATGCGTTGCTCGGCAACGACGACACCACGCCGGCCTATCTCGGCCGCATCAACGGCCGGCTCTCGATCGTGGTGATGCAGGTCATCGCGCCGGACGGTTATGGCGGCAACATCCATATGGTTATCGCGGTACGCAGCGATGGTAGAATTGCCGGGGTGCGTGTAGTCTCGGACAAGGAGACGCCGGGGCTCGGCGATTACGTCGAGATCGCCAAGAGCAGGTGGATCACCGGCTTCGACGGCAAATCGCTGGACAATCCCGATGGCGGCGGCTGGAAAGTCAAAAAGGACGGCGGAACTTTCGACTATATGGCAGGCGCGACGATCACTCCGCGCGCGGTGGTGAAAGCGGTGCACAAGGCCTTGCAGTATTTTGCGCAGCATCGCGAAACATTGTTCCAGGCGCATGCGACCGCCACCGAATCAGTTCAAAAGAACAAGGGAGAAAATCAGTGACCGGCCAGGAATTCAGGGACATCTTTTACAACGGCGTCTGGAAACAGAACACCGGACTGGTCCAGCTGCTCGGGCTGTGCCCCATCCTTGCGGTGAGCAGTTCGGTGGTGAATGCGGTTAGCCTGGGGCTTGCGACGGCACTGGTGATGACCCTGTCGGGAGCGGCGATCGCGCCGATCCGTCAAATCGTGCCGAACGAGGCGCGTATCCCGGTATTCATCCTGATCATCGCGGTGCTGGTCACCGTGGTCCAGTTCACGATGAACGCCTACATGTACAAGCTGTACCTGGTGCTGGGCATCTTCATCCCGCTGATCGTCACCAACTGCATCGTGCTCGCGCGCATCGAGGCATTCGCTTCCAAGAATCCGGTGCTGGATTCGGCACTGGACGGACTGGCGATGGGACTGGGGCTGACCGCGGTACTGGCAGTGCTGGGCGGGATACGCGAGATCTTCGGGCACGGCACACTGCTGTCCGGCATCGACATGGTGTTCGGCGAAGCGGCGAAATCCTGGGTGATCACCGTGGTGCCGAACTACCACGGATTCCTGCTCGCGATACTGCCTCCAGGCGCATTCATTACGCTGGGCATGCTGATCGCGGCGAAGAACTGGCTGAACCTGCGCGCCGAGCAGAAACTGAAAGGCGCGAGCGCGACCATCAGGCCGGTGGATGGCGGGTGCGCGCCGGCCCTGCACTGAGCGGGCGTGCGGAAAAATCTTCAGCGATTTTTCATGGGGCACCCTGCATTTTCCCGTCAAGTTTCATGAATCCCGCCAAACGCCGCGAAATCTTCACGCGTTTCCGCGCCGCGAATCCGCACCCGACGACAGAGCTTGAGTATTCGACGCCGTTCGAGTTGCTGGTCGCGGTAGCGCTGTCGGCGCAGGCCACCGATGTCAGCGTGAATGCGGCGACGCGGCACCTGTTTCCGGTCGCCAACACGCCAAGGGAAATCCTCGACCTCGGTGAGGCAAAACTGCGCGAATTTGTGCAGCGCATCGGCCTCTACCAGACCAAATCGAAACACATTATCCAAATGTGCCGCCTGCTGGTGGAGCGCCACGGCGGTGCAGTGCCGCAAACCCGCGAGGAACTGGAAGCCCTGCCCGGTGTGGGGCGCAAGACCGCCAACGTGATCCTCAACACCGCGTTCGGCCAGCCGACGATTGCGGTGGACACGCACATCTTCCGCGTGTCGAACCGCATCGGGCTCGCACCCGGCAAGGACGTGAACGAAGTGGAAAAGAAGCTGCTCAAGTTCGTGCCGGACGAATTCAAGCACGATGCGCACCACTGGCTGATCCTGCACGGGCGCTATGTGTGCCGGGCGCGCAAACCGGATTGCGGTGCGTGCATCATTCGCGACCTGTGTGAATACAAGCACAAGGAAGCATAGTGTTGTTCAATCCATCGCGCGATGAAGCGCGCAACTTCCTGTTCGAGTCCTGGCGCAAGCGCCGCGCGGGAGAATTGCTTACACCGCTGGAAGACCTCGCCGCGCAGCTTATCGCGAAGCATCCCGAATATTTTTCTGTGCTGGAAAACCCCGAGCGGCATCATGACCAGGACTATCTGCCGGAGTCGGGCGATACCAATCCGTTCCTGCACCTGATGATGCACCTGACGATAGAAGAACAGATTTCCATCGACCAGCCGCCGGGAATACGCGCGCAGTTTGCGCGCCTGACGCAAAAGCTGGAATCGGAGCACGATGCGCAACACCGCATGATGGAATGCCTCAGCGAGACGATCTGGCAGGCTCAGCGCGATCGCACCCAGCCGGATGCGGCGCTATACTTCGACTGTCTGGCCAAACTATAAAAGGGCGCGACACATGCGTTTGACGAAGATCACCACCCGCATCGGCGACAAGGGAACAACCGGCCTCGCCGACGGCTCGCGCCTCGGCAAGGATGATGCGCGCATTGCGGCGCTGGGCAGCGTGGATGAACTGAGCAGCCAGCTCGGCGTGTTGCTCGCCGAAGAACTTGCGCCCGATCTGCGCACCGCATTGTTGCGGATACAGAACGACCTGTTTGACCTGGGCGGGGCGCTGGCGCTGCCCACCCGGGATGCGTTCCCGGAAGACAGGATAGGGTGGCTGGACGAACAGCTTGCACATTACAACGCAGACCTGCCGCCGCTGCGCGAATTCATCCTGCCGGGCGGTTCGCGCGCGGGGGCGTTGTGCCATGTCGCGCGCACGGTGGCGCGCCGCGCAGAGCGCGATCTGGTTGTGCTTTCCCAGCGCGATACGTTCCCGCGATACGCGATTCCCTACCTGAACCGATTGTCGGATTTGCTGTTTGTGCTGAGCCGCTGCATCAACCGTGCGCGGGGCGCTGCCGAGACTTGCTGGCAGCGGGACAAATAGCGCGACGTTTGCCAGTCCAGCCCGGAATTAATATTTGGCTTGCTCGGGATAATGGTAGATGCGGACATTCAGGAAATGCGCAACCAGTACGATGTCGTCTTCATGCCAGTCCAGCCCGGAAATATGCTGCCAGTGGCGTACTTGGGATATCAGGCCGGCCCAGTCCCCGGCGACCTTTCTGTCCCGCCAATGTATCTTTTCGTTGTGGCACGCGATGCAATGCGTCGTATACAGCAATTCACCGCGTGAAATCCCGGCCGTCTCGGGCCGGGCGCTGGCCATTACCGGAATACCCAGACAGGCCAGCAGCATCGTGCCTACCATTTTGTTCGTCATGTGTTCTCCCGGTTGATGGATCGATTTTCTTGCCCCGGTCATTTCAGCATAGAACCGGTCCCGGGCTAAGTCAAACCAAGGGTTGTATCCGGCCCCACCGGGCCGCCCAGGCAATTTTGCGGCTACTGCAATGGTGCTACAATCCTGCCCCCGTCTTGTCCATAAGGAGAGTTTCATGCACCGCATATTATTTGCCGTTGTTCTGACTGCTTTATCGACTTTCACCTACGCTTCCGCCTTCAAACTTTCCAGCCCGGAAATTAAGGCCAATCACATGATTCCCCAGCGCTTCGAATTCAATGGTTTTGGCTGTTCCGGGGAGAACAAGTCGCCGCAACTGAAATGGAGCGGCGCGCCCACGGGAACCAAGAGCTTTGCGGTGACGGTGTACGATCCTGATGCGCCCACCGGTTCGGGCTGGTGGCACTGGGTCGTCTTCGATATCCCCGCCGATGTCCATGAACTGGCTGCGAATGCCGGGGCGCTCAACAGCACGAACCTGCCGAAAGGCGCGATCCAGGGCCGCACCGATTATGGCGTGGCGGCTTTCGGCGGGACCTGCCCGCCGAAAGGAGACAAGCCGCATCGCTATAACTTCACCGTATATGCGCTCAAGGTCGGCAAACTGGATGTTCCGGATGGCGCGACCGCCGCACTGACCGGCTATATGATTCACGGGAATATGCTGGGGAAAGCCAGTTTTACCGCAAAATACGGGCGCGCCAAATAATCGGGGCAAACGAGGCGGGATAACACTTACCGCCTCGTGGAAAGATTCTAATCCGCACCGACTGGTGCTAGACTACGGTTCGCTGCATTTGCAGTAATAACAACAAAGGAAATAACATGAACAGAAAAGAATTGATCGATGCGTTGTCTGACAAGACCGGGAGCTCCAAGGCAGATGCCGACCGCAACATTTCGGCGCTGATTGAAATCATCACCGGCTCGCTGAAGAAGGGTGACAATGTCGCTTTGGTTGGTTTCGGCACATTCGAGGTGCGTAAACGTGCCGCACGCGCCGGCCGTAACCCGAGCACCGGTGCGGCAATCAAGATCAAGGCAGCCAAAGTCCCGGCGTTCAAGGCTGGCGCTACGCTGAAAGCAGTTGTGAACGGCACCAAGAAATAACTTTGCAGTAGATCAGGCCAGCCCTCTCGGGGCTGGCGCAACGCTTGCATTCTACAAGCAAGACGACATTCCCGACGGTTTAGGTTTCAGGGCGGTTTTCGGCCAGCCTTGCTGCCGACGTATTTTCCTGAGTTTGGAACTTTCCGGCCATTCCGGTTGCATCAAATCCGAATCTGATAAAACACTGAAGCCGGTTCGACCGTCGCGGCTACATGCCTTCCCGGCCTGTTAAGCCCCTCTAATACCATGTTGATTATATGGGGATTATTCGGGCCGCGCTGTTGCATTCTGGCTGAACCGATGGCAAAATTTCCAAACCGTAATGCCAGCTCGATTTGATCTTGAGTTAGGGGAATGCTCTATCGAAAGTCGCAATAAGACTGCTGCGGTGTAACCGTCTCAATCAATTTTTACTCAGGGGGATTCTGTGACTACATTTCTGGTTCTGCCTTTTGTATTTTCGCCATTTATCTTGGTTAGCCTGCTGATTCTGTTTGGGGGCAAATCCTAAGCGCCTGGATCAGTTCCATACTCACAAGTGTGGATGGCGTGGCTTCGGCCAGGCTTTTTTAACGCCATTCGATTGGGAAGCGACTAAGCAATACGATAATGCCTCATCCGAAATCGCAAGGTCTCAGTGAACGGATTCTGTCCTGCCGGCGGCGTCAGGCGTCATGGCATCATGAACCGCCTGAGCCGATAACTCCGGAGTCGTGATAGTTCAGAGTACACTGGCACAAGGCCCAGCCGATCTCAGGGAGCGGGGATTTTAGCGGTGCGAACACGCTCTGGAAATCCGCTATTGCCCCAGTTTGGCAGCAATCGCCCGTTCAGCTGCAGCCCAATGTTCATCAGAGCGGCCCTGGAAACCATGCTGCTCCGCAATGAAATACGCGGCCGTTTCCACCATGCGGTAGCGTTCTTCGGGCGTAGGTTTCGTTGCCTTGGTGTCTGCCGAGGCGGATGACTTGGCGGAACCCTGCTTTGCTGGCGCTCTGGATTTTGCGGCGGGGGCGGGGAGCTTTTTTGCGGGTCTGGATGTTGTAGCGGTTACTTTCTTTGCTCCGGCTGGTTTGGTCTTTTTCGGATCCGATACGGCCGTTGCAGCTTTTTTCGTAGCGGCTTTTTTTGCAACCGGTGTTGCAGCCGCTTTCGTAGCCCCGGATTTTGCAGCCGACGATTTGCTCGAAGCCGGTTTTTTCGTTTGCACTACCATCTTGTCACCTCATCAAGTGTAAATTGGACATTCTGGAATTCGCTGCATAATGATATTGTCGCGGTTGTTGCCAGTCAACAAAATCCAACTAATATTTGACGCGGGCCGCTCAACCGACTAATGTTCAATTTATTCTTTGTATTCAAAGCGTGAAATAATATTTTGCTTTTCCGGAAAGATACCCGCTATGCCGGCTCTACAAATCTGGGAACCGCCTGACCATTTCGCAACCGTTTTCGGTATGCTGATGGCGATTTCCATGTCCTCCTCCTGGCAAAGCAATGCACGCGACGGCAGGGACGTGGAGAGCAGCCGCTTGTATTCCCGCAACTTTCCGGGCATTGCCAGGTTTCAGCGGCCAAAGCCGCTTAACGCCAGAACGGGGACGCAATGCTGACGATACTGGTG
>JBAUQH010000057.1:0-119955 GCA_049580605.1 Gallionella sp. | reverse complement strand
GCTATGCACTTATCCGACCTGAAAACCAAACACGTAACTGAACTCGTTGAAATGGCCGCGGCCAATGAAATAGAAAACGCCAATCGAATGCGCAAGCAGGATGTCATGTTCGCGTTGCTGAAGAGTCACGCCAAAAAGGGCGAAAGCATCTTCGGCGACGGAACCCTGGAAATTCTGCCCGACGGCTTCGGTTTCCTGCGTTCCCCTGACACTTCATACCTTGCCGGGCCGGACGACATCTATGTGAGTCCGAGCCAGATACGCCGTTTCAACCTGCACACCGGGGACACGATCGAAGGCGAGATACGCACCCCCAAGGACGGCGAGCGCTACGTTGCGCTGGTGAAAGTGGACCGGGTCAACGGCGAACCGCCCGAAAACGCAAAAAACAAGATCCTGTTCGAGAATTTGACCCCGCTGTTCCCGACCGAGCCGCTCAAGCTGGAACGCGACATCAAGGCCGAAGAAAATATCACCGGGCGCATCATCGACATCGTCGCACCGATCGGCAAGGGCCAGCGCGGATTGCTGGTGGCCTCGCCCAAATCCGGCAAGACCGTGATGCTGCAGCACATCGCGCATTCCATCTCCTCGAACAACCCCGACGCGACCCTGATCGTGCTGCTGATCGACGAGCGTCCCGAGGAAGTGACCGAAATGACCCGCACCGTGCGCGGCGAAGTGGTTGCCTCCACCTTCGACGAACCGGCCAGCCGCCATGTTCAGGTCGCGGAAATGGTGCTGGAAAAGGCCAAACGGCTGGTCGAACACAAAAAGGATGTGGTGATCCTGCTCGATTCCATCACCCGTCTGGCGCGGGCCTACAACACCGTGGTGCCGTCGTCGGGCAAGGTCCTGACGGGCGGCGTGGACGCCAACGCATTGCATCGTCCCAAGCGTTTCTTCGGCGCGGCGCGCAATATCGAGGAAGGCGGCAGCCTGACAATCATCGCGACCGCGCTGGTCGATACCGGCTCGCGGATGGACGACGTGATCTACGAGGAATTCAAGGGCACCGGCAACATGGAGATCCATCTGGACCGGCGCATGGCCGAAAAGCGCATCTACCCGGCAATCAACGTGAACCGCTCCGGCACGCGCAAGGAAGAACTGCTGATCAAGCAGGATATCCTGCAAAGGATCTGGCTGCTGCGCAAGCTGCTCTATCCGATGGACGAACTGGAAGCGATGGAATTCCTGCTCGACAAGATCAAGGCGACCAAGAACAACGCCGAGTTTTTCGACTCGATGCGCCGCTAAAACCCTGAAAAAAGGGTTTTGACGGGCGAAGATAATTATGTATAATCCGCGCCTTCGCAAAAAACGCCCAAAATTACAGTAATCGAGGTTGTTATGTACGCAGTCATTAAAACCGGTGGTAAGCAATATCGCGTCACCTCCGGAGAAACTCTGAAAATCGAAACGCTCCCCGGCGATGTGGGCAGCGCAATTGTCCTGGACAAGGTGCTGATGGTTGCTGACGGCGACAAGCTCTCCGTGGGCAGGCCTTTGCTGACCGGCGCTTCCGTAAAGGCGACGATCGTGGCGCATGGCCGTGCCGACAAGGTGCGCATCTTCAAGATGCGCCGGCGCAAGCATTACCAGAAGAACCAGGGACATCGTCAAAACTACACCGAGATCCGCATCGACGGCATCTCTGCTTAAATGGCTTAAATGCAAATTTGGGCGTAATTCAGTTAAGGAGCAACCAGCATGGCATCAAAAAAAGGCGGCGGCAGTACCAGTAACGGACGCGACTCGCACTCGAAACGCCTGGGCGTGAAAAGCTACGGCGGCGAACTGATCAGCGCGGGAAGCATCATCGTGCGCCAGCGCGGCACCGAATTCCACCCCGGCGAAAACGTCGGCATGGGCAAGGATCACACCCTGTTTGCCAAGATCACCGGCAAGGTGGTATTCGCGATCAAGGGCGCGCAAAAGCGCAGGACAGTCTCCATCGTAGCTGCCTAGACGGCACTCGTTGGATCCAACCAGCCCTATCGCAAGGTAGGGCTTTTTTATTTCCGGCGGACAATTCGCCAGGAATCCATTTACCAGAGATTCAATTATTGGATACGAATCATGAAGTTCATTGACGAATCCAGGATCGAAGTCTTCGCGGGCAAGGGCGGCAATGGCATCGCCAGCTTTCGCCGCGAGAAATATATCGAAAAGGGCGGCCCGGACGGCGGTGACGGCGGACGCGGCGGCAGCGTGTATGCGCTTGCCGACCGCAACATCAATACACTGGTGGATTACCGCTTCGCGCGGCTGCACCGCGCGAAGAACGGCGAATCCGGCCGGGGTTCGGACTGTTACGGCAAGGGCGCGGACGACATCGTGCTGCGCATGCCGGTCGGCACGGTGATCACCGACATCAACAGCGGCGAAGTGATCGCCGACCTGACCCACGACGGCGAAAAAGTGCTGCTCGCGCAGGGCGGCATCGGCGGGCTCGGCAACATCCATTTCAAGTCCAGCACCAACCGGGCGCCGCGCCAGTGCACGCCCGGCACCGAGGGGGAGTCGCGCGAATTGCAGCTGGAATTGAAAGTTTTAGCCGATGTGGGACTGCTCGGCATGCCCAACGCGGGGAAATCCACCTTCATACGCTCCGTTTCCGCGGCCAGACCGAAGGTTGCCGACTATCCGTTCACCACGCTGCATCCGAATCTGGGTGTGGTGCGCGTGTCGAACGAAAAAAGTTTCGTCATTGCCGACATACCGGGACTGATCGAAGGCGCGGCGGAAGGCGCCGGGCTGGGGCACCAGTTCCTGCGCCACCTCGCGCGCACCCGCCTGTTGCTGCATCTGGTGGATATCGCGCCGATGTATGAAGGCACCGACCCGGTTAACGAAGCACGCGCAATACTCAATGAGCTCAATAAATACGATCCGGCCTTGTACCGGAAACCGCGCTGGTTGCTGCTGAACAAGGTCGACCTGCTGGAAGACCGTGACCGGAAGGTTGCTGAATTCCTCGACAAATTCGACGACTTCGACCGTTATTTCGTGATATCGGCGATCAGCGGAGAGGGCTGCAAGGAACTGACCTACGCGATCATGGAACACCTGCTCGCGATGAATGAACTGGAACAGCAGGCTGCCGCTGACAGCGCTCAGGAATCCGACGCGGGAACGATCTGACATGAGTACCCTATTGACTGAATGCAAGCGCATCGTCGTCAAGGTGGGCAGCAGCCTGGTGACCAACCAGGGAGCCGGCCTGGATCTCAACGCGCTCGGCAACTGGGCGCGGCAAATCGCGGCGCTTAACGCCGGCGGCCATGAGGTTGTGCTGGTTTCCTCGGGCGCGATTGCCGAGGGGATGCAGCGGCTAGGCTGGAAAAAACGCCCCGCTTCGATACACGATCTGCAGGCCGCAGCCGCGGTCGGACAGATGGGACTGGTGCAGGCCTATGAAAGCTGCTTTCGCGAGCATGGCCTGCATGCCGCCCAGGTGCTGCTGACGCATGCCGATCTGGCCGACCGTGAACGCTATCTGAACGCGCGCACCACGCTGACCACGCTGCTTTCCCTGCGCGTCATCCCGATCATCAACGAAAACGACACGGTGGTGACCGACGAGATCAAGTTCGGCGATAACGATACGCTAGGCGCGCTGGTGACCAATCTGATCGAGGCCGACGTGCTGATCATCCTTACCGACCAGGACGGCCTGTACACCGCAGATCCGCGCAAGAATGCCGCGGCCACGCTGGTCGGCGAGGGGAAGGCAGGCGATGCTCAACTCGAAAAGATGGCCGGCAGCGCGGGCAGCCACATCGGCCGAGGCGGCATGCTCACCAAGATACTCGCTGCCAAACGCGCGGCGCGCAGCGGTGCCCATACCGTGATCGCTTCCGGACACGAGCCCGATGTGCTGTTGCGCCTGATCAGGGGCGATTCGATCGGCACCCTGCTCACTGCGCCTATGCTTTCCCTGGCTGCGCGCAAACAATGGCTCGCCGATCATTTGCAGGTTAGCGGCAAACTGATGCTCGACGCCGGCGCAGTCAGGGCCCTGCATTCCGGAGGCAAGAGCCTGCTGCCGATCGGCATCAAAAGTGTGTCGGGGGAATTCAACCGCGGCGCGGTGGTGGCCTGCGTGCGCGAAGACGGCGAAGAAATCGCGCGCGGCCTGACCAACTACAGTTCGTCCGAAGCGCGCCGCATCGCGGGACATTCCAGCAGGGAGATCGAATCGCTGCTGGGTTACGGCGGAGACACCGAAATCATCCACCGTGACAACCTGGTCCTGTTGTAATACGAACGGTCCTGGTTGCAGATAAGGCTAACGTAAGCATCGCGAACGTAAAGCCGTGAAAGCAGCGGCCGCAGCCACAATCACTCAGATGTATTACAGATCGAGGCAGGGACTGTTAAGCCTGCAACCCTGACCTATTCCACAGACGGCAATACTTCCACATTAATCTGCAATGGCGCCGCAATAGCCTCAACGGTGCTGCGCAGACTCTCGGTACCCGACTCATCCACCGATCCTGCGGGCGGATGATTTTGCAACACGGACTCCGAATATTCGTGCAGGGTTTTATAGTGGCTTTCTGCTTCCTGCTTCGAAACCTTGGGATTGACCGCCTGGAAATACAATTCCCCGCCGCGCAGCGAAACTGCCAACAAATAGGACTTCTGGCCCTTCGAAAAAACCCTGGGATCGCGCACTTCAAAATACTGGGTGGGCAAGTCGCCTTTGGGGTGATATGACTCGAGATACCGCTTCGCAATCTGTTCAACGAAACTCTGAGCCTGATTGAGCTGGGGCGCGAGCATGATGTGGAATTGCCCGGGGCGGTGGATGTTCACCGGGTTCTCGAGTATCACCGGCCTTGCCCTTCGTATCGTGAGAATAATCAGCGTAATGATGGTCAGTGTCAGTAGTGTTTCGCCCATATCGTCAACCTTGATGAATACAAAGAATTAGCAACCCGGATGGATGAACGCGCTCCCCTGTCCGACCTAGCGGAAATCGCCAGCCAGCCTGACACCTCCGCGAGGCTCGGCAAAGCGCAGCGGCGCTCTTTCCATCCACTGTCTGATGCGGTTGGCATCGCCAACGCGGGTGCGCTTACCCCACGAATCCAGCAACACGATGATGACAGATCGGTTTTTGATCGTTGCCTGCATCACCAGGCATTGTCCGGCTTCATTGATAAACCCGGTCTTGCTCAAACCGATATCCCAGGATGCATTCCTGACCAGCGGATTGGTATTGCCGAAACGCATGGTGCGGCCGTTTAAATTATCCACCGAAAGGGTTGCCGTGGTCGTGTATTGATGTATCAAAGTGTAACGGCCGGCCGCAGCGACCATTTTGACCAGATCCAGCGCAGTGGATACATTGTCGCTGTCGAGACCGGTCGGCTCGAAAAACCGGGTATCCGCCATGCCCAGCGCGCGCGCCTTGGCATTCATCGCGGCCACCAGTGCCGCGGTTCCACCCGGATAACTTCTCGCCAGCGCCAACGCCGCGCGATTCTCCGAAGCCATCAGCGCGAGCCTGAGCATCTCTCCGCGCGTGAGCGTCGTGCCTATGCGTAGTCTCGACTTGGCCCTTTTGATCTTGTTCAGATGATCCTCGTCAACGGTGATCTCCTGGTCCATCGGCAAATGCGCGTCCAGCACCACCATAGCGGTCATCAGCTTGGTAATGGATGCAATCGGCATCACCACCTGGCCATGCTTGTCATATATCGGACGCTGGGTCTGTTCGTCAAAAACCAGCGCGACATGGGAACGCACCTTGAGCAACGAAGGTTTCAGCGACAATACCCGGCGCGGTTCATCCTTGAACGACAGCGGGACAGAAGAAGACTCATCTACCTTGAAGATATACCCGCCGGTTTCGGCATGTGCAGCAGCAGCCAGCAGCGCATGTCCAAACACGATCAGGATCAGGATCAGCAATCGTTTGTTCATTGTTATGTTCTCACCTGTGGATCACGTTACACAGCCGAAGGATAACCGATTTTCATTATAAATCAAATCACAGGCATGACATGCTCTTCTTGTTTCTGAAGATCCCACATCTGCGCGTATTGACGGTCATGCGCGAGCAATTCCCGATGCGTTCCGCGCTCGACGATTCTCCCCTGGTCCATTACCAGAATCTGGTCCGCGTCCACGACAGTCGACAGGCGGTGCGCGATGACCAGTGTGGTGCGGTTCTGCGCGATTGCGCGCAGCTCGGCCTGGATGGCCTTCTCCGATTTTGAATCGAGCGCGGAGGTTGCCTCGTCAAAGATCAGAATCGCCGGATTTTTCAGGATGGCGCGCGCGATCGCAACACGCTGCTTCTCTCCGCCGGACAGTTTCAGTCCGCGCTCGCCCACCATGGATTCATAGCCCAGCGGCAGCGATTCGATGAAACGATGGATATGCGCTGCCTTTGCCGCGGCGATGATGTCTTCACGCGATGCATCCGGCCGGCCGTAGGCGATGTTGTAATAAATCGTGTCGTTGAACAGCACCGTATCCTGCGGCACGATGCCAATCGCGGCGCGCAGGCTGGTTTGCGTCACCCCGCGGATATCCTGTCCGTTGACCAGGATGCGCCCCTGCTGCACATCATAGAAGCGGAACAGCAGCCGCGACAGCGTGGACTTGCCCGCGCCGCTCGCGCCGACAACGGCAACCTTGTGGCCAGCCGGTATGGAGAAGCTGACGTCGAACAGAATCTGCCGGTCCGGCGCATAGGAAAAACTGACCTGATCGAACCGCACATCCGCCCGGCCCACCTGCAGCATGGACGCATCCGGCGCATCCGCGATCTCGCGGTGCTCATGAAGCAGGCTGAACATCTTCTCCATGTCGGCCAGCGCATGGCGTATCTCGCGATACACGAAGCCGAGGAAATGCAGCGGCATGTAGAGCTGGATCATGTACACGTTGACCAGCACCAGGTCGCCCACTGTCATCTTGCCCTCCACCACCTGGCTTGCTGCCAGCAGCATCAGCGCGGTGATGCCGATTGCAATCACCACGCTCTGCACGGAATTGAGCAGCGCCAGCGAGGTCTGGTTGCGCACTGCAGCCGTTTCCCACTGTTCCATGTGGTGGTCGTAGCGATTCGCCTCGTATTGCTCGTTGCCGAAATATTTTACCGTCTCGTAGTTAAGCAGACTGTCGATGGCGCGGGTATTGGCCTTGGAATCCAGGTCGTTCATGGTGCGCCGCACCACCATGCGCCATTCGGTGATGAACAGCGTGAACGCAATGTAGATCACCAGCGTGATGAAGGTGATGACGGCAAACCACGGCGTGTATTTCTTGAGCAGGATCGCCGCGACCAGCCCGATCTCCAGCAGCGTCGGCAGGATGTTGAACAGCGTGAAATTCAGCAGGAAGCCGATCCCGCGCGTGCCGCGCTCGATGTCGCGCGACACACCGCCGGTCTGCCGGTCCAGATGAAAGCGCAGGCTCAGGCTGTGCAGATGCTCGAATACCTGGAGCGCCACCCGCCGAATCGCGCGCTGGGTGACATTGGCAAACACTGCATCGCGCAATTCGCCGAACAGGGTGCTGAACAACCTGAGCACCCCGTAGCCGACGATCAGGAACACCGGCACCATCAGCAATGCCTTTTCCTTGCCCAGCGCATCGATGATTTCCTTGAGCACCAGCGGGACGGAAACGTTGGCCAGCTTGGAAAATATCAGCAGGCTCATCGCGGCAATCACCCGCCACTTGAATTCCATCAGGTAGGGAATCAGGGTAAGGATGGTCCGCCAATCGGCGCGATTGGTATTGCCTGGCGGTTGAATCGAGGAAGGACGCATGACGGGAAGACGAATATGGCAAGCGCGAATTATAACGCGGCCAGAACGGGCTGATCAGATTGATCTGTCATAGCCCAGCTGACCGATCAGCAGGCGCACGATACCGTAACTGGCGCGCGCGATCAACCTGCTCCACAGGCTGCGCGATTCATTGCTCCCGTCACCGATACGAAGCGCATCGTTTGCAATCGCGGCAAGCAGACTGGCGCGCAGCTCGGCGGCGAATCCCGAATTACGGATCACCAGATTCGCCTCCCTGGCCAGCAACAGGCTGAACGGATCGATATTCGACGAACCCACGGTCGACCACAATCCGTCGATCACGGCCACCTTGGCGTGCAGGTAGCTGGGCTGATACTCGTAAATCTCGATGCCCGCCGCCAGCAACTTGTCATACAGCGCATGCGTCGCATAATGCTGCAAGCGGTATTCGACCCTGCCCTGCAGCAAAAGCTTCACGCGAACGCCGCGTTGCGCGGCCTGTATCAGTGCCATGCGAAACACACGCCCCGGCAGGAAGTAGGCATTCGCGATGATGATCTCGTGACGCGCGCCTTCAATTGCCTTCAGATACGCGTTTTCAATATCATGGCGATGGCGCAGGTTATCGCGCAACACCAGCGCGATGCCGGACGCAACCGGCCTGGACCGTTCCCTCACCAGGCGCCGGATTTCCTTGCCGCGCCTGCGAAAATTGGCCCACGACACCATACCCCACAGGCGCCGCATGGTGGAATGAATTTCGCCTGCCACCACACCCCGCACACGCACTGCATAATCGAGGCGCGGCGAACTGAAATGATCACTGCTGGAGATATCATCGATGATGTTGATGCCCCCAACGAAAGCCACTTCGCCATCCAGCACCACCAGTTTGCGATGCAGGCGGCGCAGGCGGCGCATCCGGCTGCGCCGCAATGTGAACGGGGAAATTTCGCGCCGGAACCACTGCACCTGGACTTTCGCCGCAGTCAGCTCGGCCAGCCATGCCTTCGAAAAGTCCGCCGATCCGAAACCATCGAGCAACACGCGTACCACCACCCCGCGCTCGGCGGCCCTGCGCAACGCATCGACGACCATCCTGCCGGTTTTGTCCGGGGCAAAAATATAGGATTCCAGGTAGACGGAATGCTGCGCAACATCGATATCCGCGCACAGGCGCGGAAAATAGGCCGTGCCGCTCTGCAGCAGCACCAACTGATTTTTAGCCACCTGATGGACCTGGTTCATATGCCCTTGAGTTGCGCGGAAAGAGCGGCATGGTCGGACAAACGCAGCCAGTTCCCCCCGGTATGCACGCTGCTGTGCAGTACGTCAAACCCGCGCACGTAGATGCGGTCCAGGCGCAGCAGCGGAAGCCTGGACGGAAAACTGCGCGCCAGTTTGCCGTCATGCAGATGAAACACATCGTGTATGTGCAGCTCGCTGGCCAATGTCCTGCCGGTCTGGTTGCTCCAGTCGTTGAAATCGCCCGCGATAATCAGCCGCGCATCCTGGGGTATTTCATTGCGCACGTAATCGACCAGTGTGCCGGTTTGTGCTCGGCGTCCCTTCGCGAACAGCCCGAAATGCACGCACAGGCAATGGACATTCTGGTGCCCTGCCAATTCGATCTCGCTGTGCAACAACCCGCGGCTTTCGAAACGGTGCGCGGAAACATCGGTGTTGAACGATCGCAGTATCGGAAATTGGCTGAGTATCGCATTGCCATGATGCCCCACTTCATACACCGCATTTTTACCATAGGCCGAATGCGGCCAGACCTCTCCCGCGATGAACTCGTGTTGCGCGCCTTGCGGATAGTTGTGATAACGCTCGCCGTGTTGAGTATGCTCGCCCTGCACCTCCTGCAGAAACACGATGCCGGCATCCAGCTCGCGCAGCCGCTCGCGCAGCTCGTGCAGCACCACACGGCGATTGAAATAGGACAGGCCCTTGTGGATGTTGTAGGTGGCGATTTTCAGGGTAGGCATGGCGGATATTTTACCCAATGGATGGGGAAGATGCCGTACGTAGATTGGGTTGACTATGGCGATATCAACTACCAAAATCAACTTCGCCGGGGGATGGGCAGCTATAGCCAATTGCTAACCAGCGCCGTAGCTGGATTGGCCGGACGTCTGGCAGTTTCATCAGTCCTCGCCGTCCCTGACCAGCCTCCGCTACTCGGCGGCGCGCAGTGAAAAGAAATTCGAAACTGCAAATGCAAAATATTCATTTCAAATGTTGATGCCGCGTTAACGCGGCATCAGTCTCTAATCGGCCCGTAGCGGTCTTAGCAGCTTCGCGATAACGGGCGTTCAAAGTTGTTGTAAACAATAGCCCGCAGTATTCGATTCCAGCAAGCAGCAATTGATCAGGCAGGATGATCGCGGTAGTCATATCCACAATTACTTCGATGTATTTCGCAACAACATCGAAATTCTGCGGGAACTTTACTGCCCCTTTTGTTACGAATCGAATGATACAGGCTCTGTAACACCACATTTATTCCAGGGAGCTGTGTGTCCTTAGTGTGACATGAACAAACGAAATTGCTGATTGAGGTGCGGTTTTGATAAAAATTAACTGTCACTCAGCCTTTGCAGGACTTCCGGCACTCTGCCTGGCAGTTTTCCTCTCCGGTTGCAGCAGGATCCCGCTACTCGATCCCAAAGGACCGGTCGGCGATTCCGAACTCCACGATATTGAAGTGGCATTCGCGCTCATGCTGATCGTTGTCATCCCGGTCATTTTCATGGCCCTTTGGTTTCCCCGCAAATTCCGGGCATCCGACCCGAACGCCGATTATGATCCGAAATGGAGTGATTCCGTCAAAATCGATTTGGTCACATGGCTGATTCCTGCTGCCATAGTCTTGGCGCTTGGGGCACTTTCCTGGAAGGAGACCCATAGGCTTGACCCCTTCAAACCTATCGACCCATCGGTCAGTCCGATCAACATCGAAGCAGTGTCCCTCGATTGGAAATGGCTATTTATCTATCCCGGCCAAAACATCGCCGCTGTCAATCAATTGGTGTTACCTGCCAATGTCCCGGTAAGTTTAAGGATTACCTCGGACACCGTGATGACATCCTTTTTCATCCCGCAGCTCGGCAGCCAGATTTATGCCATGGCTGGCATGCAAACTCGCTTGCATCTTTTGGCCGATACGCCTGGTGTTTACTTCGGGCAGAACCAACAATATAGCGGCCGGGGTTACTCGGACATGAATTTCAAGGTTAGCGTTACTTCGCTGAATCAATTCAAAGCATGGGTGCAAAAAGTCAAACAATCTCCGGATAGACTGGATCTTGCCCGATTCAAGGAAATCAGCAAACCGAGTGTCGATTACCCCGTTGCCTCCTTTTCATGGGTCGAGCGAGGACTGTTTGCAAACATTGTGGACAAGAGCCGAAATGACCGCGGGAATTTGGCGAATGCTCCCCGGGATGACGCCATGACTTCAGGAACGCATTGATATGTTAGGCAGGCTGAGCCATTCATCAATTCCCTGGAACAACGCGATTATCATGGGCGCCGTAAGCGGCTCGCTATTGCTTGGACTGATGATTCTGGTGCTGATCACGTATCACAAAAAGTGGACATACCTGTGGAAGGAGTGGCTGACCAGTGTAGATCACAAAAGAATCGGGGTCATGTATATTCTCCTGGCACTGGTGATGCTGTTGCGAGGCTTCTCCGATGCCATCCTGATGCGTATGCAACAGTCTGTTGCTGCCGGCACGTCGCATGGATTCCTGGCACCGGGACATTTCGACCAGATATTCAGTGCTCACGGTACGATCATGATCATCTTCATGGCCATGCCGTTTCTGGTCGGATTGATGAATATCGCGGTGCCCCAGCAGATTGGCGCGCGCGATGTCGCATTTCCATTTTTGAATTCCGTCAGCTTTTGGCTGACCGCTGCCGCGGCTGTGCTCGTGATGGTTTCGCTGGGCGTGGGTGAATTTTCCAAAGCCGGCTGGTCTGGCTACGCTCCGCTTACGGAACGACAGTTCAGCCCCGGCACAGGGGTGGACTATTGGATATGGTCGATACAGATAGCGGGTATCGGCTCGCTGCTGACCGGCATCAATTTTCTCGTCACCATCCTAAAATTGCGCGCGCCGGGTATGTACCTGATGCGCATGCCTATCTTTGTCTGGACCACATTGTTTACCAACGTGCTGATGATCCTGGCGTTCCCGGTCTTGACCGTCGCTCTGGCACTGCTTACGCTTGACCGCTATCTGGAAATGCACTTCTTCTCCAGCACGCTGGGCGGGAATCCGATGATGTATGTCAATCTGTTCTGGATATGGGGACATCCGGAAGTCTATATCGTTATCCTGCCAGCTTTCGGCGTGTTCTCGGAAGTCGTTGCCACGTTCTCGGGCAAACCCCTGTTTGGTTACCGTTCCCTGGTTTACGCGACCGCGGCAATAACAGTATTGTCCTTTTCCGTGTGGTTGCACCACTTTTTTACCATGGGTGCCAGTGCCAACGTCAATGCGGCATTCGGCATCGCAACCATGCTGATCGCCATCCCGACCGGGGTGAAAATTTTCAACTGGCTATTCACCATGTACCGCGGCCGTGTAAGATTTACCTCGCCGATGTACTGGATGATCGGATTCCTCACGACTTTTACGATCGGCGGCATGACCGGCGTGCTCTTGTCCGTACCCACTGCCGATTACGTGCTGCACAACAGCCTGTTTCTGGTTGCGCACTTCCACAATATGCTCATTCCGGGCGCGCTGTTCGGATATTTTGCCGGGTATACCTACTGGTTCCCCAAGGTTACTGGTTTTATGCTGGACGAAAAGTGGGGAAAGCGCGCATTCTGGTGCTGGCTGATCGGCTTTTATCTTGCTTTTATGCCGCTGTATGCGCTGGGCTTCATGGGCATGCCACGCCGTATGGAACATTATTCCAACCTTGCATGGCAGCCCTATTTGATAGTCGCCGCCGTCGGAACCGCGGTGATCCTGCTTGGCATCATCTTCCAGATCATCCAATTGGCCGTGAGTATCAGGCGTCGTCGTGACACGCGCGATCTGAGCGGCGATCCCTGGGATGGCCGCACCCTGGAATGGTCGATCTCGTCTCCGCCTCCCGCCTACAACTTTGCGATCACGCCTGTCGTGCATGGCATCGATGCATTTGAGGACATGAAGGAAAAGGGCATTGCCTGTCTGCAGCCGGGCAAATATCACGATATCACGATGCCCGGAAATACCGGCAAGGGATTCATCATCGGAGCATTCGCCTTCATGTTCGGATTCAGCATGGTCTGGTATATCTGGTGGCTGGCCATTTTCAGCGCCTTGGGCATGCTGTTCACGGTAATCGCACGATCGATGGACGTTGACGTGGAATATGTCATCCCCGCGGCAGAAGTCGAACGGACCGAAAATGAGCGCTACCGCAAATTGCTTTCCATTGCCGGAATTCGGCATACAGACGGATTGGTCCCGGGAGGTTAAGCGATGACAGATCGAGCTGCAGTTATAGACGAATTGCCTGTCGGGCAAATGGAGCTTCCGGATCACATCGGCATCAAGGTATTCGGGTTCTGGATTTACCTGATGTCCGACCTCGTGCTTTTCGCCGCACTGTTCGCGACCTTTGCAGTAATGAATCACCGTTATGCGGGTGGCCCCAGCGGGGGTGAATTGTTCCACCTGCCACAAGTATACGCGGAGACCCTATTCCTGCTCGTCAGCAGCGCAACATATGGATTGGTGATGCTGGCCGTGCACAATCACAGGAAAGACCTGGTGCTGATATGGCTCGCCGTCACATTTTTGCTGGGCTTCGGATTTGTCGTCCTGGAAGTCAGTGAGTTTCACGCCATGATCATCGATGGCAACGGCCCGTGGCGCAGCGGCTTCCTTTCAGCCTTTTTTACCTTGGTGGGCACCCATGGCACCCATGTAACCTTCGGCCTGATCTGGATGCTGGCAATGATGGTGCAGGTTTTGACCAAAGGTCTGAACGCGTCAGTTCATTCCCGCCTGCTTTGCCTGAGTTTGTTCTGGCACTTTCTGGATATCGTATGGATCGGTGTTTTCACCATTGTCTATCTGCTGGGGGTCGCGTAAATGAGCCATGAATCAATCGATAGTACCGGAATGAGCAGGGGAACCGGGAAATCCTACGCCACCGGTTTCATTCTCTCCATCGTATTGACTACCATTCCGTTCGCCCTGGTAATGCACAATACGCTGTCACGCCAAGCGACGATCGTTGCGGTAATCAGTGCGGCCATCGTGCAGGTAATGGTGCACCTGTATTTTTTCCTGCACCTGGACACATCATCCAGAGCGCGTTGGAACGTCCTGGCGATGCTATTCGCCATATTGATCATGTTCCTGATCGTAGGCGGGACTATGTGGATCATGTACAACCTCAATTACCGCATGATGTAAAGGGCGCACATTATGCTCAGGGATTTCTGGCACGTCACCAAACCGGGTATGGTATTGGGCAACCTGGTCCCGGTAATGGGAAGCTTTTTCCTCGCTTCCAGGGGGCACGTTGATGTTGCCCTATTTTTGTCGACGACCATCGGCATCTCGCTGTTGATCGCATCGGCGTGCGTACTGAACAATTGGATGGACCGGGACCTGGACCGAATCATGGCGCGGACGCGCGACCGTGTGCTTGCCGCGGGACTGATGTCGACGAATGCGGCATTTTTGTATACATCGGTGCTTGGTTTGGCGGGTTTATTACTGTTGCTTGAAATGGACAATCTGTTGTCTGTAGCAATCTTGCTGGCCGGATTTTTAATCTATGTGTGCGTTTACAGCCTGTACTGGAAACGCCATTCGGTATACGCACCGCTGATCGGCAGTCTGGCGGGAGCAGCGCCCCCGCTTGCCGCATATTGCGCGGTGACCGGGCGATTCGACGCGGGCGCTGTAATATTGTTGATGATCTTCGGCCTATGGCAGATTCCACACTTTTATGCCATTGCCATTTATCGCCTGGATGATTACACCGCCGCCGCAATCCCGGTCCTTCCGGTCAAGCATGGTGTGCCGGCAACGAATCGGCAAATTATCGGTTTTATTGCGGCCTTTATCCTGGCTACAATGATGCTGACTTTCGGCGGATATACGGGTTACAACTTCCTCGCGGCTGCAATAGTGTCGGGTTTGGTCTGGTTGACAGTGGCTTGGAAAGCTTACAATTCATGCGGGGAACGGAATTGGGCCAGAAATTTGTTCGTCTGCTCGATAATGATCAATTTTACCCTGTGTGTCATGATGTCCATCGACTATACAATGCCCGCTGTTTAGTGATTACTGCGATTACTGCTCGCATTTTTGTGTGTCCAGCATCTCGAATTTTCAATTTCCGCTCCACTTTCTTGAGCGGACCCAATTTGACTGTGCCCAACTGATTGAACTCGTAAGGACGCGCTACAGACAGCAACTTTTCGGGATTATCGGGTGTATCAGCGCACTGTTTTTAAAATTATTTTTGTTGTTTCGAGGGCAGAACATTGGCAAACATGTGATTTTTTTCATTCGCGCCCTATCAATGGCGCAAATCTGGGACTAAACAATCAAAAATAGAAGACACCGGAAAATGTCTCTTTTTGGCAGCGAATTTAACCGGTCGATGCAACACACTGGAAATTGCGTAAGCAAAAGGCGTGTTGCAATGAAGCAGAGAACCCGGATTTAAAATATTGAGAATCGATAAGCGTGAATGCGGAAGCGCTTGCGGAAAGGCGAGTCTCTCCAGCAGCGTACCCAATTGTTCCATTGACATCATTCATCTGCCGAACGGATTCTGGCCATAATGGGAGGAATGCAGCCTGTTCAACAATTCCGTTACCGGCTGGCGCTGACGGTTTCCGGCTAGAAGAGACATCACGAGCGATTGAAACTGGATATTCGAACAGATAGTTTGCCGGGATTCTCGGGAAAGCGCCCGCTATCATCAGTCGTGAAATCGATCGGAATGATGGCTAGTAGGCATATCGTGCGAGCCAGGCTGACCAGGCAACCTGGAGTCGGGCACATCGGCCCAATCCCGGTAAACTGACGGAGCGCCGGGCAATAAGGGCTATCAACTGCCACACGAAACCTTCTCCCGCAGGCTTCTTATCCAGGCCAGAGGCGCACTGAAGAAGGGACTTCTGGAAGCACTTGCCGCGTAAGCGGATCATGCGCCATTCGCGCCATCATACGCGTATGACAGACAATCAAGACGGGTTTGCCGACACCGTGCCGATCAGTGAATGTCCTGCCACGGTTGTAGAACGCACACTACCTGGGCACTGGGAAAGGTTTCCGTTATTCGGCGGTGGCAGCAGTCAGATTACGGCCCTCGTTAAACGCCAGACACGATATGTGATGTTCGTAAAAGTGACTCATAGCACTACCTGTCATCTGACTGACTCTGCAAACGACGCTGCCTTTGTCATTGGTTATAGCTAACGGGCAACCCCCTTCGGTTATGACTTTGATTTGATTTTGTCTGATTGGATTGACGAAATCACGAGGATGGCACCCGTTACGCGTTGCCTATCCCCTTGGCCGGCAACCCGATCTTCTTCGCGTACGCGAGCATCCGCTGGATCGGCAGCACCGCGTGCGGAATGATCGCAGGGTCGACGTGTATCTCGTTCCTGCCGGATTCCAGAACCTCGGCCAGATTCAGCAGCCCGTTCATCGCCATCCACGGGCAATGCGAACAGCTCTTGCAGGTCGCGCCGACACCGGAGGTCGGCGCTTCGAAAAAAGTCTTGTGCGGGGACAAGTTGCGCATCTGGTGCAAAATGCCGTTGTCGGTCGCAACGATGAATTCCTGCGCATCCAGACTTTGCGTAGCCTTGATCAACTGGGTGGTGGAACCGACCATGTCCGCCAATTGCACCACTGCACGAGGCGATTCAGGATGCGCCAGCACTTTGGCCTGCGGGTGCTGCGCTTTCAGCTCGATCAGCTCCCTGGTTTTGTATTCGTCGTGCACGATGCACGAGCCTTGCCACAGCAGCATGTCCGCGCCGGTCTGTTCCTGCACGTAGCCGCCGAGGTGCCGGTCCGGCGCCCAAAGCACCTTCCTGCCCTGTTCCTTGAGATGCTTCACGACCGGCAGCGCGATCGAGCTGGTCACCATCCAGTCGGCGCGCGCCTTTACCGCCGCGCTGGTGTTGGCATACACGACCACGGTGCGGTCCGGGTGCGCGTCGCAGAACTTGCTGAATTCGTCCGCCGGGCAGCCGAGGTCCAGCGAACACTCCGCCGCGAGGTCCGGCATCAGCACGCGCTTTTCCGGGTTGAGTATCTTCGCGGTCTCGCCCATGAAACGCACGCCCGCGACCACAATGGTGCTGGCCGGATGACGGTGGCCGAAATTGGCCATGTCCAGCGAATCGGAAACGATGCCGCCGGTGGCCTCCGCCAGATCCTGCAGGTCGGCGTGCACATAGTAATGCGCGACCAGAACCGCATCCTGTTGCTTCAACAGCTTCTTGATGCGCGCGACCAGTTCGGGCTTTTCCGCCGCGCCCGGTTCGCGCGGCACCTTCGCCCATGCCACCGCGGTCGGTGAGCCGGGATGTTCGTACGCAAACGGAATCCTGTTTTCATTCATGGGGGTTTCGCTCATTGCGGTTTCCTCTGTACGCGCGTTTCTGTTCTGATGCGATTCGGCAACTCCAGGATCGCGGCGCGATTGCTCGGTGAAAAGACCAATTCAGCGGCATCCTGCCACGCCAGCCACCTGAAGTTCAAATGTTCGCGCGGCGCAAGTTGGATTTCGACCGGACGGGGAAGTTGCAGGCCGAATACATGCTCGGTGTTGTGCGTGATGCCGGGCGCATAGCGGTACCGCCAGTGCGGATAGATCTCGTAGACATTCTGTTCCCGCCAGTCGCTGAGCCGATGGCGCCGCGCATCCAGACCGGTCTCTTCCCCCACTTCCCGTATCGCGGTATCGGCCAGCAATTCAGCGCCGTCGCGGCTGCCGGTGACGGATTGCCAGTAACCGGGATGATCGGCGCGCTCCAGCAGCAGCACGTCCAGATCGTCCGTGTAGATCACCACCAGCACCGAGACCGGCTGTTTATTTTGCACGATTTACCATTCCAATTTCATTTCGAAGGTCAAACAAGGCGGCGACGAGTACGCGACGAAGACAGTGCAAAATAGCACGGCAAGGAGTGTGCGGGGAAGCCAACACAGTTTCACCGATGAAATGAAGTTGGAATCAGGCAAAAAATATCCAGAATGGCTTGTTGTGCTGCCGCCAATACACCACCGTGTCGGCCAGGATATCCAGCGCGATTTCCCGGTCGTTTGCGGAAAGACCCAGCGTGTCGCTGGCACCGCGCAACAGCAGCACATATCCGCTTGCCTGGCTCCACGACAGGTCGCACAGCGCATCGGCAAGCGCATCCCAGTTGGCGCCGGATCCGGGCGGAAAACCCGCCGCAGCAGCCAGCACATTCAGCAGATTCTGCTTGCCCTTGACGCCCGCAAGATCGGCATCGAACAGCGCAAAGCCGGCATCATGAACCGCGCTGCGCAAATCTTCAGCGCTGCAGTCCAGCGTGTAGCTGCCCGCGGCTTCCCGATTTCCCAGTTGCTGCGCCAATTTGTCCATGGCTACTCCCGGATCCGTCTGAATGTCTGGTAATGGTCGGCGGTGTAGAAAAATTCTCCGCCCGCACCGCTGATAATGCGCCTGGCACCGCGGTTATGCCTGCCCGGTGTTTTCACGGTGTACTCGTGATAGTAACCGCGCCTGCGTTCGGGCAGGGCATGTTCGTAGTTATTGAAAACCACGCCGTCGCGCGGATAGGCGAACGGCCCGCCCCGCTTGATTGCGCGCAGCGTGTCGCGCGCCTGAGGGGGCAATTGTGCCGCACCGATGCCGGCCTGATCGAGAACCGCCCCTGGATGATGGGACTCAGCTTGCGCACCTGCCGGCAGAAACAGCATCGCTGCCAGCACGATCCAGTGCGGACACAACCTGCGCAACCCGGTCACTCCTTGGTGACTGCGAGCACTTCAGCCGTGGTTTGCACCTGCTGGCGCAGCCGGATATGCAGGTCGCGCAGCTGTCTTTCGTCAACCGCGCTCGGCGCCTGGGTGAGCAGGCATTGGGCGCGCTGGGTTTTGGGGAACGCGATCACATCGCGGATCGATTCCGAGCCGGTCATCATCGTGACGATTCGGTCCAGCCCGAACGCCAGCCCGCCGTGAGGCGGTGCGCCGTATTGCAGCGCATCGAGCAGAAAGCCGAACTTGAGGCGCGCCTCTTCGGCGCCGATATTGAGCGCGCGGAATACCTGCGACTGCACCGCCTCCCGATGGATACGCACCGAACCGCCGCCGATCTCCGAACCGTTCAGCGCGAGATCGTATGCCTTGGCCAGGCAACGTCCGGGATCGCTTTCCAGCATCGCCATATGTTCATCCTTGGGTGCGGTGAACGGGTGATGGCAGGCATTCCAGCGCTTGGCTTCGTCGTCGTATTCGAACATCGGGAAATCCACCACCCACAACGGTTCCCATACCCTGCCGTTGGTATATCCCTTGTCGTGGCCGATTCGGGTGCGCAATGCACCGAGCGCATCGTTGACGATCTTTTCCTTGTCCGCGCCGAAGAAAATAATGTCGCCGTCCTGAGCGCCGGTTCGTTCGATGATGGTCTTCAGGGCGCCTTCGTGAATATTTTTCACGATCGGCGACTGCAGGCCGGCTTCGTTGAGTTGCGTGATGTCGTTGACCTTGATGTAAGCCAGTCCCTTCGCGCCGTAGATCCCGACGAACTTGGTGTACTCGTCGATCTCGCCGCGCGAGAACGCGGCACCGCCCGGCACGCGCAACGCCGCGACGCGGCCGTTTTCGGAATTGGCCACGCCGGCGAAAACCTTGAACGCGACATCCTTCACCGCATCGGTGACCCCGCTCAGTTCCAGGGTCACGCGCAGGTCCGGCTTGTCCGAGCCGTAGCGCGCCATTGCTTCGGCGTGCGTGATGCGCGGAAACGGGTTGGGCAGATCCACATCCAGCGCTTCCTTGAATACGCTGCGGATCAATTCTTCCATCAGCGCGGTAATCTGCATCTCGGTCAGGAACGAGGTTTCGATATCCACCTGGGTGAATTCCGGCTGGCGGTCGGCGCGCAGGTCCTCGTCGCGGAAGCACTTGGTGATCTGGTAATAGCGGTCGAAGCCGGCCACCATCAGCATCTGCTTGAACAGCTGCGGCGATTGCGGCAGCGCGAAGAATTCGCCCGGGTGCACCCGCGACGGCACCAGGTAATCGCGCGCACCCTCCGGCGTGGACTTGGTCAGCATCGGCGTTTCGATGTCGATGAAGCCGCGGCTGTCGAGGAAGCGGCGGAACGCCATCGCCACCTTGTAGCGCAGCATCATGTTCTTCTGCATCTGCGGGCGGCGCAGGTCGATCACGCGGTGGGTCAGGCGCACCGTCTCGGACAGGTTCTCGTCGTCGAGCTGGAACGGCGGCGTCAACGCGGTGTTCAATACCTCGATCTCGTGGCAAAGGATCTCGATCTCGCCGCTGGTGATATTCGGATTGGCGGTGCCCGCCGGACGACGGCGCACCCTGCCGGTGACGCGCAGCACGAACTCGCCCCGCACCGATTCGGCGACCTTGAACATGTCGGGGCGGTCAGGGTCGCAGACAACCTGCGCTAGACCCTCGCGGTCGCGCAGGTCGATGAAAATTACCCCGCCGTGGTCGCGCCGGCGATGCGCCCAGCCGCACAGGCTGACGGTTTGATCCAACTGGTCGGTGTTAAGCAGTCCGCAATAATGTGTTCGCATGATTCTGGATTTTTATAAGGATGTCAGGGTTGGTCTGCTTGAGTATGCTGGGCGATGGCGGGATGCTTCCCGGAATCGGCGTCTGCCGCCACACCCATCGAAACGATGGAGCGCAATGCGACGTCCACCGTCATGTCCAGCTCGATGGTGTCGGCCTTGCGCACGAAAAAATAGAATCCGTTCACCGGACTGGGTGTGGTGGGAATGAACACCGCAACGTATTCCTCGTCCAGCTTGCCGGTCACCTCGCCGGGCACAGTGGTCTGAAACGCCAGCGACCATGCCTGTGGATGGGGATAACGCACCAGCAGCACCTTGCGGAAAGAATTTCCGCTGCCCGACAACAGCGTATCGCTGACCTGTTTTACGCCCTTGTAGACGCTGCCCACGAAGGGCACGTGCTGCACTGCATTTTCACCCAGCTCCCACAATTTCCGGCCGAACACGTTGCGCACCAGCAAACCGGTCAGCCACACCACTGCCAGCGTCAGGATGATGCCGAGACCCGGAATATGCACGCCCAGCAACCTGTCCGGGCGCCAGGACTCGGGCAGCAGCAGCAGCGGCTGGTCCATCGTTCCTATCGTCAGATTCAGCACCCACAGGGTTATGCCGAGCGGAACCCAGACCAACAGGCCGGTGATGAAATATTTTTTCATGCTCAGGCGGAACCGTCTGCCACCGGGCAGGAACCCGCGCTGGCACAAGGCGCGCAGGCGGCTTCCGGTTTGGGCGCATTCCTCGGCTGCGATCCGCTCTTGAAGTCGGTCGCGTAATAGCCGCTGCCCTTCAACTGGAAACCCGCAGCCGTCAGTTGTTTATTGAATGTTTCCTTGCCGCATTCGGGGCAAGTGCTGAGCGGCGCATCGCTGACCTTTTGCATCACATCTTTCAGCAGGCCGCAACTCGAACAGGCATAAGCATAAATAGGCATATTGTCATCCCGCCGGTAAATTTACGAAGGTGCGCATTATACCCGAGCAATGCGGGCAGAGCAGCCTGCGGGGCGGCTATTTGGAATGCCCGGTGATCCCAATCCGGATATTTTCGTCCCTCGCACGCCCACAGTACGGGTATAATGCGCGCCACCCGCGCCCGACCAATCAGCGCAGCGGTACTTTTCCCACACGCCGGATCATCTCGATCTCTTATTGGCCTGCCTCGATTGGTGCAGCTCTTGTGAGCAGCAGGCTTTCACAGGAGTCATGCTTTGCCAGACAATGAAATCACCTTTGCCAGCCTGAAGCTGGCACAACCCCTGATGCGCGCGATCGCCGATGCGGGATACACGAAACCCACACCGGTGCAGGCCCAGGCAATCCCGCTGGTGCTGGCCGGCGGCGACCTGCTGGCCGGCGCGCAGACCGGCACCGGCAAGACGGCCGGCTTCACCCTGCCCATCCTGCATCTGCTCTTCGAACAGCAGCCCGCCGGCAAACGCCCCGGCCGGCCGCGCTGCCTGATCATGGTCCCCACCCGCGAACTCGCAGCGCAGGTGGAAGAATCGGTGCAAACCTACGGAAAGTATCTGCCGCTGAAATCGATGGTGATGTTCGGCGGGGTGAACATCAACCCGCAAATCAAGGCATTGCGCGGGCAAATCGACATCCTGGTCGCCACACCCGGGCGCTTGCTTGACCATGTCGGGCAAAACACGCTGGATCTGTCAGGCGTGGAAATTCTGGTGCTGGACGAGGCGGACCGCATGCTGGACATGGGTTTCATCCGCGACATCCGGAAAATCCTCGCGCTGCTGCCGAAGCAGCGCCAGAACCTGCTTTTTTCGGCGACTTTTTCCGACGAGATCAAGGCGCTTTCCGACGGCCTGCTGCACAATCCCGGCTATGTCGAAGTGGCGCGACGCAACTCCACGGTTGAATTGATCTCGCAAAGTATCCATCTGGTGCCGCAACGCCTGAAGAGCCATTTGCTTGCCCACCTGATCAAGCAAAACGACTGGAAGCAGGTGCTGGTATTCACCCGCACCAAGCACGGCGCCAACCGGCTGACTGAAAAGCTGATTGCGGACGGCATTCCGGCTGCTGCGATACACGGCAACAAGAGCCAGCCGGCACGCACCAAGGCGCTGGCACAATTCAAGGACGGCTCGCTGCCGGTGCTGGTCGCCACCGACATCGCCGCGCGCGGCCTGGACATCGACCAGCTGCCGCATGTGGTCAATTTCGAATTGCCGAACGTGCCGGAAGATTACGTGCACCGTATCGGCCGAACCGGCCGCGCGGGAAGCAGCGGTGCGGCGATCTCGCTGGTGGACAAGGAAGAAATACCGTTTCTCAGATCGATAGAGCGCTTGATCAAGCGCGAGATCCCGGTTGCCGAAGTCGACGGTTTTGTGCCGCCCGCAAATCTTCCCGCCGAGGCCCCGCGCCCTCCTCGCCAGGCACATGGACAAAGACGCAACAACGAAACACGCACTGCGGGCAAGGGAAACCGCCAGCAACCCCAAGTGGACGGCCAAAGACAGCGCAATCCGCAACAGCGCGAACAACAGCCGCGCAACAGGCAACAAATCGCCAAGCCGCGCCTTCCTCACAAGACACCCGAACCACACAAATCATCCGAACCGCAGTTCATGTCCGAAGCCGCTCGTCACCAGGCCATGCCACAGCCGGCGCTGTTCTCGCCCAAGTCAGTCACGCGCAGGGGCCGCTAGCGCCTTAGCAAAATCAGGGGACTATCGCGGCGCGGAAGAGGCGTTAGGAAACCCGACCCTATTTCTTTCCCGGCCGTGTACGCGTATAGACCGTTGTGATTCCGTCCACGGTCAGCGTCAGCTGGTCGCCGAATAGCCGATAGGAGATCGCATCCGAACTGTTGTTTCCGCTGAGCTGTATCATGCCGCCGTTGGAAACCGCATAAAAATAACGCCTCCCCTTCAGCCTGACAGTTCCGTTGTTGCTGAAGGTAATACTACCCGTTTCGCTGTACCAGCGGCCTCTCAGCGACTTTTCCGCCTTTGTGACCATTCCGTAGGAACGTTCTGAGGCAAAGCTGCCTGAAGGCAGCCCGGCGAGGAATAATGCGCTACCCAGCAACAAGCAGTGCGAAAACGACATGACGACCTCACTGATCAGGTATGACGGCATAAGTTAAAAGCAGCCGGGTTGTTTGTCAATGCGACGGGTGGTTCGGTTCAATTCTCCACATTCCCGGCCCCATGCCGTCCAGCGTCCACTCGCCGATGCGGCAGCGGATCAGGCGCAACGTGGGCAATCCGACGGCCGCGGTCATGCGACGCACCTGGCGGTTCTTCCCCTCGCGTATCGTCATTTCGATCCAGCAGGTCGGTATAATCTTGCGCACGCGTATCGGCGGGTTGCGCGGCCACAGATTCGCAGGTTCATCAATCAGATACGCCTCGGCAGGCTGCGCCTTGAAATCCGGCATCTGTAAGCCCTGCCGGAATAATTCCAGAGCGGCGTCATCCGCGACACCCTCGACCTGCACCCAATACGTTTTCGGCAGCTTGTGCTTCGGATCGGTAATGCGGTGCTGCAACCTGCCGTCGTCGGTCAGCACCAGCAACCCCTCGCTGTCTGTGTCCAGGCGCCCGGCGGGATAAAAGTCCGGAAGCGGGATATAATCGGCCAGCGTCGGATGCATGCCATCACGACTGAACTGGCTGATCACACCAAACGGCTTGTTGAACAACAGAATGCGCCCCATCGGGATTCCCGTATGTTGTTGAGACGATATTTTACCGCTTCAATCTAAGGGAACCGAAACGGGCATGCAAATTGCCGGCATCACAGCTGCAAAAATCCGAATTGCAGACGGCCCCTTGTTAAGCATGAATGTTAAGCACGAACTGAAGAGAAAAATATGACAAGTCAAAAAATTATCTACACGCTGACCGACGAAGCGCCAGCGCTGGCTACCTATTCCCTGCTTCCCATCATCCAGGCCTTTACCGGTGCGGCAGGCGTTACCGTCGAAACGAGGAACATTTCCCTGGCTGGCCGCATTCTCGCGAATTTCCCTGAAAACCTGACCGCGAGCCAGAAAATTGCCGACGACCTCAGCGAACTGGGCGCACTGACCCAAAAACCGGAAGCAAACATCATCAAGCTCCCCAATATCAGCGCTTCGCTCCCGCAGCTCAAGGCGGCAATCAGCGAATTGCAGTCGCAGGGATACCGGATCCCCGATTATCCGGAAGACCCGAAGGCCGGTGCCCAAACGGAAATCAGGGCGCGTTATGGCAGGGTGCTGGGCAGCGCGGTGAACCCGGTGCTGCGCGAAGGAAACTCCGATCGCCGTGCCGCGCTGTCGGTCAAGCAGTTTGCGCGCAAACACCCGCACCGCATGGGCAAGTGGGCTGCCGACTCGAAGACCCGCGTCGCGCACATGAGCGGCGGCGATTTCTACGGCAGTGAAAAATCAATGACGGTCCCGGAAGCAGTCAACACCCGCATCGAATTCGTCGGCAAGGATGGCAAGACCACCGTGCTCAAGGACATGCTTGCGCTCAAGAAAGGCGAAATCATCGACGCAGCGGTGATGAGTCGACGCGCGTTGCGCCGGTTCTATGCAGAGCAGATTGCCGCGGCAAAAAAAGAAGACGTGCTGCTGTCGCTGCACCTGAAGGCCACGATGATGAAGGTTTCCGACCCGATCATGTTCGGCCATGCCGTTTCCGTGTTTTTCCAGAAGGTGCTCGACAAGCACGGCGCGCTGCTGAAAGAACTCAAGTTCAACGTCAACAACGGCTTCGGCGACATGGAAGCAAAGGTGCTTGCTTTGCCGGAAAACAGGCGCGCCGGCATCGTGTCCGACATTGCCGACTGTTTCAGGAACCAGCCGCCGCTGGCGATGGTGAATTCAGACAAGGGCATCACCAACCTGCACGTGCCATCCGATGTGATCATCGATGCGTCCATCCCACCGATGATCCGCGACGGCGGCAAGATGTGGGGCGCCGACGGCAAACCCTATGACACGCTGGCCATGATTCCGGACCGTTGCTACGCGGGCGTGTATGACGCCACGGTGGAAGACTGCAAGAAGAATGGCGCACTCGACCCCGCCACCATGGGCAGCGTGCCCAACGTCGGCCTGATGGCGCAACAGGCCGAGGAATACGGCTCGCACGACAAGACCTTCGAAATCGCGGGCGACGGCTTGGTGCGCATCGTCGATACCGCAGGAAAGGTTTTGCTCGAGCAGAACGTCGAGCAGGGCGACATCTTTCGTTCCTGCCAGACCAGGGATGCACCCGTCCAGGACTGGGTGAAGCTCGCCGTCACGCGCGCACGCCTGAGCAATACGCCTGCCATTTTCTGGCTGGACAGGAACCGCGCCCACGACGCACAGATTATCGCCAAGGTTGTGCACTACCTAAAAGAACATGATACCGCCGGGCTGGACATCCGGATCATGGAACCGGCGGACGCCTGCCGCGCGACACTGGCGCGCATCCGCCAGGGCAAGGACACCATTTCCGTGACCGGAAACGTGTTGCGCGACTACCTCACCGACCTGTTCCCGATACTCGAACTCAACACCAGTGCCAAGATGCTGTCCATCGTACCGCTGATGAACGGCGGCGGCCTGTTCGAAACAGGTGCGGGCGGCTCGGCCCCCAAGCATGTGCAGCAGTTCCGGAAAGAAGGCTATCTGCGCTGGGACTCGCTAGGGGAGTTCCTCGCGCTGGGCGCTTCGCTGGAACATCTGGCCCAGAAATTCGGCAACGCGCGCGCCGGAGTGCTGTCCGAGTCGCTGGATCAGGCGATCAGCAGAATCCTGGAAAACAACAAGTCTCCCTCCAGAAAAATCGGCGAGATCGACAACCGGGGCAGCCATTTCTATCTGGCCCTTTATTGGGCGCAAGCTCTGGCCGCGCAAACCCGGGACAGGGCAATACAGGCACGCTTCACAGGTCTGGCGAAATCGCTGGCCGACAACGAGGCAAAAATCAATGCCGAACTGATCGCCGCGCAGGGAAAGCCGGTGAATATGGCCGGCTATTATCATCCCGACTTTGCAAAGACTTCAGGCGCCATGCGGCCCAGTAAAACATTGAATGCTGCGTTGGCCGCGATTGCATAAATGACCGGGCTGGCAATTCGCTGCCTTGTAGCAAATCAGGGGCAAAAAAACCGGCGCCTTAGCGCCGGTTATTTTGCCAACTATAAGGAACCGATCAAGGTGCCTGGATGTTGGAAGCTTGCTTGCCCTTGGGACCTTGAACTACTTCAAAGGTTACCTTCTGACCTTCTTTGAGTGACTTGAAGCCGCTCATGTTGATTGCCGAAAAGTGTGCGAACAAGTCTTCGCTGCCATCATCGGGAGTGATAAAACCGAATCCCTTTGCGTCGTTGAACCATTTAACTGTACCAGTTGCCATGTGATTGCTTCCTTACTTAAAAGCGGGGACCTCCCCGCGAACTGTTTGAATCCAAGACCGCACACGGCAAAACCAGTACTGCAGATACTTTGAGTCAAACACCAGCGCGCTTTTTACTCCTGTTTTGCTGATACCGTCAAGAGGTTTATAAAATATTTTTCGAATGGGCTTGAAAAAGCATCGCCAATCATCAAATATGAGGGCAAGGAAGGCATCTGAACACCCACCGGGAATTATGGCAACCAAACATCTCAGCAATGTGGTACTGGCGCCGGAGCGCACGAAAACCAAACCGCCGCGCTTGTACAAAGTGGTGCTTTTCAACGACGACTACACCACCATGGAATTCGTTGTTGAAGTTTTACAGCTGTTTTTCTCGCTGGATCAGGAACGCGCCCTGCAAATCATGCTCAAAGTGCATAATGAAGGTTCTGCAGTGTGCGGGGTCTATTCCCTGGATATCGCCGAAAGCAAGGTAAGTCAGGTATCAGAATTTGCAAAACAACACGGACATCCGCTACGATGCGGCATGGAGGAAAATTGAAATGATTGCTCAAGAACTGGAAGTCAGCCTGCATCTGGCATTTGTAGAGGCACGCCAGAAGCGCCATGAGTTCATTACCGTCGAGCATCTGCTCCTCACCATGCTGGACAACGCCTCCGCCGCGCAGGTTTTGCGCGCCTGCGGCGTGGACATAGACGAGCTGCGCCAGGTTCTGACCGAATTCATCACCACCCATACCCCGGTAACGCCGGGCGACCGCGAAGTGGACACCCAACCCACAGTCGGTTTCCAGCGCGTGATCCAACGCGCCATCCTGCATGTGCAGTCAACCAACAAGAAGGAAGTCACCGGCGCCAACATCCTGGTCGCGCTGTTCGGCGAGAAAGATTCTCACGCAGTATATTTCCTGACCCAGCGCAATGTCAGCCGCCTCGATGTGGTGAACTACATCGCGCACGGCATCGACAAGGCCCTGCCCGGCACCCCGGCCAAGCCGCAAAACGATTCCGAATCCGAAGTGGAACAAAACAACGGCGAAGCGCTGAAAAACTACACCCTGGACCTGAACGCGCAGGCGCTGGCCGGAAAGATCGACCCGCTGATCGGGCGTGAAATCGAACTGGAGCGCGTCATCCAGACGCTATGCCGCCGCCGCAAGAACAATCCCCTGCTGGTCGGCGAAGCCGGCGTGGGCAAAACCGCGATCGCCGAAGGCCTCGCACGGCGCATCGTGGAACACGATGTGCCTGAAGTCCTCAGCGACGCGCACGTGTACTCGCTCGACATGGGCGCCCTGCTGGCCGGCACCAAGTATCGCGGCGACTTCGAACAGCGCCTGAAGGCCGTCCTCAAGGAACTGGGCGAAGCCGCCCATGCGATCCTGTTCATCGATGAAATCCACACCATGATCGGCGCGGGCGCGGCTTCCGGCGGCACGATGGATGCATCCAACCTGCTCAAACCGGCGCTGTCGAACGGACAATTGAAATGCATAGGCGCAACCACCTACCAGGAATACCGGGGCATTTTCGAGAAGGACCATGCGCTTTCCAGGCGTTTCCAGAAGGTCGATGTTCCGGAGCCGTCCGTTGAACAGACCATCGCGATTCTGCGCGGTCTGAAATCGCGCTTCGAGGAACATCACAGCGTCAAATACAGCGCGGCGGCAATCACCAGTGCCGCAGAGCTTGCCTCGCGTTACATCAACGACCGCCACCTTCCGGACAAGGCGATCGACGTGCTGGACGAAGCCGGCGCCGCACAGCGCATTTTGCCCAAGTCAAAACAGAAAAAAGTCATCGGCAAGCATGAAATCGAGGAGATCATCGCGAAGATCGCGCGCATTCCGGCGCGCACCGTTTCATCGGATGACCGCAATGCCCTGAAGACGCTGGACCGGGATCTCAAGGCAGTCGTTTTCGGCCAGAACAAGGCTATCGACGCGCTTGCCGCCGCGATCAAGATGTCGCGCAGCGGCCTGGGCAATCCGCAAAAACCGATCGGCAGCTTCCTGTTCTCCGGACCGACCGGCGTTGGCAAAACCGAAGTCGCGCGGCAACTGGCCTATGCAATGGGCATGCCGTTGCACCGCTTCGACATGTCCGAATACATGGAACGCCATGCGGTGTCGCGCCTGATCGGCGCGCCTCCCGGTTACGTCGGTTTCGACCAGGGCGGCCTGCTCACCGAGGCGATCAGCAAACAGCCTCACGCGGTGCTGCTGCTCGACGAGATAGAAAAGGCGCATCCCGACATTTTCAACATCCTGCTGCAGGTGATGGATCACGGCACGCTGACCGACAACAACGGACGCAAGGCTGATTTCCGCAACGTGGTGATCATCATGACCACCAATGCGGGTTCGGAAGCCCTGAACAAGAGCCAGATCGGATTCACCAAGAGCAGTTCGGGCGGCGACGAATTGATGGACATCAAGCGCACTTTCACGCCGGAATTCCGCAACCGTCTGGATGCGGTGATTTCTTTCGCGCCGCTGGATCACGAAATCATCCTGCGCGTTGTCGACAAGTTCCTGATGCAGCTTGAAGAACAGCTGCAGGAAAAGAAAGTGGAAGTCCTGTTCACCGACGCGCTGAAGGACTATCTGGCAGAAAGCGGTTTCGATCCTCTGATGGGTGCACGCCCGATGGCACGCCTGATCCAGGACACCATACGGTCCGCGCTGGCCGACGAACTGCTGTTCGGCCGCCTCGCAAACGGCGGTCAGGTCACGGTCGATGTCGACGCCGGCGGCAAGGTAAAACTGGTTTTTGCCGAAGAAGCAGTCCCTGCCTGAAAGGTATCTGCACAACTACTTCGCTTCGTGATACTTCGTCGAATAGAGGCTCGAAATCCGCATGAATAGCAACCTGCATTCCGGTTTATCGCCCCTTTCCACCTCGATTGACGACCTGCGCTCGCCGCGTTGTGCAGATAGCTTTCGATCGTATTCCATATAGGGGGCGCTTCGCCCCCTCCCCCACCGGCCCGCTCCATTTCGGTTCCTTAGTCGCCGCCGTCGGCAGCTATCTGGACGCACGGCATCATCAGGGCAAGTGGCTGGTAAGAATCGACGACCTCGATACGCCGCGTGCCGTCGATGGAGCCGCGGCCGATATCCTCGGCACGCTGGAAGCACATGGCCTGCACTGGGATGAGCAGGTCGTTTACCAGAGCCAGCGCACAGCCGCCTACGAACAGGCTTTTCTCCAGTTGAAGAAAACCGGCTTGATGTATCCCTGTGCCTGCAGCCGCAGGGAAATCGCGGACTCTGCCCTGCAGCGAGGCGATGAGCAAGTCTATTCGGGAACCTGCCGGAACGGCATCGCAACGGACAAGACGGCGCGGTCCTGGCGGGTGCGCGTCAACGATGCCGTGATCGCGCTGGACGACCTGTTGCAGGGCACCATTACCCAGGAACTGGCAACCGGGGTCGGCGATTTCGTGCTGCTGCGCGCGGACGGATTGTACGCCTACCAACTTGCGGTCGTGGTGGACGATGCCGCGCAGGAAATCACCGATGTGGTGCGCGGCGCCGACCTGCTTTGCTCAGCCCCGCGCCAGGCATATCTGCAGCGATTGCTCGGGCTGAAAACGCCTTCCTATATGCACCTGCCGGTCGCGGTGAATGCACGGGGCGAAAAACTCAGCAAGCAAACCCTTGCCGATCCGGTGACAAAACACAACCCGGCCTACACCCTGTTCAAAGTGCTGGCGTTCCTGCGCCAGAATCCGCCCGCCGATTTGCGGACAGGCACGGCTGAAGAAATTCTGGCCTGGGCAATTTCAAACTGGCAGCCACATGCCCTGCTAAACTGCCATCAAATAACATTGGGCGGCGTTGACTAAACGGTAAGCCGGCAACGCTTCGAATATTGGCGGGTGCGTACTGCTCCAATGTTGTGAATTATATTGTCACGGAAGCAATGTCCGTATATTCGCGTGGATTTTCTTTACAAGTCTTTGTCCGAATAAAGGAATTGCTTGTACAGGTCTTCGCCAAGTGGACGCTTGCAGGAAAGCCTGACCTGCTCAGCAATTTTCAAATCGTCCTGAACGATATGCTGCACCAGCCATTTATTTAAAAAATGCAGCAGGTCCTCCGGAAATTCCCGGTGATGGCTAATCCTCGCCATCATCATTTCAAATTGCTGCAGCAATCCGGTATGGATGAGCGCATGATCATCCACGTCAGGATAACCAATTTCATGCATCAAATTCTCTTCGCTGATGAAATGGAATTCCGCAAATTTCTTCAATTCCAGCATCACCCAGCGTATCGACTGGTCCGATTGCCCGGTTTTGATTGCAATATCCAGTTTGCGGCACAGCAACACCAATATACGATGCTGCGTATCGATCAGATCGTTTCCCAATTCCAGTTTTTTCTGCCAATGGATGTAAATGGATACCCTTTCAATGGTATTGCTTGGACGAAATTGTCGCTTAATAGCCGATAGCGTTGAAATTCGGATTCAAACTTTGCCTAAAACATCTAGCTGATCGCCAGCCTGCGCACCACATCAGCAATCCGTTCAGCGGATTTTTCTACCAGTTGCCGGTCTTCACCCTCTACCATCACTCGCAACAAAGGTTCGGTCCCCGAAGCTCGTAACAGCACGCGTCCCCTTCCGTTCAGCACTTGTTCGGTATCGGAAACCACAGCTGTTACCTGATCGTGATTCAGGCAATCCACACCTTTAGCGACCCTAACATTGATGAGCACCTGCGGATACATGTGCAAATCGCCCGCCGCTTCAGCGAGACTTTGCCGGTTCGCGCGCAATGCATGCAGCACCTGCAGCGCGGAGATGATGCCATCGCCGGTGCTGTGCTTGTCCAGGCAGATGATATGCCCGGAATTTTCCCCGCCCAGTTGCCAGCCCTGTTGCTGCAGCAATTCCATCACGTAACGGTCGCCGACCCTGGCCCGCTTGAATGGGATACCCAATTTCCGCATCGCGAGCTCGAAGGCGAGGTTGGTCATCAGCGTGCCAACCACCCCGCCATGCAGCAAGCCTTGCGCCTGGCGATGTCTGGCGATCACGTACATCAGCTGGTCCCCGTCATAGAGTTTTCCCGCATTGTCGGCCATCACCAGGCGGTCGCCGTCGCCATCCAGCGCGATGCCGATATCCGCGCTGTGCTCGACCACGGCCTTGCACAAATTGTCCGGAGCGGTCGCGCCATAGCCGTCATTGATATTCCTTCCGTCCGGCTGTGCGCCGATCGCGATCACGTCGGCGCCGAGTTCGTGGAACACGTGGCGCGCGATCTGGTAAGTCGCGCCATGCGCGCTGTCCACGACGATTTTCAGTCCGCGCAGGTCCAGTTCGGTCGGGAACGTGCTCTTGCAGAATTCGATATAGCGCCCGGCCGCATCGTCGATGCGCTTCGCCTTGCCCAGCCCATCCGAAGAATTGGTCTTCATTTCCAGGTCCATTGCCGCCTCGATTGCGAGTTCGGTATCGTCCGGCAGTTTGGCGCCATGGGAAGAAAAGAATTTGATGCCGTTGTCCTCGAACGGATTGTGGGATGCGGAGATCACGATGCCTGCCTGCAGGCGCAGCGCACGGGTCAGGTAGGCGACCGCCGGCGTCGGCACGGGGCCGGCCAGATAGACATCGATACCGGCCGCAATCAGGCCGGCCTCCAGCGCCGACTCCAGCATGTAACCCGAAATTCGCGTGTCCTTGCCAATCAGCACCCCGGTGCGTTCGCCGGGTGTGTCAGTCATGCCGGACAGCACCCTGCCTGCCGCATAGCCCAGATTCATGACGAACTGCGGCGTGATCGGATGCTCGCCTACCCGTCCGCGCACGCCGTCGGTACCGAAATATTTTCTGCTCACGCCATTACTCCATTCAACATTACGCCATTCACCTTTGGGCCATTCATAAGCCCGCTCCGTTAACCGCATTCCATATCCTGAGCGCGTCGACCGTTGCGCTTACATCATGCACCCGCACGATGCTTGCCCCGTGCTGAACCGCAATCAGTGCTGCAGCAACGCTGGCCGGCTGACGATGCGCCGCATCCTGTCCGGTTAGCGCGCCCAGCATGGACTTGCGCGACAAACCCGCCAGCACCGGCACACCCGGTACAGACAGCCTGTTCAATGCGCGCAGCAAATCCAGATTATGCGCCAAGGTCTTGCCAAAACCAAAACCGGGATCGATCGCGATGCGGTCGCGCTGGATGCCGGCCGCTTCGGCAGCCGCGATACGGTCGCGCAGAAATGCACCGACTTCGGCGACGACGTCCCGATATTCGGGCTGCAGCTGCATGGTTTGCGGGTTGCCCTGTTTGTGCATCAGACAGACCGCGGCCTGGCTGGCGGCAACCGCCTTCATGGCTGCCGCATCCTGCAGCGCATTGATGTCGTTGACCATGACCGCACCGGCGGAAATCGCGGCCTGCATCACTTCCGGTTTGAAGGTATCTATCGAGACCGGTACAGGCGCGCCGCGCAGGCCTTCGATGACAGGCAATACCCGGTCCATTTCTTCCTGGATACCGACCGGCCTGGCGCCGGGCCGGGTCGATTCGCCGCCGACATCAAGCATGTCCGCACCCTCGGCAATCAGTTGCTGCGCATGCGCCAGCGCGGCGTCGCGCTGGAGATGCAGACCGCCATCGGAAAATGAATCGGGGGTGACGTTGACGATGCCCATTACCATGGGCCGGGACAAATCAAGCCGGATGTTGCCGCAGTGGAAAGACATTCAGGTTCAAGGATCAAGATGCAAGGTGCAAGGTAAGAACTTCCCGTCCCTTGTATCCTGCACCTTGTGCCTGTCTTTAAGTTTCCTGCGCGGGTTGCGTAGGCGTGGCGGCAGGGGCCGGCGGAGCCTGATCCTGGGGGGGCTGCTGAGCCTGGCTGCTCGGGGCAGGAGGCTTGGGCGGACGCGGAGGACTGCCGGCCATGATGTCGTTGATCTGATCGGCATCGATGGTCTCCCATTCCAGCAAAGCCTTGGTCATTGCCTCGATCTTGTCGCGGTTGGCTTCGATCAAACCGCGTGCCAGCGCATATTGCTGGTCGATGATGCGGCGAATCTCGTTATCCACTTTCTGCATGGTTGCTTCGGAAATATTTTTATGCGTGGTGACCGAACGTCCCAGGAAGACTTCCCCCTCGTTCTCGCCGTACACCATGGTGCCGAGCGCATCCGACATGCCCCACTGGGTCACCATGCGCCGCGCCATGTCGGTGGCGCGCTCGAAATCGTTGGAAGCGCCGGTGGTCATCTGGTGCATGAAAACCTCTTCGGCGATACGGCCGCCGAACAGCACCGCAATGGTGGAAAGAATGCGATCCTTGTCCATACTGTAGCGGTCTTCCGACGGAAGCTGCATGGTCACGCCCAAGGCACGGCCGCGCGGAATAATGGTCACCTTGTGCACCGGATCGGTCTTGGGCAGCAGCTTGGCGACCACCGCATGACCGGATTCGTGATAGGCGGTATTGCGGCGTTCTTCTTCCGGCATCACCATGGAGCGGCGTTCAGCGCCCATCATGATCTTGTCCTTGGCAGACTCGAAATCATCCATCTCGACGAAGCGCTTGCCGCGGCGTGCCGCAAACAGGGCGGCCTCGTTGACCAGATTCGCGAGGTCTGCACCGGACATGCCGGGTGTGCCGCGCGCGAGGATATCGGCTTTCACGTCCTGGGCGACCGGGACCTTGCGCATATGCACCATCAGTATCTGTTCGCGGCCGCGGATATCAGGCAACGGCACCACAACCTGGCGATCGAAACGACCCGGGCGCAGCAATGCAGCATCCAGCACATCGGGACGGTTGGTCGCGGCAATAACGATAACCCCGCTAGCCCCCTCGAAACCGTCCATCTCGACCAGCAGCGCATTCAGTGTTTGCTCGCGCTCGTCATTGCCGCCGCCCAGCCCTGCACCACGCTGCCGGCCCACCGCATCGATCTCGTCGATGAACACGATGCACGGTGCCTGCTTCTTGGCCTGCTCGAACATATCGCGCACGCGCGCGGCGCCCACGCCGACGAACATCTCCACGAAGTCTGAACCGGAAATCGAGAAAAACGGCACCTTGGCCTCGCCGGCAATCGCTTTCGCCAGCAGCGTCTTGCCGGTACCCGGATTGCCTACCAGCAGCACACCGCGCGGGATGCGGCCGCCGAGATTCTGGAATTTCGAAGGATCGCGCAGAAAATCCACCAGTTCCGACACTTCTTCCTTTGCTTCGTCGCAACCCGCCACGTCCGCGAACGTAAAACGCTCCTTGCTTTCATCAAGCATGCGCGCGCGCGATTTGCCGAACGAGAACGCACCGCCCTTGCCGCCGCCCTGCATCTGGCGCATGAAGAATACCCACACCGCGATCAGCAGGATCATCGGGAACCAGGAAACGAATATATTCATCAGGAAGGACGGCTCCTCCTCGGGCTTGGCCTCGACGTTCACGCCGTTCTTCAGCAGATCGGAAACCATCCACAGGTCGCTGGGCGCATAGCTGCTGATATGCTTGCCGTCGTTAGTCGTCGCTTTCAGCTTGCGGCCTTCGATGACCACCTTGGTGATATGTCCCTGTTTCACCTGGTCGAGAAACTGGGAATAGTCGAGCTGCGACTGTGTGGTCAGCTGCTGGCGGGTGTTGAATTGGTTGAATACGGTCATCAGCACCAGGGCGACGACCATCCAGACTGCAACGCTCTTAAAATTGTTCAAGATCACTCCTTATGTCGGCCCGCCCCGATTTGACGTTATGGCGGCTGCCGAGGTTGTTCATTAGACTATGTATTGCCCTATTTCTCAAGCTTTCCGCTGCCCAGCAAATACTGTTCGCTGCTGCGGTCGCGCGATGCCTTGGGCTTGCGCGTCACCACACGGGAGAAGTTGTTGCGCATCCGTTTGTGGAAATCCTCGAATCCTGCACCCTGAAAGACCTTGACCAGGAAGCTGCCGTGCGCACTCAGGTGTTCCAGCGCGAATTCCAGCGCCAGTTCAGCAAGATGCATCGCGCGCGCCTGATCAGCCGGGGCCACACCGGATATATTGGGTGCCATGTCGGAAATTACAAGCCCAACCGCCCTGCCGTGCAGCAATCCTTCCAGTTTCCCGAGCATCGCTTCCTCGCGGAAGTCGCCCTGGATGAAATCCACCCCCGCCAACGGATCAAGCGGGAGCAGATCCAGCGCGATCACCTTCCCGCCGCGTCCCACTTTGGCAGCTGCGACCTGCGACCAGCCTCCCGGCGTCGCGCCCAGATCGACCACCACCATGCCGGGCTTGAGCAGTTGATCCCTGGCATCGATTTCCAGCAGTTTGTATGCCGCGCGCGAGCGGTACCCCTCTTTCTGGGCAAGTTGCACGAAAGGGTCGTTGACATGCTCGCGCATCCATTGTTTGCTGGTCTTGCTCTTTTTGCCCGGGTTTTTTTTGATCGGGGAAGCCTTCATCGTTTACAATCCGCGCCTTAATTCTTGAAAGTCATCATGTTATCCCTTACCGTATCCGAACGCCTTGACCTCAAGGGCCGTGCACATGCCCTCAACCCCACGGTAATCATCGGCAACGCGGGGCTGACCGAAGCGGTTCTGAAGGAAATCGCGCTTACCCTGGAGCGCCACGAACTGATCAAGATCCGGATACCGGGCGGCGATCGAGCGCTGCGCGAAACCCTGCTGGAATCGATCTGTACCCGACTGGATGCCGCAGCGGTGCAACACATCGGCAAGGTCCTGGTGATCTACAAACCCAACCCCGATGCCCACCTGATCGAAATCAAAAAAATGCCGCGCCACAGGGGCAAGAAACCGCTCACGAAAAAACAATTGGGTAACCGCTAAGTTTTCTTGGATCTGAAAGCGCATCAGCAGCGTCGCGAGCAGGTCGAATTGCAAGAAGCGGCGGATAACCAGCGACTTGCCCGCTTGCGGGCTTAGTCGAATGGCCAGTAGTTCAATCAGCGCACAACAAGACATACCATGCTGGTAGGCGAGGAGTAAGCGAGCACGCGACGCCGCAATTCGATCGCAAAGCAGCTTATGGCATGCTTTTTCAGATGTATTGGACTTCGACGACTTCGTATTCCCGCACCCCGCCCGGAGCCTGCACCTCGGCAATATCGCCACTGCTCTTGCCGATCAACGCGCGGGCAATCGGGGAACTGATGGATACTTTCCTGTGCCTGATGTCTGCTTCGTCATCACCGACAATCTGGTAGGTAACCACATCGCCGTTGTTCACGTCTTCCAGTATCACGGTCGAACCGAACACGCAGCGCCCGTCCGCGTTAAGCGACTTGGGATCGATGATCTGTGCGCTGCCCAGCTTGCTTTCAAGCTCCGCGATGCGCCCCTCGATGAAACCCTGGCGTTCCTTGGCCGCGTCGTATTCCGCGTTTTCCGACAAGTCCCCCTGGGCACGCGCTTCGGCAATCGCATTGATTACCCTGGGGCGCTCCACGGTTTTCAGGGTGTGCAGTTCCGCGCGCAATTTTTCTGCGCCCAATACCGTTAATGGGACTTTGCTCATTTGATACTTCCTCAGTTGTTGGCTGCCAGCCGCTTGTGCTGGGCCTGCAAATCATAAACGCTCAGTGCGGTCAGATGCTGCATCCCGACACAGGCGGCGCGGGCTCCGGCCAGCGTGGTGTAATACGTTACCCTTCCCTGCAATGCGGCGTGGCGGATCGAATAGGAATCGCGCATTACGGACGGTTTGCTGTCCACCGTGTTGACGATCAGGCTGATCTCGCCGTTCTTGATCATGTCCACGATATGCGGGCGGCCTTCGGCTACCTTGTTCACCACTTCCACCGCAATTCCGGCAGCGCCAATCACCGACGCGGTACCTCGCGTGGCCCTGAGGGTAAACCCCAGTCGCACCAGGGTGCGGGCGATATCGACCACACCCGACTTGTCGGCTTCGCGCACGCTGATGAATACTTTACCATCTTTCGGCAGCTTGATACTGGCCGCCAGTTGCGACTTGACGAAGGCCTCCGCAAAGGTGTCGCCGACCCCCATCACCTCTCCGGTCGATTTCATCTCCGGCCCGAGTATCGTGTCCACACCGGGAAACTTGATGAACGGGAATACCGCTTCCTTGACCGAGTAAAACCGGGGGACCACTTCCGTGGTAATGCCCTGACTGGCCAGGCTCTGGCCGGACATGCAACGCGCCGCAATTTTCGCCAGTGGCATCCCGGTCGCCTTGGACACGAACGGCACGGTGCGCGACGCGCGCGGATTCACTTCCAGAACATATACCGCATCGCCGCCGTCCTTGTCGATCTGGATCGCGAACTGCACATTCATCAGCCCGACCACTTTGAGCGCCCTGGCCATCGCCACGGTCTGGCGGCGCAGTTCATCCTGCAAAGCCGCCGACAGACTGAACGGGGGGAGCGAACACGCCGAATCGCCGGAATGCACGCCGGCCTGCTCGATGTGTTCCATGATGCCGCCGATGACCACATCCCTGCCGTCCGATACCGCATCCACGTCGACTTCGATCGCATCGTCCAGGAAGCGGTCGAGCAGGATCGGCATGCGTTCGGGATAGGTTTTGGACATTTCCTGCGCATCGCGCATGTAGCGTTCCAGATCGGCCTGTTCGTGGATGATTTCCATCGCCCTGCCGCCCAGCACATTGGAAGGGCGCATCACCAGCGGATAACCGATCTCGGCCACGCCCGCGATGCTTTCCTCGGTGTTGCACGCGGTGCGGTTCGGCGGCTGTTTCAGCAGCAGCTGGTGCAGCATCTGCTGGAAGCGCGCTCGATCCTCGGCACAGTCGATCATGTCCGGAGAGGTGCCGATGATCGGCACGCCGTTCTTTTCCAGTCCGTGCGCCAGACTCAGCGGGGTCTGTCCGCCGAACTGCACGATCACGCCGAACGGTTTTTCGACCGCGACCACTTCCAGCACATCCTCCAGCGTCAGCGGCTCGAAGTACAGGCGGTCAGACGTGTCATAGTCGGTCGATACGGTTTCCGGATTGCAGTTGACCATGATGGTCTCATAGCCGTCTTCGCGCATCGCCAGCGCGGCGTGCACGCAGCAATAATCGAATTCGATGCCCTGCCCGATGCGGTTTGGCCCGCCGCCCAGCACCATGATCTTGCGCTTGCCGGTCGGCAGGGATTCGCATTCCTCCTCGTAGCTGGAATACATATAGGCGGTATTGGTCGCAAACTCCGCGGCGCAGGTATCGACGCGCTTGAACACCGGACGCACACCCAGGGCATGGCGATACGCGCGCACTGCATCGGTATCGGTGCCGAGCAGTTTTGCCAGGCGCGCATCGGCAAAGCCGCTGCGCTTAAGCGCACGCAGTCCGGCAGCGTCCAGGCTCTCCATCGTTCGGCCCGCCAGCGATAGCTCCTGCCGTACCAGATCCGCTATCTGCACCAGGAACCAGGGATCGATTTTGCTGATGTTGAACACCTCTTCCACGCTCATGCCGAGGCGGAACGCGTCGCCCACCGCCCAGATTCGGCTCGGTCCGGGCGCTCCCAGCTCCGCGGCGATTGCATCAAGGTCGGTGTATTTCTGGTCCAGCCCGCTTACGCCCACTTCCAGGCCGCGCAGTGCTTTCTGGAACGATTCCTGGAAAGTGCGCCCGATCGCCATCACCTCGCCGACCGATTTCATCTGTGTGGTCAGGCGGTCGTTGGCCTGCGGGAATTTCTCGAATGCGAATCGCGGAATCTTGGTCACCACGTAATCGATGGTCGGCTCGAACGAGGCCGGCGTCGCGCCCCCGGTGATGTCATTCTTGAGTTCATCCAGCGTGTAGCCCACCGCCAGCTTGGCCGCAATCTTCGCGATCGGGAAACCGGTCGCCTTGGAGGCCAGCGCGGATGAACGCGACACGCGCGGATTCATCTCGATCACGACCATGCGCCCGTCCTCAGGATTGACTGCGAACTGCACGTTCGAGCCGCCGGTGTCGACGCCGATCTCGCGCAGCACCGCGATCGACGCATCGCGCATGATCTGGTATTCCTTGTCGGTCAGCGTCTGCGCCGGGGCGACCGTGATCGAGTCGCCGGTGTGCACGCCCATCGGATCAAGATTTTCTATGGAACAGATGATGATGCAATTGTCGTTGCGGTCGCGCACCACTTCCATCTCGAATTCTTTCCAGCCGAGCAGCGATTCCTCGATCAGCAACTCCCTGGTCGGACTGGCTTCCAGCCCGCGCTCGCAGATCTCGACGAACTCCTCGCGGTTGTATGCAATGCCGCCGCCGCTGCCGCCCATCGTGAAGGACGGACGGATCACGGTCGGGTAACCCAATACCTGCTGCACCTGCAATGCTTCTTCCATGCTGTGCGCGATCGCGGAACGCGCCGATGCCAGACCGATACGGGTCATTGCCAGCTTGAATTTTTCGCGGTCTTCCGCCTTGTCGATTGCGTCCCTGCTGGCGCCTATCATCTCGACGCCGAATTTTTCCAGCACGCCGTGCTTGGCCAGGTCCAGCGCGCAGTTCAGCGCGGTCTGTCCGCCCATGGTCGGCAGGATCGCGTCCGGCTTCTCCCTGGCGATGATCTTCTCCACGATCTGCCAGGTGATCGGCTCGATGTAGGTCGCATCGGCCATCTCCGGATCGGTCATGATGGTGGCCGGATTCGAGTTCACCAGGACCACGCGGTAACCCTCTTCGCGCAGCGCCTTGCAGGCCTGCGCGCCGGAATAGTCGAACTCGCAGGCCTGCCCGATGACGATGGGACCGGCGCCGATGATCAGGATGCTTTTTATGTCGGTTCTTTTAGGCATATTCTTTTTTGCTGCAGGGATCACGGGGAATATCGCATCCTTCCCCGTGATCCCTGCCGCTCAGGTAATTCTTTTCTCCATCATTCCCGCGAAGCGGTCAAACAGCATGTCCACATCGTGCGGGCCCGGGCTGGCCTCGGGATGCCCCTGGAAGCAGAACGCGGGCTTGTCGGTCAACTCGAAACCCTGCAGCGTGCCGTCGAACAGCGATACGTGCGTGACCCGCGCGTTCGCCGGCAGCGTCGTCGCATCCACCGCAAAGCCGTGGTTCTGGCTGGTGATCATCACGCGCCTGGTCCGGATATCCTGCACCGGATGGTTCGCGCCGCGGTGGCCGAACTTCATCTTCATCGTCTTCGCGCCCACTGCCAGGCCCATGATCTGGTGTCCTAGGCAGATGCCGAACAACGGCACGGCCGCCTCGATAAATTCCCGGGTAGCCGCGATCGCGTAATCGCACGGCTCGGGATCGCCCGGCCCGTTGGACAGGAACACCCCGTCCGGCTCCAATGCCAGCACTTCCTTCGCGGGGGTTTGCGCCGGCACCACGGTGATGCGGCAGCCCCGCTCGGCCAGCATTCGCAGTATGTTGCGTTTCACGCCGAAGTCGTAGGCCACCACATGGAATCGGGTCTGCTCGGCTTCCGGATAGCCCACGCCCAGCTCCCACTCGCGCTGCCTCCACGGATACGATTGCGGACAGGTCACCTCCCTGGCCAGGTCCATTCCCTCCAAACCGGCAAATCCTCGCGCCGCATGAAGCGCCGCAACCTCATCCGTGCCGGTCGCGATGCAGCCGTTCTGCGCGCCCTTTTCGCGCAGGATGCGCGTCAGCTTGCGCGTATCGATTCCGGCGATCGCGACCACGCTGTTGGCTTTCAGGTAATCGGGCAATGATCGGGCGCTGCGGAAGTTGCTGACTGTCATCGAAAGATCGCGGATCACCAGGCCGCTGGCAAACACCTGGCGGGATTCAACGTCCTCGTTGTTGATGCCGACGTTGCCGATGTGCGGATAGGTCAGCGTGACGATCTGCTTGCAATAGGACGGGTCGGTGAGGATTTCCTGGTAGCCGGTCATCGCGGTATTGAAGACCACCTCGCCGACGCTGCTGCCGGAAGCCCCGATCGATATGCCGCGAAATACCGTACCATCGGCTAAAACTAGAATGGCAGGATTCGTTTGCGACACCGGATGACTCCCCAGAATGACTGACAGCACTTGTTACATAAAGAAGCGGGACGAACCGTCTGTTCATCCCGCTTTGGATTGGCGCGTATTATAGCCGATAGCGGGGGTGCCATCAAATGCAATGTGCGGCAAAAAATACCTGCTCATTCCCGCCGAATGATGATCAACACCTTTACACCACACATCAACTGGCTGCCTGATCGCACATGTGCCGAGTTCGTTTTATAATTACGATCAAATACACCAAATCGATATACGCAACCCAACACAATGAAACATTCTTACGATGTAGAAGAGGCAAATTTTGATGAACTGGTCGTGGCGCGTTCCGCCGAGATGCCGGTACTGCTGGATATCGGCGCGGAGTGGTGCAGCCCCTGCAGAGTGCTGGGCCCGATGCTGGAAAAACTGGTTGAGGAATATGGCGGCAGGTTCGTGCTGGCGAAAGTGGATGCCGACGAGAACATGCGCATCGCCGGGCGGCACAAGGTGCGGGGGTTTCCGACGGTGATCGCCTACAGCCACGGACAAGAAACCGCCCGCTTTCACAGCGCGCAGCCACTGCACTTCCTGCGCAGTTTCATCGACACGCTGATCGAGCATCACAACTCTACGGAAACGACCCCGCAAGACACTCGGCAACCCGTCTGATATTTCAGGCTGGAACAGGGGCGGTATGCGTCACAAGCAGTCAAAGTGATTTGCACTGCCAATACAACCGGCGCTTCGGATTTACTTGATCCCGAGCACATCCTGCATGTCGTACATACCCGCCGGATGTTCCTTCAGGAAACGCGCGGCACGCAGTGCACCGAGTGCAAAAGTCACGCGACTGCTGGCCTTGTGGGTGATCTCGATGCGCTCGCCGGTACCCGCAAACAGCACGGTGTGATCGCCGACAATGTCGCCGCCGCGCACCGTCGCAAAACCAATGGTGGAAGGATCGCGCTCGCCGGTGACGCCCTCGCGTCCGTACACGGCGCACTTTTCGAGATCGCGACCCAGTGTTTTGGCGATCACTTCGCCCATGCCCAGCGCGGTGCCGGATGGCGCATCCACCTTGTGGCGGTGATGCGCCTCGATGATTTCGATGTCGTAGCCGTGCGCCAGTGCGCGCGATGCGGTTTCAAGCAGCTTGAACACCAGGTTCACGCCCACGCTCATGTTGGGGGCGAACACGATGCCGATCTGCTGCGCCGCCGCACCGATCTGCGCCTTCTGCTGCGCGTTGAAACCGGTGGTGCCGATCACCATGTTCACGCCGAGCTTGCGGCAGATGGCGAGGTGATGCAGCGTGCCTTCCGGCCGGGTGAAATCGATCAGCACGTCCGCGCCCTTGAGCGCGGTTTCGGCATCCGCGCTGATCTTCATGCCGCAAGGCGCGCCGAGCAACTCTCCGGCATCCCTGCCGATCAGTGCGCTGCTGCCGTGCTCCAGCGCGGCGTGCAGCAGCATGTCCCCGGACTGGAACACATTCTCCAGCAGCATGCGCCCCATCCGCCCGCTGCTGCCGGCGATGGCGATTTTGATCTTGTTCATGGCCTACCCTTTTGCCGGCTCATCGGCCTTCGCCTTTGCCGGCGCGGTACTGTCCGTTCCGCCGCCGTCGACGATGCGCGCCAGCTTGTCGCCCTCGAAATACAGCGTCATCTTCTGTGTCGCGACGATCTTCCTGGCATGTTCATAGCGGTACACGTAGTCCCAGCGGTCCTTGTGGAACACATCCTGGATCAGCGGCGTGCCCATGACAAAGAGCACCTGCGGCCTGGTCATGCCGATCTTCAGGTTCTCGCGCATCGCCGGGGTCACGAAATTCCCCTGGCGGATGTCCATCTTGTAGGGTGTCAGCAATGGTATGTAAAAGCTGTCGCACGAAGCAAGCAGCAGGGTAAGCAAAACTATCGTGATACGCATGGCATTCCTAATCAATATTCAAATTCAAAGCCGTCGTATGATACCTCAAGCGGCCGCACCGGACAGGGTGTTGAAAAACGTAGCGAGCGATGGAAGAACAAGGCGCGCAACGACGAAAAAGCGGGGTTTACATGTAGTAAACGAGCATTTTGAATGCTTGTGCAACGCAGTTATTCCGAACGCATAACCAATGACTTGGCTGTCGTCGTTTGGCAGTCTAGTCAGATGGCTAGTCGTTTCATCAGTAGTTTTTCAATTCCCTGTCAGCATCTCCGCCGCATGCTTGCGCGTCGTCTCGGTAATCTTCGCACCGCCCAGCATGCGCGCAATCTCCTCGACGCGCTGCTTGTCATCAAGCCGGGTAATGTGGCTCAGCGTGACGCCGTCTTCCACCGCCTTGCTGACCTGCCAATGCCGGTCCGCTGCCGCGGCGACCTGCGGCAAATGGGTCACGCACAGCACCTGGTAATCCTTGCCCAGCTTCTTCAGCAGATGCCCGACGATTTCGGCGACACGTCCGCCGATGCCGCTGTCAACCTCGTCGAAGATCAGCGTCGGCACGCTGGCAAGCCGTGAAGTGGCGACCTGGATCGCGAGGCTGATGCGCGACAGTTCGCCGCCCGAAGCGACCCTGGCCAGACTGCGCGTCGGCACGCCTGGATTGGCTGCAACCTGGAATTCGACGGCTTCCATGCCGTACGCGCCGGCCTCGGCCGGCGGCAGCAAAGACACCGCAAAACTGCCGCCCTGCATCGCCAGTGTCTGCATCGATTCGGTGATTTCCCGCGACAGTTTGGCTGCTGCCTTGCTGCGCGCAGCAGTCAGCTTTTTCGCCGCGGCAAGATAGTTCTGCAGCGCAGTCTCTTCCTGCCGGGCCAGTTCCGCGAGATCGGCATCGCCGCCCAGTTCTTCCAGGCGCGCGATGATGCGCTGCAATGCCACGTCCAATTGTTCCGGCGCGACGCGGTATTTGCGCGCGGTATCCAGCACCGTCTGGATGCGCTGCTCCTGTTCGTGCAGGCGCTGCGGGTCGGTATCCATGCGCTGCTGGTAATGGCGCAGCGCATGGACGGTTTCCTGCAGTTCCGCCTCGGCGCTTTCCAGCATCTGCAGCGTTTCGCCCAGACTGGCATCGTGCGCCATGCCGTCGCGCAAGCGCGATGCCACCGCATTGAGCTGCGCGAGGCATGAGTCATCCGCCTCGCCCAGCGTTTCGATGCCGAACGCGGCGGTCTCCAGCAAGCTCGCGGCATGGGCCAGCCGCGCATGATCCTCCTGCACCGCAGCCCAGTCCGCGGCGGCGAATCCCAGACCTTCCAGTTCGCTGCGCTGGAACTGAAGCAATTCGCGCTCGGCGGCCACGGCTTCGGCATTCTCGCTCAGGCTGATGCGCCGGCGGCGCAGCGTTTGCCAGTCGCGATACAGCGCGGCAACCTGTTCCGTCGTGTCGGTCACGCCCGCATACCCATCCAGCAGCGCGCGCTGGGTATCCGGTCTCAGCAGCGATTGATGGGCGTTCTGGCCGTGTATGTCGAGCAACTGGTCGCCCGCTGCGCGCAGCTGCTGCAATGTCGCGCTGCGTCCGTTGATGAAACCGCGCGAACGTCCGCCGGCATCCAGCACCCGGCGCAGCAGGCAAACACCCGCATCGCCTTCCAGTTCCTGCTCGCGCAACCAGTCCTGCAGCTGGGGCAGCGCGGCGATATCGAACTCGGCGGCAATCTCGGCGCGCTCGCAGCCGTTGCGCACCATCGCCGCATCGCCGCGTTCGCCGAGCGCCAGCGACAATGCGTCGATCAGGATGGACTTGCCCGCGCCGGTCTCGCCGGTCAGCACGGTGAAACCCGGCATGAAATCCAGCTCCAGCGTGGAGACGATGACGAAATCGCGGATGGCCAGGAATTTCAGCATGACTTCGCCTCGACAACCGTCACGAGCAGTTCAAGATGCAAGGAGACGCGCAACGCGCAACGAGACTTACCGCGTCTGGTAGACGCACCCGCAAGGGGTAGACCGTGCGGTGCCCGCAGCCAAAGCTGCGACCGCTACGCTCAGGGGCAAGGGCGCACGCGACAATGCTGCTTGGCCGTAAAGCAGGTTGCATCATAGCGTCTGGTTCCACAGCAGTTTCTCGCGCAGCGTGTGGTAATAGCTGTGCCCGGCCGGATGCAGCAGGCAGGCCGTGTCGGGATGGCGCGTGACAATGATCTTGTCGTGCAGTTGCAATTCATAACTGGAGTGGCTGTCGAAGCGCACGCTCATGTCGCCGGTGCGATGCAGGAGTATCTCGATCTCCGATGAACTCTTCACCACCAGCGGCCGGTTGCTCAGGGTGTGCGGGCAGACCGGAACCAGTTCCAGCACATCGAGCCCGGGATGCAGGATCGGCCCGCCCGAAGACATCGCATAGGCGGTGGAACCGGTGGGCGTCGCGATGATCAGTCCGTCGGCGCGCTGGTTGTAAAGGTATTCGTCGTCGATGCGCACCTCGAACTCGATCATGCTGCCGATATTGTTGCGGTGCACCACCACCTCGTTGAATGCCGACGCCCTGAATATTTCCACATCGTCGCGCAGCACCCGCGCAGAAATCAACAGGCGCTGCTCGGTGATGAACTTGCCGTCCAGCATCGCAGCAATGCTGTCCAGCATGTTGTCCAGCGTCAGATCGGTCAGGAATCCGAGCCGCCCCTGATTCACCCCGACCAGCGGAATATTGCACGGCGACAGCGTGCGCGCGATATTCAGCATGGTGCCGTCCCCGCCCAGCACGATCGCCAGGTCCACCGCCCGCCCCATTTCGTCCAGGGTCATCGCCTGATAAGGACTGCCCTTCAGATGCCCGGCCGTCAGGTTGTCCACCACCACGGTCAATCCCCGGAATGTCAGGAACTCGGCCAAACGCAGCAGGGGCTCCGCGATTTCCGGGGCCTTGTGTTTGCCGATCAGCGCGACATTCTGGAAGGGAAATTTCATGGCAGCGATTAAACCACATCACCCATGCAATGACAAAGCAGCACCCGATTGTGCCGGATCGCTGAAATGGCAGGCAACGCGCTGCCCAACTTGGGAGGTTGCCCGAACCGATAATCAACCGGCGAGCAATTGTAAGATATTGTTGTTATGGAATATTATCATTGCAATAAGTAAATATCGGGTACAGAATGATTAAGTTGCATGATTTGATGAGTTCAACCAACCCGCTCAACGATCCGCCCGACCAGTCAGATTGACCAGTCAAATTGACGTCCTGATTACTGCAACTGTATGCGAAGCGGTTCAGCAGGCAAAACAACAGGATGATATCGATGTCATTTCGCAATCGCCTGAAGATTCTCCAACTTACACCCGCCGGCATCGCGCTGCTATACGCCGTCCTCGCCGCGCTGTGGATCATATTGTCCGGCTACCTGCTGACATTCACCGTCTCCGACGCGTTGCTGCAAAGCCGCATCGAACTGGCCAAGGGTCTGGCTTTCGTCGCCGTCACCAGCGGGCTGCTCTATTTGCTGCTGAAGGGGTGGAACAAGTACTCGGGAACTGCAACACCGGTTTCGATCAGCGAAATTGCCAAACCGAACATCCTGTTATTGATGCTGACGCTGATCCTGCTGGTCATGGTCGTACCCGCGATGGATCTGACCATCTACGAACAGCGCGTTCCGGCGAGAGAAAACAGCGCTTATCAAAATCTGGGGGCGATCGCAGAACTCAAGGGCCGCCAGATCGAACAATGGCTGGCCGAGCGCAGCAGCGATGCACAGGGGCTGGCCGACAACACGGGATTCGTCTCGCAGATGGAAGATTTCCAGTCAAGCGCGCCCAAGGTCATACCGAACCGTTCAATCTCCGGCGAGCTCAGATCGATGCTCAACAACCATGGTTTTGACACCATCCTGTTATTCGCTCCCGATGGACGTTTACTGTCATCACTCGGCAGCGACACTGACAAACCTCCCGAAAACCTGATACACCAGGCGCTGAGCAGCGGCCGGATCATATTCAGCGACCTGTACCGGAATAATTCCGGCAACATCTACCTGGACTGGCTGGTGCCTGTCACAGCGACCGGCCATCACGGCAAACGCACAGTCGGCCTGGCCGTGTTGCGTACCCTGCCGGGTAAATTTCTCTACCCATTGATACAGGTCTGGCCGGAAAAAAGCAGCAGCGGCGAAACCCTGCTGGTGCGCTCCGATGGCAATGAAGTCCAGTTCCTCAACGATTTGCGCTTTCACAAGAAAGCCGCTCTGACCTTTTACGGCAAACTGGCCAATCCGGACCTGCCCGCCGCCATCGCGGTCCGCGCGAACCAGCCAGGAACGACATCGGGAACGGATTACCGCGGGATACCGGTACTGGCAGCCTACCGGCCGGTCGCGGGAACAGGATGGCAGCTTATTGCCAAGCAGGACCGAAGCGAGATTCTGCAACCGGTAAGGGACCTGCTGTACTGGGTCAGCGCGATCGGCACCGTTGCCGTGTTCATGATCCTGGCATTGCTGCTGATGTTCCTGCGCCAGCAGCAACGCACGCAGCGACTGGCGTTGCAGGCCCGCACGGCTGAGTCGCTCAGGGAAAACAACGAGCTGCTGCGTTTGTTCATCGAACATGCGCCGGTCGCCCTTGCAATGTTCGACCGCGACATGCGCTATCTGGCTTTCAGCCTCCGCTGGATGAAGGATTATGCGCTGGACAACCAGCAGCTCATTGGCCGTTCCCACTATGAGATCTTCCCCGAAATTTCAGCGCGCTGGAGAGCGTTGCATGCCCGCGCCCTGGCGGGCGAGGTGTTGCGCAGTGATGAGGACCGTTTCGAACGGGCTGACGGTTCCGTGCAATGGCTGCAGTGGGAGATCAGGCCGTGGCTATCCAGCGACGGCAATGTGGGCGGCATCGTGATTTTTTCCGAGGACATCACCGAGCGCAAACACACCGACGAATCGGTACGCAAACTTCTGCAAGCCGTGGAGCAGAGCCCGAGCTCGATCGTCATTACCGACCTCGACGCGAATATCGAATATGCCAATCCGGCTTTTGCGACAGAGAGCGGCTATGGTATCGATGAAGTGATCGGAAGCAATCCGCGGCTGCTTCATTCCGGCAAAACCCCCAAGGCTACCTACGAAGATATGTGGGCCCATCTGATCAATGGCAAGTCATGGGAAGGCGAGTTTATCAACCGGCGCAAGGACGGCAGCGAATATGTCGAGTCTGCGATTATCTCGCCGGTGTTCCAGCCGGACGGGCGCATGACGCATTTCCTGGCTGTAAAAGAGAACATTACCGAGCGCAAGGCAGCCGAAGAAAAAATTACCAGACAAACCCAGCTCTATGCCGCATTGAGCGAATGCAACCAGGCCATCGTGCGCTGCGCCAGCGAGCAAGAGTTGTTTCCGATAATCTGCCGAGTCGCGGTGCAGTTCGGCGGCATGAAACTGGCCTGGATCGGGCTGGTCGACGAGGCAGGCAAGCAGGTCAATCCGGTTGCCTCATACGGAACCGGCTCGGAATATCTGGAGGGTACCCGGATTTCGTTGGATGCCGGCGATCCGTTCGGGCGCGGCCCGACCGGCACCGCAATACGCGAAAACCGGGCTTATTGGTGCCAGGAGTATGAACAAGATCCGAATCTGGCTCCCTGGCGAGACAAGGGTATTCAATACGGCATGAAGAGTTCTGCCGCGCTGCCGCTGAGCCTGAAAGGCACCCCCGTCGGTTGCCTGACGATCTATTCGGACACGGTCAATGCATTCGACGAAGATGCGCGCAGGCTGCTGACGGAAGTGGCGACCGATATCAGCTTTGCACTTGACAACTTCGCCCGCGAAGCGGAGCGCAAACAAGCAGAAGAGTTGCTTAGGCATAACGAGGCCCTGCTCGCCGAGGTGGGCAAGATAGCAATGGTGGGCGGCTGGGAATTCGACCCCCGGACGGGCGAAGGAACCTGGACGCAGGAGGTGGCGCGGATATATGACATGGATGCCGGAGAGAAAACCAGCCGCGATATCGGGCTTAGATATTTTCAGGGCGAATCGAAACAGAAGATCGAAGCGGCAATCTCGGCAGCCATTGCAGACGGCACACCCTACGATCTGGAACTGGAGTTGGTGACCGCCAAGGGCAACCACAAATGGGTCAGAACCATCGCCCTGGTTGAAAAGGAAGAAGGGGAAATCGTCAGGTTAAAAGGTACATTACAGGACATCACCAAGCTTAAAGTTGCACAGCAGGAACTGGAATTCAAGAACACGATCCTGACGACCCAGCAGGAAACAACGCTCGATGCCATCCTAGTAGTCGGCGGGGATGGACATATTATTTCCTACAATCAACAATTCATAGACATGTGGCGGCTCTCCGTGCAAGTCGTCAGCGCGGGTAATGATGAACCGGTGCTCCAATCAGTTACCGACCAGGTCGCGAATACGGAAGCATTTTTTGCCCGCGTCAGTTATCTGTACGAGCACCGTGAAGACAAGAGTCGCGAGGAAATACCGCTAAAGGACGGCAGGATCATCGACCGGTATTCCGCTCCTATCACCGGAGCGGATGGCCATTACTACGGACGCGTCTGGTATTTCCGCGATATCAGCGAACGCAAACATGCAGAGCAGGAACTCCTCGATTCCGAACAACGCTTCCGCGGCCTTGTCGAACAGTCGCTGGCCGGCATCTACATCATCCAGGACGGCAAGCTGATCTATGTGAATCCGCGCGCGGCCGAAATTGTCGGGCACGGCTCTGTGGACGATCTGATCGGAAATGACTTCATGCAATTTATCGCCAGCGCCGATCAAGGCAAGGTTGCGGAGAACATGCGCAAACTCCTTGACAAAGAAGTGTCGAAAGTCGCACTGGAATTTTGTGTTGTTCACGCAGAAGGACACACCATCACGGTTGGCGCGAACGCGTCCTATGCCTTCTATCATGGCCAGCCTGCGGTGATCGGACTGGTTCAGGACATCTCGGAGAAGAAACGCGACGAAGAGCGCATCTTGACGTATGTAGACCAGCTCAAGTCCACCTTTATGAGTACGGTGCAACTGGCGACCAGCCTGTCGGAAATGCGCGACCCCTATACCGCCGGCCACGAGCGCCGCGTTTCGGAAATCGCTGTCGCGATCGCCACTGAACTGGGCATGGACGAACAACACATAGAAGGAATAAAGGTCGCGGGCTATTTGCATGACATCGGCAAGATCAGCATTCCGTCAGAGATACTGGTCAAACCCGGCAGGCTCAATGCAACCGAATACGCGCTGGTACAGGGGCACGCCCAGGCGAGCTACGATGTGCTGAAGATCGTGCCATTCCCGTGGCCGGTCGCGACCATTGCGCTGCAACACCACGAGCGCATGGACGGCAGCGGCTATCCGAACGGGCTGAAGGGCGACGAGATATTGCTGGAGTCGCGCATCATGGCAGTGGCGGACGTGGTCGAGGCGATGGCCTCGCATCGCCCCTACCGGCCGGGACTCGGCATCGACAAGGCGCTGGCCGAAATCACACGCGGCAGCGGAACCCTTTACGATCCGGTGGTCGCCGATGCATGCCTGCGCTTGTTCCGCGAACAAAAATTTGTGTTGCCGCCTGTTTAGACAACCCGAAGCACAATCCAGCCTGACCACAAACCGGTCCGGTTATAAACCCGAGAGATAATCCGACAACGATTCGATCTCGGCATCGGTCAAGTTTTTTGCGGCCCTGTTCATCATGCCGTCCGGACTGTTGCCGCGATCGCCGCCGCGAAAGTGGAACAGCTGGACCCGCAGATATTCCGCGTGCTGACCGCCAATGACCGGATAGCTTGCCTTGACGGGTATCTTGCCCTTTTCCCCATGGCAACCCGCACATGCCGGTATGCCCCTGGCGGGGTCGCCATTGTGAAACAGTTTTTCTGCAAACGGATTCGCGCCGCTGCCGTTTCCCTGCATGATTCTCAGCCCGGCAAAATACGCAGAAATGTCTGCCAGCTCGGTAGCGGTAACCGACCTGGATATCGCGCTCATGATCTGGTGGGTGCGGGCACCGGACTGGAAGTCACGCATTTGCTTGGCGGTATAACCGGAATTCTGTCCGGCGAGATTCGGGATCAGTTCCACGAAGCCGATTCCTTCCGCGCCATGGCAACCCTTGCACAGGCCGGATTCGAATTTTCCCGCGACCGGGTCGCCGCTGCCGTGCTGCATGGCGATATCGGCGAGTTCGGCGGCGCAGGCCGTCGCGCCGGCAAACAGGATAGTTGCCAGCAGTCCGGCTGTGCCAATATTTTGCAGGCGGATCATGGTTGGTGCCCGGTCAGGACAAAACCCGGCACGATTAAATCACATTGCCCTGGGCTATGATAAGTCCCGCCGGGAATGGTATAAGCCTGCCTGTCACTTTCCTGTTCGGCGTTAAATATGGGCATCGTGCCTGAACCTGTCGTGGAAACACCCTCTCCCGCTTGCGGCGATACTTCGCCGTCAGAATTGCGGCATGCGGCGCTGTTCTGGCTCGCGGAATGCGACGCGGTGCGCAAGGCCGAAGGCGTGCGGCGGCTGGCGCAGGCCTGGCGCGCCGGTCAAATCGGGGTGGATACGCATCCGGCATTGTCCGCGGATAAGTCCATCCCCGGCCAGCCCGCCAAACCGGAACTGGTGTCGCCGCTGTCGGTCGGGCGCCGTTCGATGGCTACCCCGGAAGGCCGTGCGGCCCTGATCCACGCGCTGGCGCATATCGAGTTCAATGCAATCAACCTGGCGCTGGATGCGGTCTGGCGGTTCGCCGGCATGCCGCGCGAATATTACGCGGAATGGCTGCAGGTCGCGGATGAAGAGGCGCTGCATTTCTCGCTGTTGTGCGGGCATCTGCATGATCAGGGCTACGCTTACGGGGATTTTCCGGCGCACAACAGCCTGTGGGAGATGGCGGCGAAAACCCGGCATGACATCGTTGCGCGCATCGCGCTGGTGCCGCGCACCATGGAAGCGCGCGGACTGGATGCCACCCCGCAGGTGCGCGCCAAGCTTGAACAGGCCGGGGACACGGCCGCCGCGGCGATCCTGGATATCATCCTGAAAGACGAAATCGGCCACGTCGCGACCGGAAACCGCTGGTACTACTGGCTGTGCGGGCAGCGCGGTCTGGAACCGGTTGCCGCGTATGCGCAACTCGCCGACGCATATCATGCCCCGGTGATGCGCGGACCGTTCAATCTTGCAGCCAGACGCGCAGCTGGATTCAGTGAACCGGAACTGGCCGCGTTAACCGGCAACCTTAAAACCCGACCCTGATTTCAGACCGGACTATTTGTTGAACCAGCCATCCCAGTTAGGATAGTGCGGAATATTCACGGTATCCGCATCATAGACGCCCTTCGCGGCCTGGGTGTGGCACTTGTCGCAGAAACTCAGCGACTTCACATCTTGGTTGCCATTGATCATTTTCTCAGGGATATCGTGGTGGGTGCGGGCAATATAGCGCAGCCGGGTGATGCGCAGCGGCGCCGGTCCCTGCGCGGTTGCCGCCGCGATCTTGCGCGACCGTTTGTACCAGGATTTTTCCGCGGAATTGCCGATTGCATAATCGCGGATAGCTTTCAGCGTATCGTCATCGAGCTCGGCATTGACGCCGAAATGTTTGCGCAAAGCCTGGTCTGTCAGCAGCGTCTCCCAGGATTTTGCCGGCAGCAGCCCGGGCTGATAGGCAAAGTGGCACGCGCCGCATTCTTCCTGGTATTGCTTGTCGGTAACCGGTTTCACTCCATTGGTGCGCTGGAAATCGAACAGCCAGACCAGGAAGTCATTATTGTCCAGCGAGAATTCTGCGGCATCCGCACCGGCGCAGCCTATCGAAAGCACGACAGCCAGCAACGCGGTGATTTTCCATTTATCCATGATCATCGCGCCCCCGTTACCAGGTCAATTTGATTGCGACCAGCATCGACGCCGCGCCAAGTTCGGCGATGCCTGCATGACTGGTCGGCACCGAGGAATTTGCCGACTTGTTGATCGCGTACAGCATCAACAATGCGCCGGTGCCGGCCAGCATCACATGCTGGTTGTCCGGATCGGACAGTCCGTCTTCCAGATGGAAGTCGTTCCAGTGGTACAGCAGCCCGGTTACCACCGTGGCAACGGCCAATACTGCGGTGGTGCGGGCCAGCCTGGTGTGGGTGGTGCCCGATGTTTCCCTGGGTGGCAACTGCGAAGCGGGCGGGCAGTTGTGTTCGCAAGCCTCTCCCGGTGCGGCCAGCGCAGTCAATCCGGCAAACAGCACCGTGCCCAGACCCAGGTACTCGTGCGCCTTCCTGCCCGTCAGCAGCGGCGGCTCGAATTTACCGGCCGGTTCCGGCGCAATACCAGGCTGGACCCGGGCGGCGCTGCTGTCATTCGCCGCGAGAAGGTAGCCGGTTTTGTAACCGGGTTTCGAATCGGATGTCGATAAATCGAGCGACTGAAAATGTCTGGCATAAAAACTGGCGGCTGTTGGCAGCTCAATGTTTCCTGCCGGACTATCTGCGTACGCCATTCCCGAAAAAATCGCCAGGCTGACACCGGCGACTGAATTTGCAAACGTGAATCTGTAAAACATCCATAGCCCCTTTAAGCTGATTGAACTCCCGAGCACTTGCTGTAGGGCTAATACGCCGCCGCTTTAGCCTAGCGGTCTTCTTACATAGGCAAACCAGAATATCACAACAGCCACCACCAGCAAAAATCCCAGCCAGAGATAGGCGCGCCGGATACCCTGTTCCGTTTCGGCGGATTTATATCCGGTCAACATTGCGCGCACCAGATTTTCGCGGTGCAGAATGCTGCTCATCAGCACGCCGACCAGGTGCAGCGCAATCACGCCCAGCATGATTTTGGTCGCCAGCCCGTGCAGATCGACAACCTGGTCGCTTGCATCGTCCTGCAGCGACAGCACCCCGGTAACGCAAATGAACAATCCCAGCGCGATCAACAGCCAGACCGACACGCTTCCCGCCGGGTTGTGCCCCAGATGATGGGCCGGTTTGCCTTTGACGATGGCGCGCAGATAGACGGCGATTTCCCGCGGCCTGAACAGGAATGAACTGAACCGCGCGTAGTCGGTGCCGATAAATCCCCACACCAGCCTGAACGCGAGCAAGCCCAGCAGGATATAGCCCAGCGCATCGTGATAATCGCGAAAGCGCTCTGAAAATGCCAGCAGATAGGCGCCGCCGAAGGCCAGCGCCTGCAGCCAGTGAAATACCCGCGTGGGCACGTCCCAGACAAGGATGCGTTGCGTCATGATATGTGCTTCCTAACGGGGGAACCGGACATGCCGTTCGCTGAAATCACCCTTGTCGGCGGTGGTGTGGCACGCGCCGCAATTCGCGCGGCTCTTGACCCGGGGATCCTTCCAGTGGCGTGCCGCGACTTCGCGGTGCTCGGACCTGAACCAGCGGGTTTCGGTGATGCGCAGCACCGGTTTGCCCGATGCGTCATGCCGCCTGGTGCCGGCATTCTTCACCAGGTAAGCGGTAATTTCTTTCGCGGTTGCCGGATCCAGACTGGCATTGCTGCCGAAATGTTTGCCCAGCCCGGCCATGATCGCGCGCCATGATACTGCCGGAAGATAGCGTGCCGGATAGGCCACGTGGCAGGCGCTGCACTCGGTGGCCCACCTGGCGTCTACGACTGCAGGCCGATGACCGCTGTCTTCGTCGTCATCGTCAGCCAGCGCCGATGAAACTTGGGCGACATACATCATTGCCGCCATTACCAGCGCGGCATACAACGGCACACGGGATATATTTTTCGCTTTGATCATCTGTGTGCCCCTATTTCTTTACTGTCATCAGGTAGGTAAGAACATCGCCCTTTTCCTGCGCGGTGCATTCACGGTCGAGCACATCGTTGCAATTGCGCCTGAACCACTTGATCGCTTTTTTCATGTCGGTGAACCGCTCCGGATTCGCGGACGGGGCAAGCGGCTTGATCAGCTTGCCGGTTTCGGCATGCTTGCCTTCGGCAGCGGGATTGTCGGTATGGCAGGAGGAGCAGCTCAGGTCGTGCAGATGTTTGGTCTTGAAGAAGCTCTCCCCGTGTGCGGCCGAAAACCCCTGGAAACCCGGCGTCGCCGCAGCCTCTGTTTTGAGTGCCGCCAGTATATCGCCCGGGGTTTCCGCATAAGCCGCCTGCGCGGCCAGGCTGCAGGACCCAACGAGAAGAACAAATGAAAAAATTTTGCGCAACATCCATGACTCCCTGTTAAGTGAAGCGTCGTTGATCAGATCGAATGAAATAAGTTCAACTTGATATTTTAACTTATCAACTTAAACATTCAGCAAATCCGTGACGGATATCGGTTGGTATCGATGCCAGGCCCCAAACTGCCGCTAATTGCGATTTCATCGGGAACCGCTAAAGCAGGTTGAGCATCCCATTGCCGATGGTAGAATTGATGCATGCTTAACGAACGCGCCCAAATCCTGCTCAAGACCCTGGTGGAACGCTACATCAGCGACGGCCAGCCGGTCGGTTCACGCGCGCTGCTCCAGCATTCCGGGCTGGAAGTCAGTTCCGCGACCATCCGCAACGTGATGTCCGAACTGGAAGACATCGGCCTGGTCAGCAGCCCGCACATCTCGGCCGGGCGCATCCCGACCGCGTTGGCGTACCGGCTGTTCATCGACACCATGCTGGTCACCAAACCGCTGGACAAGGCACGCGTTCGGCAGATGGAAGACAAGCTGCAGCCGGACAACCCGTCGCGGCTGATCGCGCAAGCGTCGAACATACTCTCCGACCTGACGCACTTCGCCGGCGTGGTCGCGACGGTGAAACGCAACGCGATCACGGTGCGCCAGATCGAATTCCTGCGCCTGGGCGAAAAACGGGTGCTGCTGATCATTGTGATGCCGGACGGCGAGGTCGAGAACCGCGTGCTGTTGCTGGAACGCGACTACACCCAGTCGCAGCTCACCGAGGCAGGCAACTTCCTGAACCAGAATTACATCGGCTGCAGCTTTTCGCAGATCCGCGACCGGCTGCGCGGCGAATTGCGGCAGCTGCACCAGGACATGAGCGCGCTGATGGCTGCGGCACTCGCCGCGGGCGATGCGGCGGAAGCAAAGCAGACCGGAGACTACGTGATCAGCGGCGAACACCATCTGTTGGATGTCGAGGATCTGTCTGCGGACATGAACCGGTTGCGCGGACTGTTCAACCTGTTCGAGAAGAAAACCGAGCTGCTGCAGCTGCTCGAGGCGGGTCGCCGCGGGCAGGGCATCCACATCTTTGTCGGCAGCGAATCCGGCCTGGCCTCGCTGGACGAGTGCAGCGTGATCACCGCCCCTTACACAGCCGACGGCCGGGTGGTCGGCACGCTCGCGGTGGTCGGCCCGAAGCGCATGGATTATGAGCGGGTCATCCCGATCGTGGACATCACCGCGCGCCTGCTCGGCAATGCGCTTTCCCAGCACTGAGCCCGGCAACCCCAACCCTGGATCCTGTACATGAGCTACCAGACCGAACCTTCCTTCGCGCACGGCACGCCCGCCACAACCGGCATCCTGCTGGTCAACCTCGGCACGCCAGATGCGCCCACCGCGAAAGCGGTGCGACCCTACCTGAAGGAATTCCTCAGCGACCCGCGCGTGGTGGAAATTCCCAGGCCGATATGGTGGCTGATCCTGAACGGCATCATCCTCAACATCCGCCCGAAGAAATCCGCCGCAAAATATGCGTCGATCTGGACCCGGGAAGGGTCGCCGTTGCGTGTCCATACCGCAAAGCAGGCGGTGCTGCTGCGCGGCTACCTGGGCCAGCGCACCAGGGCGCCGTTCGTGGTGGATTACGCGATGAGCTACGGCAGCCCGTCGATTGCCGGCGTGCTGCAGAAGTTCAGGGAACAGAATTGCCGGCGCATCCTGGTCGTGCCGATGTACCCGCAATACGCCGCCAGTTCCACCGCAACCGTGTTCGACCTGGTATTCGGCGCCATGCAGAAGATGCGCAGCATGCCCGCGCTGCGCACCGTCCGGAATTTCCACGACAACCCCGGCTACATCAAGGCGCTGGCAAGCAACGTGAACGACTACTGGATGAAGAACGGCCGGCCGGATAAGCTGGTGATGAGCTTCCACGGCGTACCCCAGTACACGCAGGACAAAGGTGATTTTTACCACTGCGAATGCCACAAGACCGGACGCCTGCTGGCGCAGGAACTCGGCCTGGAACCCGGGCAATACACGGTCAGCTTCCAGTCGCGCTTCGGCAGGGCGGAATGGATCAAGCCCTATACTACCGCCACACTGGTCGATCTCGGCAAACTGAAAACCAGCCGCGTGGACGTGGTATGCCCCGGCTTCGTCGCGGATTGCCTGGAGACGCTGGAAGAAATCGCGATGGAAGGAAAGACCGATTTCCAGCGCGCCGGCGGCGGCGAATACCACTATATTCCCTGCCTGAACGAACGCGACGACTGGATACACGCGCTGGCCGACCTGGTGATGGACAACCTGCACGGCTGGCTGGTCGAGCCTGACGCAGCGGAGCTGGAACGGGGCAGGTTGCGCGCGCTGGCGATGGGCTCGAAAAAGTGAGCGCGTCATGACCGGCCTGCTCGATACCGCGAAAATCAATCTGCTGGACCCGCAAACACTGGTCGGCGCGGTATTTTTCGCGATCGTGTTTTTCATTGCCGCCAGCACGCTCGCCTCCATTGTCAGGAAGGCAGCCCGGCGCATCGAAACGCATTTGTCGGACGCGACCGGGCTTGCGTTCGCCAGTGCGCTTGTGCAAGTCCTCGCTTACCTGGTCGGCTTTGTGCTGTATGCCCATCTCATTCCGGCGCTGCGCTCGCTCGGCACCGCGCTGCTGGCCGGTGTCAGCGTCGTTTCGGTGGTTCTGGGACTGGCCGCGCAGAACACGCTGGCGAACCTGATTGCCGGCCTGTCGCTGGTGCTGTACCGGCCGTTCCGGATCGGCGACAGCGTGCAGTTGAACACGCCCAGGGGGCTGGTGACCGCCACGGTGGAAATACTTTCTCTGGGTTATACGATACTGCGCGATACTGAACGGAACGAGATTCTGGTGCCCAACAGCGTGATGACGAACAACATCGTGGTACGTCTGGCAACAACTGATGCATCGCCACAGGCAGCCCCCGACTGAGCAGCTTTGCTTCAGCCTGTTCCCGTTTTTCGCTTGTCCGGGCAAAATCCGAAATCTGCTGTTTCCCGCTACCGATAGTGACGGATCAATAGGAACCTAACGCCCATGTATACCCCCGAACATTTCGAACAACCCCGTATCGATCTGATGCATGAGCTGATGCGCGCGCGTCCGCTGGCAACGCTGGTCACGCTCACTTCCGGCGGGCTCGAAGCGAATCACATTCCAATGCACCTCGATGATGCACCTGCGCCATTCGGCACGTTGCGCGGCCACGTGGCGCGCGCGAATCCGCTGTGGCGCGATTTCTCAACAGACGTCGAAGTGCTGGCGATATTCCACGGGCCGGACAGCTACATCACCCCGTCGTGGTACGCCACCAAGAAGGAAACCGGCAAAGTCGTTCCCACCTGGAACTATGCGGTTGTCCATGCTTACGGCACGCTGCGCGTGATCGACGATAAGGCTTGGCTGCGCGCCCAGCTTGAAGCGCTGACCGCGCACAATGAATCAGGTTTTGCCCGGCCGTGGGCCGTGTCGGATGCACCGCACGATTACACCGAAAATTTGCTCGAAGCCATCGTCGGCTTCGAGATCGCTATCACCAGACTTTCGGGAAAATGGAAAGCGAGCCAGAACCAGCCCGCGAAAAACCAGGAGGGTGTCATCGCAGGGCTCGACAGCAGCAATCAGCGCAATGCCGCGGAGATGGCCGCCCTGGTTTCTGCCGGAGCAAAACATCCACGCTGACGGAAATGGGCCCCGATTAATGGGTACAATCCGGTCATCCCACGTGTCTCCACAATAAAAAATGCCGATTCAAATCCTCATGCCCGCCGAGCTGCGCCTCACGATCGCACCCGATGAACTGGGCTTCTCCGATACTTCCGAATTGCTGGAGCACCCGCTGCCGTGGATCGGGCAGCAGCGCGCGGAGGAAGCCGCGCGCTTCGGACTCGGCATGGACCAGCCGGACTACAACCTGTTCGTGCTGGGCGAGGTCGGCAGCGGGCGATCTTCATTGCTCAGGCAGGCGATGCTGGCGGCAGCCTCAGGCAAAGCGGTGCCGCCCGACCTGTGTTATCTGCACAATTTCGATGCGCCGGAACGGCCGCGCGCGCTGCGCCTGCCTGCCGGCCAGGGCCGGCTGCTCCGGCAAATGATGGCGCAAATGTCAAAAACACTGCAGACGGAAATACCCCGCCAGCTGGACGGACAGGATTTCAAGGCAGAAAGCGAGCGCATCGAAAAAAATTACAAGGCGGAAGAAGCGAAGTCCTATGCAGAACTGGAAGCATTTGCCGAAGCCCGCAGTTTCACCATGCACCGCGAAACCGGCCATATTCTGTTCACGCTGCGGGGAAAAAAGGGGCGCGCCTATACCGAGGACGAAGTGCTGGCCTTGCCGAAGGGACGCCGTGCCGAGATCGCGCTGGCCGAGCAGGAGTTGCATGCGGAGATTGCACGCTACTTCGACAAGACCCGGCCGCTGGAACGCGCAATGAACGAGGCACTGGCGGCATTGCGCCGCCAGGTGGTGAAACCGCTGCTGGATCGCGGGTTGCAGGAAATCCGGGCCGGCCTGAAAAAGCAGATCAAGGATGCGGTCAAGCTCGGCGCCTATCTGGATCAGGTTGTGCACGACGTGCTTGAAAATCTGGAGCTGTTCAAGGTTTCCGATAGCGAAGACGAAATCCGGCGCGAGGCGTTGAATACCGTATTGTCGCGTTACCGCGTCAACCTGGTGGTGGACAACGACGGACTGCACGGCGCACCGGTGATCGTCGAGGACAATCCGCTGTTCCGCTCGCTGTTCGGCAGCATCGAATACCAGTCCGAAAACGATGTGCTGGTCACCGATTTTTCGCGGATCCGCGCCGGCAGTCTGCACCGCGCGCACGGCGGTTTCCTGATGCTGCATCTGCGCGACCTGCTGGCCGATCCGCTGGTGTGGGAAAAGCTGCGGCGATTTCTGCGCAGCGGCAGGCTGCAGACCGAAGAGCCGGGCACCGCGTTCGCGCCGGTCGCGGCCGTTTCGCTGATGCCGGAAGCGGTGGATATCGAGACCAAAATCATCATGGTCGGCTCGCGCGAGCAATATTACGAGTTGCAGGAGGGCGACCCGGAGTTCGCGCGCCGCTTCCGGGTCAAGGTGGACTTTGCCGAAAGCTTTTCATCAAACGCCGAGAGTCGCCGCGCCACGGCGATCTTCGTCGCGCATACCTGCCGTGAACTGGGACTGCCGCATTTCACCGCAACGGCGGTCGCGCGACTGGTCGAGGAAGGTCATCGCAAAGTGGATGACCAGTCCCGTCACAGCGCGATTTTTGCCGAAACCGAGGCGCTGCTGATGGAAAGCGCAGCGCGGTGCCGCACCCGTTCCGGCAGCCCGGCCGGGATGCCCGCGGCGCAAAATCCGCTGGTCGAAGCACCCAGAGTGGATGCACAGGATGTCGAGGCGGCGATCCGTGCGCGCATGTTGCGCCACGATTACCCCGACCAGCGCATGCAGCAATCGATCGTCGAAGGCGATGTGCTGATCGCGCTGCACGGCGAAGCGATCGGCCAGCTCAATGCGCTGACCCAGATCGACCTCGGGGATTACCGCTTCGGATTTCCGGTGCGCGTCACCGCGCGCACCTTTGCCGGCGAGGACGGGCTGCTCAACATCGAGCGCGAGGTGGAACTGTCCGGACCGATCCACGACAAGGGCGTGCTGATCCTGCAAAACTACCTGTCCGCGCTGTTTGCCCGGAACGCGCCGCTCGCGATGAATGCTTCCATCGTATTCGAGCAGGAATATCACGGCGTGGAGGGCGACTCCGCTTCCTGTGCCGAACTTTTCGTGCTGCTTTCTTCGCTGTCAGGCCTGCCGCTCAATCAGGGTATTGCGGTGACCGGCGCGGTCAATCAGCACGGCGAAATGCTGCCGGTGGGCGGCATCAATGAAAAGATCGAGGGCTATTTCCGCATTTGCGCAACGGCCGGACTGGACGGCCGCCAGGGCGTATTGATTCCGCGCCGCAACCGCCGCAACCTGATGCTGGAGCGCAACATTGCCGGGGCCGTGGAGCAGGGCATGTTCCATATTTACACCGCGGAACATGCGCTCGAGGGCATGGAACTGCTCACCGGGTATCCGGCAGGCACAGCCGACGAGTCGGGCAGTTATCCGCGCGACAGCGTGCTCGGAAATGCGCAGCGCACCCTGCTCGACTACCGCCGCGCCTGCCAGGTATCCGGACACCATGAACCGGAACCTTCCAAATCGGGACACCGGCGGGTGCGCTGAAGCAACGATACGAAGCAAACGATGAATCCCGAAAATCCTTCTGCCAACCCGATAGGCGTGTTCGATTCCGGCGTCGGCGGACTCGCGGTGCTGCAGGAAATCCGCCGCGAACTGCCGGGCGAAAACCTGCTGTATGTGGCCGACTCCGCGCATGCGCCGTACGGCGACAAGACCAGCCGGCAGATCGAGGCCCGGTCGATTGCGATTGCCGGGTTCCTGGTCAGCCAGAACGCCAAGGCCATCGTCGTGGCCTGCAATACCGCGAGCGGTGCCGCGGTCGAAACACTGCGCGCTAGATTTCCGCTACCCATCGTCGCGATGGAGCCGGCTGTCAAACCCGCGGCGGCGCACACGAAAACCGGGGTGATCGGCGTGCTGGCCACCAGCCGCACCATCACCAGCGACAATTTCGCGAAACTGCACCAGCGTTTTGGCGCTGGCGTCAGAATCCTGATGCAGGCCTGCCCGGGGCTGGTCGAGCAGGTCGAGGCGGGCAAACTGTCCGGTCACGAAACCCGCGCGCTGGTGGAACGATATGTGCTGCCATTGCTGGAACAGCAGGCCGACACCATCGTGCTGGGTTGCACGCACTATCCGTTTCTCGCCCCGCTGATCCGCGAAATCGCCGGCGCTGCGGTCACGATCATGGACCCCTCGCCAGCAATAGCGCGCGAGCTGCGCCGTCGGCTGAACGGCGCCGCGCTGCTGTCATCCGAAACCCGGCCCGGCAGCGTGCGTTTCTGGAGCAGCGCGAACTCGGAATCGAACCGGCGGGTGATTTCCGGCTTGTGGAAAACCGAGGTGGAACTGCAGCTGTTGCCGGATAACCCCGGGGAGGCCTCAGGCTGAAACCCGGTTCCCGAACGCTGCCACTCCGTTCATCGCCCGGTCCGGCTGCGCGTCGCGCAGACCCCTTCCCTCTTGGCGCAAATTTTCCTGCAAAAATTCACTTGAATTACGGCTTTGAACATCCATATTGAGGGTACCAGCAGCAAATATGACGATGCTGGACAAAATTCGAATATTTCAACTTTTTAATTGGAGAACGATCATGAGCTTAGTGAAATGGGATCCATTCGTGGAACTGGAAGATGTTTCAAAACAACTGAACCGGATTTTCGGCAGATTCCCGGCCCGCACCGAGCCGGTACGCGAATTGCTGGCTACGGCAGACTGGGCACCCAGCGTCGACATCACCGAGACCGACGCGGCATATCTGATCCAGGGCGAAATCCCCGGCGTGAACAAGGAAGATGTCAGGATCAACATCGAGGACGGCCTGCTTACGATAAGTGGCGAACGCAAACAGGAAAAGGAAGAGAAGAACAGGAAATTCCACCGCATCGAGCGCGCCTATGGCAGCTTCATGCGCAGCTTCCGGTTGCCGGACAATATCGACGAGGAAGCAGTCAAGGCGGAATTCAAGGACGGCATGCTGAACGTCTCGCTGCCCAAGACCACCCAGCCAAGGAACAAGACGATCAAGGTTAGCGTGTCATAGCATGGCTGCTACCCCGCCCTGCCGGGGCGGGGTAGCGCCGGGACAGTCAGACAGTTACCGCCGGAAACGGCGGGATTATTCGTCGCTGAGGTGGGGCGTCGCTCCTTCTGCAGGTTCGCCGGTTTCAGGGTCTATCCAGTTGGAGATACCGATCTCTTCCTCGGCGTCTTCAAGCGATTCCCCTTCTTCAAATCCGCTTTCGGTCTGGACTTCCATGTCCTGCTCCGCCTCGAGCAGCGTCGGGAACGGGCCGTACTCCTTTCCGGTAAGCTTGTCCCGCCAGTAAAAACCGTCCGGCCGTTCGATCACCTTTGCCGGTTCGGTTTCGGGCGGGGCGGGTACTTGAGTGCTGATCTTGTGCTTGGTCATCGTTACCTCCGTGTTGCATGACCTGCAGGCGGGTAACCTGCAAATACCGATTTACAATTTGATGAAGTGTTCCCGGTAATGCTTCATTTCGCTGATGGATTCGTAGATATCGGCCAGCGCCTCATGCTTGCCGTGCTTTTTGATTCCCTGGGCGATGTCCGGTTTCCAGCGCTTCGCGAGTTCCTTGAGAGTGCTGACATCGAGATTGCGGTAGTGAAAATAATCTTCCAGTTTCGGCATCCAGCGCGCCAGGAATCGCCTGTCCTGGCAAATCGAGTTGCCGCACATCGGAGAGGTGCGTATTGGCACATATTCGGCGAGGAATTCGAGCATCCGGCCTTCCACCATCGCTTCATCCAGCGTGGACGCCTTCACCTTGTCGATCAGCCCGGATTTGGCGTGGGTGGACTTGTTCCACGCATCCATGCCGTCCAGCACACTGTCGGGCTGATGCACGACCAGCACCGGCGCTTCGGCAATCGTTTCCAGGTTGTTGTCGGTGATCACCAGCGCGACCTCGATGACCCGGTCAGTGTCCGGCACCAGACCGGTCATTTCCATGTCTATCCAGATAAGGTAGTTTTGGTTTTGTGCCATAATTCGTGCAATCGGGATTGGAACGCTTTGACGCGTATTGTGTCACAACCCCGCCGGCATCGGACACTCAAATTTCGACCCATATGACTGCATCGCAATTTACTTTCATTTTCATCGCGGCGCTGGCGGCAACCACGCTGGCCAAACTTTGGCTGGCGCGCCGCCATCTGTCGTATATCGCATCGCACCGCGGTGCCGTGCCAGTTGCTTTCCACGACATAGTCCGGATAGCAGAACATCAGAAAGCAGCCGACTACACGTCGGCCAAGACGCGCTTCGACATGCTGGGCACTCTGTTCGACGCGGTGCTGCTGCTGGGATTTACCGTCGGCGGCGGCATCCAGTTCATCGCCGATAAATGCAACAACTGGTTCAGCGCGCCGATCGCACAGGGCGTCGCCGCCATCGTTGCGGTGCTGGTGCTGTATTCCGTGCTGGAAGCCCCGTTCAACATCTATCGCACCTTCGTGATCGAGGCGCGCTTCGGCTTCAATAAAATGACCTTCGGGCTGTACCTGCTGGACGCGCTGAAAGGCATGCTGATCGGTGCGATACTCGGCTTGCCGCTGCTGTCCGGCGTGCTTTGGCTGATGGGCCGCATGGGCAGCTACTGGTGGCTGTACGTATGGGGTGTGTGGGTGGTGTTCAATCTGCTGATCCTGTTCATCTACCCGTCCTTCATCGCGCCGCTGTTCAACAAATTCTCGCCGCTGCAGGACGAGACCATGAAGGCCCGCATCGAGTCGCTGCTCGGGCGCTGCGGATTTACCGCGCAGGGTTTGTTCGTGATGGACGGCTCGAAGCGCAGCGCGCACGGCAACGCCTACTTCACCGGCTTCGGCAAGACCAAGCGCATCGTGTTCTTCGACACCCTGCTGGAGCGCCTCAGCATCAACGAAGTCGAGGCGGTGCTGGCCCATGAACTGGGCCACTTCAAACGCCGCCATGTGGTCAAGCGCATCATGGCGACCTTCGCGCTGAGCCTGGTGTTCCTGTGGGTGCTCGGCCTGCTGATGCAGACCGGCTGGTTTTATCAGGGCCTGGGCGTCACCACGCCGTCCACCGCGCTCGCGCTGCTGCTGTTTTTCATGGCGCTTCCGGTATTCAGCTTCCTGCTGGGACCCGTGATATCGGCCTATTCGCGCAAGCACGAGTTCGAGGCTGACGCGTATGCCGCGAAACAGACCGACGCCAACGACCTGGTCAGCGCGCTGGTCAAACTGTACCAGGACAACGCGGCGACACTGACCCCCGATCCGCTTTACTCCCGCTTTTACGATTCGCACCCCCCGGCCATGGTGCGCATCTCGCATCTGCAATCCGCGCACGCCTGAACCTGATCCATCAACAAGGAGGCTTTCATGAAACAGATCGCAACCCTGATTTTCCCCGCCATGATGCTGCTGGGCGTTGCCGCCGCGGCATCGGCCAACCCTTTTCCATACGGCAATCCCCAGACCGGGGAAAAGCTGTTTGCGCAATACAATTGCAACCAGTGCCATAACGCGATCATGGGAGGTGACGGCAACAAGATATTCACCCGCCCGAATCGCATCCGCAACACCCCGGAAGGCCTGATCGAGCAGATCGGCATCTGCAGCGGCAACGTGAAGGCACACTTCACGCCGCAGGAAACGCAGGACATCGCGTCATACCTCAACATCTTCTACAAATTCAAGTGAGCAGGCCATGAGCACAGACTTGACCGGCAGGCACTGCGAACCCTGCAAAACCGGCACCCCGCCGCTCTCGAACAAGGAAGCCGACAGCCTGATGAAGCAAATCTCGGGCTGGCAACGCTACGACCACATTATCAGCAAGACATACCATTTCAAGGATTACTACCAGACCATCGCATTCGTTAATGCGGTCGCATGGCTGTCGCACACCGAGGACCACCACCCCGAAATCAACGTCACCTATAACAGCTGCCGGGTGGAATACACCACCCATTCCGTGCACGGGCTGTCGGAAAACGATTTCATCTGCGCCGCCAAAGTGGATGCGCTGTTCAAGATTTGATGCCCGCACCGGTATTCATTCCGAAGGTGAGACTATCCTGCGCTGAGCTCGGCCGAAGGGGCGGCATCGAGTGAGCGCCGATGAAAGCGTAGTTTCAGCGCACGCTAACCTCGCAAGCGAGGTTAAGCCCGCAAAGGGCGGCGGTAGCTACAGTGCAAGCAGCTTGATGGAACGTGAACGAGGCCGCCAGCGCAGCATCACCGGTGAATTGGAATCGGGGCAAATAATCGCCGCTTTCGGCCGCCAGTATCTGGTTCGCCTCGATGACGGAAGTGAAATCGCCTGCCTGACGCGCGGCAAGAAAAGCGAGGCGGCATGCGGCGATCTGGTCGATATCAGGCGCACCGCTGACGCTTCTGCCGGAGATGGCAACGGGGCCCAGGGCGTGATCGAACGCATCGCGCCGCGCCGCTCGCTGCTGCATCGTTCGGACGCCTACCGCGAGAAGCTCATTGCGGCGAACGTCACGCAGATCATCGTGGTCGCCGCCGCCGAACCGTCTTTCAGCGACGAGTTGCTGGCACGCTGCATGGTCGCCGCATTCGACCAGAAGCTCGAGGTGCTGATCGTGCTGAACAAATGCGATCTGCCGGCCGCCGCAGCGGCCGCGCGCAGACGGCTCGCCCCCTATGCCGCGATCGGCTACCGGGTTTTGGAAATCAGCGCGAAACTGGACGTTTCCGCGCTGCCCCCGTTTCTTCACGGACACACCAGCGTGCTGGTCGGGCAATCCGGCATGGGTAAATCCACACTGATCAACGCGCTGCTACCCGGCGCACAGGCCGTCACCCGAGAAATCTCGACAGTGCTGGATTCAGGCAAGCACACCACCACCCATGCGCGGCTGTATCGGGTTGATGCCGATAGCAAATTGATCGATTGTCCCGGCGTGCAGGCATTCGGCCTGCATCACCTGGGCTTTGGCGCGATCGAACAGGGCTTCGTCGAATTCTCCGACTATCTCGGCAAGTGCCGCTTTCACGACTGCCATCACACGCATGAACCGGGCTGCGCGTTGCGCAAAGCGGTAGAGGAAGGAAAGATCGACGCGCGCAGGCTGGAACTGTTCCAGCAGATCGCCAGACACAAGTCCTAGCAGCGCGGCGCTGGTCTAGACCTGAAGGGGCGGCTCGTTCATCAGCGCAATCTGCTCGCGCAATTCCAGGATGCGGTCTTGCCAGTAGCGCTGCGTATTGAACCAGGGAAACGCCGCGGTAAAAGCAGGGTCGTCCCAGCGCCGCGCGATCCATGCGGCATAGTGGATCAGCCGCAGTGTGCGCAGTGCCTCGACCAGATGCACTTCGCGGGGGCTGATGTCGGAAAAATCCTCGTAACCGGCCATCAGGTCGGAAAACTGCCGCGCCATGTCTGCACGCTCGCCGGAAAGCAGCATCCACAGATCCTGTATTGCCGGCCCCATGCGGCTGTCGTCGAAATCCACGAAGTGAGGCCCGTCATCGGTCCACAACACATTGCCGACGTGGCAGTCGCCGTGCAGGCGGATGTTTTTCACGCTGCCGGCGCGATCGTAGCAGCGCCGCACACCGTCGAGCGCCTGCGCAACCACGCCGCGATAGACCTCTGCCAGTTCTGCCGGAATGAAGTCGTGCGCCAGCAGGAACCCGCTCGGTTCGATGCCGAAACGATCAATGTCGAGCGTGGGTCGATAGCGGTAGGGTTCCAGCTTACCGACGGCATGGATGCGCCCGATAAAACGCCCCATCCATTCCAGCGTGTCGCGGTGATCCAGTTCAGGCGCATGGCCGCCGTGACTGGGGAACACGGAAAAGCGAAAACCGTTGAACTTGTGCAGGGTGTTGCCGTGGATTTCCAGCGCCGGCACCACCGGAATCTCGCGCTCAGCCAGCGTTGCGACAAACGCGTGCTCCTCGAGAATCTCGGCGTCTGTCCAACGCGCCGGCCGATAAAACTTGGCGACCAGGGGAGGACCGGCTTCCGTCCCGGCCTGATAGACCCGGTTCTCATAGCTGTTCAGGCCAAGCAACCGGCCATCGCCGTTGAAGCCGATGCTGTCCAGCGCATCAAGAACGATATCCGGGGTTAGTTCGGAAAATGGCTGTGTCTGCATATCCGGATTGTACGGCAGCTGCGTGTGCTCCTGTTGCACAAACCCGTGCATGATCCAGCTCGCATCAGCCGGCTTATTTGCAATGCGGTTTCTACGATCAGATTTCCCGGCGCCATTCGTTGTCCGCCCGGGCAAATCGGACTATTTCAGTCGGGATTGAGCCCCGAAAATTTTCCCGTGGGCATGTATGCTGTTGGCTAATATACAGATTGATGGCTGCGGCAAAAACGCACATTTTATGAAACTATTCGCTATTGTTTCAATCCAACGTTGTAGTATTATTTGATAGCAGGCTCAGTAACTTTAATAATTAAACTTCTTCAGGAGAGAGACATTATGAACGAGCATTTGGACACCAAAAACTTGAGAATCGTGCAGCAGGAAAAGCTGAAGGAGTTGCAAGCCCAGCAAAAAAACCTGAAAGAGTTGCAAGCTGAACTGGAACGGATCAACTCCAAAATCAAGAACCATGAAAAACTGTCGGAGGATGACACAAAATTTATCGGCAATCTCGGCTGGCTCAGCGCATTGTCGGTAACAATCGCAGCGATCGCATCCAGCCTGTAAATTGCAGGCCTCCCGCCAGGTCCGGCAACGGCTGGCAAAAAAAGGGCGGAATGATCCGCCCTTTTTTTCGCGCTTATAATCTACTAATTTATGGCCGCTGTTTGCAGGCAGATAGGCAGGCTATTTTGTGTATCACGCGGATGCAGGGTCTTGCCCGCCGACTATCCGATCAATCTGGCCATCGACAACAACAGCAGCATGATCAGCCAGAGCAACACCGCGCGCCATACCAGGCCGACCGCGCTCTGCATGAAATCGGTGTCGGCATCCAGGTCCGTACCCAGTTCTGCCCGGTCCTCCAGCAAACCCCCCTGCGTTATCGGCATGCCGAGACGCACGCCAAGCGCTCCCGCACCGCTGGCCAGCAAAATGCCCGTTTCGTAGTCGGGCCATGTTGACGCCTGGGTGCGCCAGCAATGAATGGTGTCTTCAAAATTGCCGACGATCGCAAAGGTCATCGCGGTCAGGCGGACCGGCAACCATTCCAGCACATAGAACGCTTTTCGCGCAAATGCGCCGAATTCGCCCGGCACGGTTCCGGGCAGTTCGCCTTCGTCGATCAATTCCGGCGCAACCTCAGCCGAACCACCCTCCTCCGTGCCGCCGCCGGCATTCCAGTGTGCGCTGAGAAACAGCCCCAGCCGATACAGCAACGCGCCCGCCGCACCGCCCAGACCCAGCGCGCTGAACAACACGAACCAGACGATCACGCCGAACACGTAGCGATGCGACGCGATCAGCGCCTGCTCGATCGTGACGCGGGCCACTTCTTCGGCATTCAGTTCGTGCGACGGGATGCCGCGCCAGCTCGACAGCAGGCTGCGCGCCTCGTCCAGCCGGTTTGCGCGCAATGCCAGATGAATATCGGTGAAGTAATGGCTGAATTGCCGGAATCCCATCGTCAGATAAAGCATCAGCACGTTGAACGCCCAGGCCAGAACCGGATGGACGCGTTCCAGCAGCCAATATGCAGCCATCACGGCGAACAGCAGCGGCAGCACCGCAACCAGCCAGGCAATCATGCCGTGCCGGCGCTGCCCGGCATTGAAATGGTGCCGGAAGAACAGAACGTATGCGGACAGCCAGCCATACAGATACTTGCGCGAAGACAGCGGTTGGAGCTGTTCCAGCAACAGCGCGGCGATCAGGGCAAACAGGCTCATGGCATCGGGTTTCGTTTCAAGATTCGGATGGAATGAAAGATAGCACACTACGATCGCATTGCGCAGCCCGAACAGGAAGCATGGTGTCCGCCAGCCCGTCCGGTAGCGGGCTGGCGGACGGGTTTCCGGCGCAGCTATGCGAGTATCACAAACAAATCGCTTGATATTCGATGCGCAAATCTGCACGATGAGACGGTGATTTTTCATCGATTTCCCGGGAGCGGCCATCAGAAAGCTGACGCGAAAGTTGTTCTCCGATACGGCACTGGCCACGCTGGGTCTGCGACTGTTCGGCCTTGCCAGGATTCCGCTGATGCTTTACGTCAGACCCTCCGTGAAGGAGATTTCGAACCGGCGGGTGGTGGTCAGGATCCCGCTGATCAGAAGGACGCGAAACCATCTCGGATCGATGTATTTCGGCGCGCTGGGCATCGGCGCGGACTGTGCAGTCGGCGCGCTGGCCATGCATCTGATCAAACAGCAGCCCGCCAGGGTATCGCTGGTATTCAGAAACTTCAGCGCCGAATTTCATCAGCGTGCCGAAGGCGACGTGGATTTTTGCTGCAACCAGGGAAATGAAATTGCACATCTGGTCGCGCAGGCCGCAGCATCGGATCAGCGGGTCGAGACGGCAATTGAAGTGATCGCGACCGTCCCGGATCAGGGCAACGATCCGGTTGCGACATTCAGTTTAACGCTGTCCATGAAGCAGCGGCCATAACACGTTCGAAATTCACCAAGTTGAAAATCATCCGGTTGAAAATCAATTGAAGCCACCTTTGCAAGCAGCACTTCGAGTCCCCTGCCTGATCGGATTGCTCTGTATCGCGTCGGCGGCCGGCGCAACCGGCCCCGTCGCGACTGCTGCGACGGCTGGCACGTTAACGCCAGCCGATTTCCCGGCGGCCTACTACCGTCAGCTCGCGGCGCAGGGAACAAATATCCTGCGGGTGGATTCCACGCGTTCGCTCGTCGTCATCGAAGTGCATCGAGCCGGCCTGCTTTCGGGCCTGGGGCATGACCACGTCGTTGCGAGCCGCGATGTGGCCGGATACGTCTCGGTCAGCACAGGGATGGCCGACCTGTATGTCCCGCTCGACACGCTGGTCGTGGATGACCCCGGCTTGCGCACCGCGGCCGGGATGAACACCCAGCCTTCGCTGCAGGATATCGAGGGTACCCGCCGCAACATGCTGACCAGAACGCTGGACACCGGGCATTTTCCCTTTGCGCTGATCCATATCGCCCGGAAAAATGACGCCCGGCTGGAAGTCGCGATCACGCTGCATGGCGTCACGCGCAGCTATGCAGTTGCCGCGCACTCTGAAACCGATCCGCGCGGAATTTCAGTCGCAGGCAGCCTGTCGTTCCGGCAGAGCGATTTCGGCATCACGCCGCTCGCTGTGTTCGGCGGAGCGCTGAAGGTTCAGGACAGGCTGGATTTGCGCTTCAAAATTCTCGCGCTGCGCAATTGACCCTCAAGCACTCAATGTATCGCGTGCCGGGAAAAATGCCGCGGGCGAAAGCCCAGTGCGGCCAGCACCGCAAAGTAAACCGCCACGCCCCCCGCCACCAGCCCGGACAGGCGCAGGATGCGCGACCAGCCCGATCCGGCCAGCCAGCTTTGCTCGCTGCCCATGCCCAGCCACAGCGTGATACCCAGCGCCGCGACGGCGATGGCCACCTTGAGGAAAAACTTTGCCCAGCCCGGCTCCGGCTGGTAGATGCGGTGCTTGCGCAGATAGCGGAACAGAATCGCGGAATTGAGGCACGCACCGAGCCCGATCGACAAGGCCAGGCCGGCATGGTGCAGCCAGCCGATAAACAGCGCATTCATCGCCTGCGTCGCCAGCAGGGTCACGACGCCGATCTTGACCGGCGTCCGGATGTCCTGGCGCGCATAGAAACCCGGCGCGAGTATCTTCACCAGAATAATGCCGACCAGGCCGACGCTGTAACCGATCAAAGCATAGCTGGTCATCAGCACATCGTGCGCGTCGAACGCACCGCGCTGGAAGAAAGTGGACAACAGCGGTATCGCGATCATGCCCAGTGCCAGCGCGGCGGGCAGTGTCAGCATGATGGTCAGGCGCAGGCCCCAGTCCAGCAACCTGGAATATTCCGCGGAATTGTTGTCGGCATGGCACTTCGAAAGCGACGGCAACAGGATGGAACCCAGCGCGACACCCAGCACACCCGAGGGAAATTCCATCAGCCGGTCGGCGTAATACAGCCAGGATACGCTGCCTGCGACCAGGAACGAGGCGAAGATGGTGTTGATGATCAGGCTGATCTGCGCAATCGACACGCCGAATACCGCCGGCCCCATCTGCCTGATCACGCGGCGCATGCCCGCATCCTCTAGACTGAATCGAAAACTCGGCAGCATGCCGATCTTTTTCAGGAACGGAACCTGGAACGCCAGTTGCACCACGCCCGCGACGAACACCGCCCAGGCCAGCGCCAGGATGGGCGGGTCGAAATATGGCGCCAGCCAAAGTGCGGCGCCGATGAAACAGACATTGAGCAATATCGGCGCGAACGCCGGCACCCAGAACCGGTTATAGGTGTTGAGGATGCCTGCCGATACCGAGACCAGCGAGATGAAGAAGATGTACGGCGTGGTGATGCGCAGCAATTGCACGGTCAGGTCGAACTTCGGCATGTCCTTGAGGAAGCCCGGCGCGCTGATAAACACGAAAACCGGTGCGGCGATGATGCCGACCAGCGTGACAACGAAAAGTATCAGCGCCAGCATGGTGGTGACGTGGTCGACCAGCAATTGGGTTTCGTCATGCCCGCGGCGATTCTTGTACTCGCCGAAGATCGGCACGAACGCCTGCGAAAACGCACCCTCCGCAAACAGTCGGCGCAGCAGGTTGGGCAGCTTGAACGCAACGAAGAACGCATCGGTTGCGATGCCCGCGCCGAATATCCGGGCGATCAGCACGTCACGCACAAACGCCAGTATGCGCGAAACCAGGGTCAGGCTGCTGATCGTGGCAAGTGATTTAAGCAAATTCATACGGCATCAATGCAGGAAATTCAAAATGTTGCGTATCATAACACCGGCGATCGCCCAGCCCGCCCAGGCGACGTGGCGTCAAAAATATTTGCATAAATGTGCGTAAGTCTCTAGAATGCGCGCCTTTCCGTTATACCGAATTTATTTAGGAGTGGTTCATGGCAAATAGCGCACAAGCCCGCAAGCGTGCACGTCAGGCGGTCAAACAGAATGCCCACAACAGCGGTCTGCGCTCGGAATTGCGCACCGCGATCAAGAAAGTCGGCAAGGCCATCGCGGCGGGGGACAAGGCTGCCGCCCAGGCTGTTTACCAATCTTCCGTGAGCACGGTGGACAGGATTGCCGACAAGAAGATCATCCACAAGAACAAGGCTGCCCGCCACAAGAGCCGCCTGTCCGCGGCGATCAAGGCAATGGCTTAAATACCCGGGTTATAACGCTTGCGTTGAAGTAAAACACAAAATCCGAAGCATGGTCCGAGTACTTTGACGGCCTCGCGATGGCGAGTAGTATTATCAAGCCGACAGTGATGTCGGCTTGTTTGCTTTACGGGGGGTTGATTTTTCTTGCGCGGTTGGGCACGTTTGGCTCAATATACGCCACTTGGTTGATACAGAACGGCGGCTGGTCCGCCGTCATTATTTTATGTCGCACGTAATGAATACATATGCCCGCCTTCCCGTCGCTTTCGAGCGCGGCGAAGGCGCTTGGCTCTGGGATACCGAAGGCAAACGCTATCTGGACGGCCTTGCAGGCATCGCGGTAAACACGCTTGGACACGCTCATCCGCGTTTCACCGCCGCGCTTGCCGATCAGATCGGCAAATTGATCCACTGTTCCAACATCTACCAGATTAACGGCCAGGAGCTGCTTGCAGATAAACTGTGCAGCCTGTCCGGCATGCAGGAGGCGTTCTTCTGCAATTCCGGCTGCGAAGCGAACGAGGCCGCGATCAAACTGGCGCGCATGTACGGCCACAAGCAGGGTATCGAAGTACCCGCCATCATCGTGATGGAAAAGGCCTTTCACGGACGGACGCTGGCGACCCTTTCGGCAACCGGAAACCGCAAGGTTCAGGCCGGTTTCGAGCCGCTGGTCAGCGGATTCGTGCGCGTGCCCTACAACGACCTGGATGCAATCCGCCAGGTGGCGCAGAACAATCGCAGCGTGGCTGCCGTTCTGGTCGAACCGATACAGGGCGAAGGCGGCATCCGCACGCTGGATATCGCGTACCTGCAGCAACTGCGGAAAATCTGCGATGAACAGAACTGGCTGCTGATGCTGGACGAGGTGCAAAGCGGTATCGGGCGCACCGGGAAATGGTTCGCCTGCCAGCATAGCGGCATCCTGCCCGACGTGATGACGGTCGCCAAAGGCCTGGGTTCGGGCGTGCCGGTCGGCGCCTGCCTCGCCGCCGGCAAGGCCGCGCAAATCTTCCAGCCCGGCAACCATGGCTCCACATTCGGCGGCAATCCTCTGGCCTGTGCCGCAGGCCTGGCCACTTTGAACATCCTGGAGCAGGACAAACTGCTGGCGCATGCCGATAGCCTCGGTCGCATTTTAAAGCAAGGCTTTGCGAATGCGCTGCAAGGCGTGAGCGGCATCAGGGAGATTCGCGGCCAGGGACTGATGATAGGTGTGGAACTTGACCGCCCCTGCGGTGACCTGGTCAAAGCGGCGCTTGGCAGGGGACTGCTGATCAACGTCACCGCCGACAGCGTGATACGATTGTTGCCGCCGCTGATCATGACGCAGGACGAAGCGCAGCAACTGCTGGACATTCTTTGCCCGCTGATCAGGGGCTTTTTGCAACCCGGATCGGAATAGGACCATGTCAGCAAACCAGCCGGCGGCAGTAAGACATTTCCTGCAATTCAAGGACTTCACCCGCGAGGAGTTCGAATACCTGTTCGCGCGCACCGGCATTATCAAGCAGAAATTCAAGTCATATCAGCAGCATTGGCCGCTGACCGACCGCACGCTGGTGATGATTTTCGAAAAGGCCAGCACGCGCACACGCCTGTCTTTCGAAGCCGGCATGCAGCAACTGGGCGGTTCTGCGATCTACCTGAACACGCGCGATTCGCAATTGGGACGCGGCGAATCGGTGGAAGATGCCGGCCAGGTCATCTCGCGCATGTCCGATATCGTGATGATCCGCACCTTCGAACAATCCATCATCGAACGCTTTGCGGCGAATTCGCGCGTGCCCGTGATCAACGGCCTGACCAACGAATATCACCCTTGCCAGATCCTCGCGGATATCTACACCTACATCGAACACCGCGGTTCGATCGGCGGAAAGACCGTGGCCTGGATAGGCGATTCCAACAACATGTGCAATACCTGGCTGCAAGCAGCGGAAATACTGAATTTCAACGTGCACGTTTCGACTCCGCCCGGCTACGAAGTCGAACCGGAACGCGCCGGCCTGTTCGGCAAGGACCACTATGAAGAGTTCACCGACCCGATGGAAGCCGCGCGCGGCGCAGACCTGGTTACCACCGACGTGTGGACCAGCATGGGATTCGAGGCGGAAAACGAGGAACGCATGAAGGATTTCGCCGACTGGCAGGTGGATGAAGAAATGATGGCTGTCGCGGCAAAAGATGCGCTGTTCATGCACTGCCTGCCCGCGCATCGCGGCGAAGAAGTATCGGCCGGGGTAATGGATGGCCCGCAAAGCGTGGTATGGGACGAGGCAGAAAACAGACTGCATGTGCAGAAAGCACTGATGGAATATTTGCTGTTGGGGAAATTGAAGGGATAAACGAAACGATTCACGGTATGGGCTGTCTATTTGCGCGCAAACCCGCCTGCGCACAAGGTGCTGACGGATAAATTGCACCGGAGAAAAATCAGCATGAACCAGGAATCGCGTCAAACATCCAATACCGGCAAGGAAAACCGGCTGGCAGATCATATCCTGCCGTCATCTGCCACGATGATCGGTGTGTGCATGACGGTTATCAGCCTTGCTCACCTGATACCGAAGCACAGCATCAGCAGGCATGTAAACGATTTGCTAGCGCTGGACAGCCTGCTTTTTTTGAGCAGTGCGATGCTGTCCTATTTTTCCATCAGGCGACCGATGCTGTCTGAAAAGTACGAGCGCCTGGCCGATAGCATTTTTCTGATCGGCCTGGCGGTCATGGTGGTAGTGGGATTTGTGGTCGCTTTTGAATTAATGATTGATTAACCCGGTTGATTAAACATGTCTGATATTAAAAAGGTTGTTCTCGCATACTCCGGCGGACTGGATACCTCGGTGATCCTGAAGTGGCTGCAGGACACTTACCGATGCGAAGTGGTCACCTTCACCGCCGATCTCGGCCAGGGTGAGGAACTCGAACCTTCCCGGCAGAAGGCGCTGAAGGCCGGCATCAGGCCTGAAAACATTTTCATCGACGACCTGCGCGAGGAATTCGTGCGCGACTTCGTGTTCCCGATGTTCCGCGCCAACACCGTCTACGAAGGCGAATATCTGCTCGGCACCTCGATTGCGCGTCCGCTGATCGCGAAGCGCCTGGTCGAGATTGCCGGCAAGACCGGCGCGCAGGCGATCTCGCACGGTGCCACCGGCAAGGGCAACGACCAGGTGCGTTTCGAACTGGGCGCTTATGCGCTGAATCCCAACATCAGGGTCATCGCACCGTGGCGCGAATGGGACCTGCTGTCGCGAGAAAAACTGATGGCCTATGCAGAGAAGGCCGGCATCGAAATCGACATGAAACACAAGAAAGGCGGCTCCCCTTACTCGATGGACGCCAATCTGCTGCATATCTCCTATGAAGGCCGCCACCTCGAAGACCCCTCCGCAGAAGCCGAGGAAAGCATGTGGCGCTGGACCGCGTCGCCTGAAAATGCGCCGGATGCCGCGGAATATCTGGATCTCGAATTCCTGCAGGGCGATATCGTCGCGCTGAACGGCGTGCGCATGACGCCTGCGGCCATCTTGTCCAGACTGAACGAGATTGGCGGGAAACACGGCATCGGCCGTCTCGACCTGGTCGAAAACCGCTACGTCGGGATGAAGTCGCGCGGCTGCTATGAAACCCCGGGCGGCACCATCATGCTCAAGGCGCACCGCGCAATCGAGTCGATCACGCTGGATCGCGAAGTCGCGCACCTCAAGGACGACCTGATGCCGCGCTATGCATCGATGATCTACAACGGCTACTGGTGGAGCCCGGAACGCCGTACCTTGCAGACCCTGATCGATCATACCCAGCAGACCGTGAACGGCTCGGTGCGCGTCAAACTTTACAAGGGCAATGTAATCGTGGCCGGACGCGATTCGAAGACCGATTCGCTGTTCGACCCGACCATCGCGACCTTCGAGGACGACAAGGGCGCATACGACCAGAAGGATGCTGCCGGCTTCATCAAGCTGAATGCGCTGCGCTTGCGCATTGCGGCGAACCTGATCAGGCGGAAATAATTCCCCGTTACGGCAAGGAGGAGATCGTGATTCACGAGTTGAGCGGAGATATTTTATTCAGCGGCGCGAAAGCCATCGCGCAGGGCGTCGCGCCCAACGACGATTTTCACCACGGCCTCGCGCTGCAGCTGCGCGAGCGTATGCCGTCGATGTACAAGGATTTCCGCCACTACTGCCAGACCAAACATCCCAAGTCCGGCGGCGTTTGGTCGTGGATGAGTTCCGATGGACGTTACATCGTCAATCTGTTCACCCAGGATCCGGCCTACGACCAGGGCAGCAAGCCAGGGCGTGCCAAAGTCAGCCATGTGAACCATGCCCTGCATGCGCTGCGCGATTTCGTGCAAAAGGAAAAGGTCGGCAGCATCGCGTTGCCGCGGCTGGCATGCGGCATGACCGGCCTGGACTGGGAGGAAGTCAGGCCGCTGATCGAAAATCAGCTCGGTGATCTCGGCATCCCGGTGTATCTGTATGCCACTTACCAGAAAGGCGTGAAAGCCGGCGAACCCCTCAAATAACCCAACCCCGGGAAAGGAAAAAGCATGTCGCAATTCGATAATGTCAGCGTGGTAAAAACGGGCAATGTATTTTTCGACGGGAAATGCGTGTCGCACTCGGTGCTGTTTCCCGATGGCACGCGCAAGACCGTCGGCGTGATCCTGCCCAGCACGCTGACTTTCAATGTCGGCACACCGGAGTTGATGGAAATCACCTCCGGCACCTGCCGTGTGAAAATCGGCGATGAACCGGAGTTCAGGAATTACGCAGCCGGCGACCGGTTCGCGGTGGCCGCCAACAGCCGTTTCGTGATCGAGGCGAACGAAGTCGTGAATTACGTGTGCAGCTTCGGGTGAACGCCACTGCATTCGGGATTGCCGTTCCTGCACAATCCGACGCATAATATTCCCGTTATAGCCAGACAGGAATTTCACATGCCAACCTTCGATATCGTTTCAGAAGTAGACAAGACCGAAGTCAAGAATGCGATCGAGCAGACCAATAAGGAGGTCAGCACCCGTTTCGACTTCAAGGGCTCGGATGCGCGTGTCGAACAGGCCGAACTCAAACTGACCGTGTGGGCCGACAATGAATTCCAGCTCGACCAGGTACAGGATATCCTGAACGGCAAACTGACCAAGCGTGGTGTGGACATCAAGTGCCTGGAGATCAGCGACAAAATCGAGAAGGTCAGCGGCAACAAGGTCAAGCGTGCCTGCGAGGTCAAGGTCGGTGTGGAGATTGAACTGGCGAAGAAGATCGTCAAACAGCTGAAGGACAGCAAACTGAAAGTACAGGCCAGCATCCAGGGCGACACCGTGCGCGTCAGCGGCAAGAAGCGCGATGATCTTCAGGAAGCGATCGCATTCGTCAAGAAAACCATCACCGATTTCCCGCTGCAATACCAGAACTTCCGCGACTGAGCTGTGCACTTGCACAACCAGCCGCGCAAGAATCCCGGCTTCGCCCGCTTCCGCCCGTTCCCCTCCGGCCATGCCACCGTGCCTTCCCACTGACTTCAGTCATCGCCGGCCACGATGAGGAGACCTGGGTCGCGCACATCGGCCAGCTGCGCGCCGGCAAGGTGGCAACGCTTGCCGATACCGGCCGGGATTGATGGGCGTGCGCCTCACGCTCAATTTCTAGCCCGCAATGCGCCACCATCGGAACCGCACCGCGAGCCTTGTCTTGCGTTCCGTCAATCTTCCCGGCTAACACGCTTGTCAAATCCGGCAGAAGATTTATGATGCAACCGGCATTGCAGAATTATCCCGGCTTTCGTCTGCGTTTCCGGCCAGGGATGCCGGTGCAGTTTTCTGCCGATAGTTCATTTTCAGGTTAGTTTCTTGCCATGAACGGTAAATCGAAATGATAAAGAATCAGCGTATCCGCCGCACCATTGCAGCAATCATGATCGTGCTGGGAGCAATCCTGATGCTCCTTGCGTCCGAGATATGGCCGGGTGCACTGCTGTTCGTGTCGGGTATCGTTCTGGAACTGGCCGGCATTGCGCTGGAGCACAACGCAAAATAAACTTTCCGGCACGGGTGCGCGCTTCGACAGCCCCATGCTGACTGGATAGCTATGAAATCCGTACTGGTAATGTTCGCCGCTGGCAGTGAAGAACTGGAGACAGTCACCGTAATCAACATCCTGCGGCGCGCCGGCATCTCCGTCACGCTGGCAGGCCTGGAATCCGGCGCGTTGCGCGGCAGCCGCGGCATCGTGCTGTTGCCCGACACCACACTGGAAGACGCATTGCTGCACAGCTACGACATGGTGGTGCTGCCCGGCGGGCAACCTGGAACCGACAACCTCAAAGCCGACAAACGGGTTGCCTGGCTGGTTCGGAAACTGGCGCAACAGGAAAAATATGTCACCGCAATTTGCGCCGCACCTTCGGTGCTGGCATCCGCCGGATTGCTCGACGGGAAACAGGCCACCTGCTTTCCGGGCTCGCTCGATGCCTTTCCGCAGGTCTTGCAACGTCCTGCGGCCGTGGTGGAAGACGGCAAGCTGATCACCTCGCGCGGTCCCGGCACCGCAATGGACTTCGCGCTGACACTGGTGGAAAGGCTGGCCGGCAGGGAAAAGCGGCTGGCCGTCGAAGCCGGGTTGCAGCGCTGAGAGAGACGCATCCGGTCGATCCGGCATTGCAGCGCAGGTACCGTCCCCGGTGCTCAGCGCAGGCTTATCACCTTCCAGCCGTGCTGCTCGGCGTGCTTGCGCAGCGTGTCGTCGGGATCCACCGCGACAGGATTGTCCACCCTGGCGAGCAACGGCAGATCGTTGAGCGAATCGCTGTAGAACGTCGAGACGTCAAAACTGTCCCAGTTCCAGCAGCAATGCAACATCCAGCTTTCCAGCCGGGTTATTTTCCCCTCGCGGAAACACGGCACACCGGCAACGCGTCCGGTGAATTCGCCGTCCCTGTGCTCCGGTTCGGTGGCAATCAAATTGTCGATGCCGAATTCGCGCGCGATCGGTGCTGTCACGAAACTGTTGGTCGCGGTGACGATCACGCACACATCGCCTGCGATCCGGTGACGATTAACCAGTTCGCGCGCGGCCGGGGTGATCATGCCCGACACCTGCTCGAGCATGAATTGGCGATGCCATTCGTCCAGCGTCTTGCGCGCATGGCGCGACAGCGGTTTCAGCTGAAAATCCAGGAATTCCTGGATATCCAGCGTCCCGGCCTTGTATTGCTCATAGAAAGCATGGTTCTTCGCCTCGAACAGTTCCTGGTCAAGCACACCGATGCGGATCAGAAACTGCGACCACTCGAAATCGCTGTCGCCGTTGAGCAGGGTATTGTCCAGATCGAACAGGGTCAGGTTCACTTCAGGCACCTTTCCGTTCTTCCAGTTGCTGCAGCACTTCCTTCAGCAAAGGAATGGTCGGCGGCCGGTGCAGCCGCAGCGTATGCGCATCCAGCGACTCCAGCACGGCCATCAGGGTGGGCAGGTCGCGGCGCCCGTGGCGCAACAGGTATTGCGTGACTTCAGGCGGCAGCACCAGGCCAAGCGAACGGGCATGCTGCGCAAGCGCGCGCTCCTTTTCTTCGTCGCTCAGCACATGCAACTGATACACCAGCCCCCACCCGAGCCGGGTACGCAGATCGTCGCGCAGCAAGAGATGCAGCGGTGATGCATTGCCGCTGACCAGCAACATTGCCCCGCTGTCGCGCATCCGGTTATAGATATCGAACAATTCGATTTGCGCTGCGTCATCAAGCTGATCGACATCATCGACCGCGACCACGGTGGCACCGGAGTCCATAACCCGGGACGGAACACTGCCTTCAGCATAAACCGCCTCCAGCAGCAGGTCGCGCGCAGCGTTCACGCTGGCCTGCAGCAAATGGCTCTTGCCGCTGCCGGACTCGCCCCATACATAAAAAAAACGCTCGCTGCTGTCGCCCGACAAAGCATGACGCAATGCCGAGACCAGTTCCATATTGCGCCCCGTCACAAAATTTTCCAGTGACGGCTGCCAGTCGGGCGAAATGTCGAGCAGAAGCTGGCTCATGGCTTGGCGTACAGGGTGCTGGACTGATACCAGGCCTTGCCGTAGCGCAGCCCAACCATAGAGATGGCTGCAAGCGGCAACGCCAGCAGCAGGCCGAAGAAACCGAACAACTGGCCGAAGGCCAGCAGCGCGAAAATAACCACCAGCGGATGCAGACCGACCCGCTCGCCGACCAGCCAGGGCGTGACCACCATGCCTTCCAGCAACTGTCCCGCGCCAAACACGGCCCAGACCAGTACCACGTTGCTGAATGCGGTGAACTGCATCACCGCCGCCAGCGTGGCCAGAACCAGTCCGGTGACCATGCCCAGATACGGCACGAATACCAGCATCCCGGCGACAATACCGATGGGCAAAGCGTATTGCAGGCCGACCAGCCACAGCACCAGCACGTAATAAGCGCTCATCAGCAGCATCACGGAAATCTGTCCGCGCAGGAATTCAGCCAGTATGTGGTCCACTTCGGTGACGATTTCGGTTGTCCTTGCGTGAAGATGGCGCGGCACAAGATCGTCGATGCGTCCCAGCCAGATGTTCCAGTCGCGCAGCAGGTAGAACATCGCGACCGGCGTCAGCAACAGGTCGACCACGACCCCGATGATTGCGCTGCCACTGCTGCTCAGCCATGGCAGCAGCTTTTCGACAATCCCGCCGGCGCTTTGACCGTGACTCAGCATGGCATGCTTCAGCGCAGCGCTATCCCATTGCAGATCCGCGCCAAACCAGCGCTGCAACCACGGCAGCAAATGCAACCGTGCGGACTCGATCCAGTCCGGCATACGCGTCGTGAAACGGCTGACTTCGCTTTCCAGCAGCGGCAACATGATCAGCAGCAGCAGCGCGAACAGCAGCAGCAATCCGGTCATCACCAGCAGCACGGCCGGGGTGCGCGGTATTCTGCAGGCGCACAGCCGTTGCACCAGCGGATTGCAGATATAGGCGAGCACAGCCGCCGCGACGAACGGCGTAAGTATCGGGCTGAGCAAATACATCAGCACAATGGCGAAGACTGCAAACGAAAGCCATTGCAAGGCGGCAAAGCGGGAGAGGGTCATTTCGGGTAAAATTCGTGAAAATTCGTGCAGCACTTTATCCTGAAGAAAGCGAGAACTCAACTTGAATAAGCCGACCAACGATGCTTTATCCGCGGAAAGCGGGCACCTGACGTACCGGGATGCAGGAGTGGACATGGATGCAGGCGACCGCCTGGTCGAAAACATCAAGCCATTTGCCAAGCGCACCATGCGCCCGGAAGTCCTCAACGGCATCGGCGGCTTCGGTGCGCTGGTGGAAATTTCCAAAAAATACCGCGAACCGGTGCTGGTGTCCGGCACCGACGGCGTGGGGACCAAACTCAAACTTGCGTTCGAACTGAACCGCCACGACACGGTCGGCATCGACCTGGTCGGGATGAGCGTCAACGACATTCTGGTGCAAGGTGCGGAACCGCTGTTTTTCCTCGATTATTTCGCGTGCGGCAAGCTTGATGTGGATGCCGCCACCGAAGTGATCAAAGGCATTGCTTTCGGCTGCGAACAGGCGGGTTGCGCCCTGATCGGCGGCGAGACGGCCGAGATGCCGGGCATGTACCCGGCCGGAGAGTACGACCTGGCCGGTTTCGCGGTGGGCGTGGTGGAAAAATCCGGCATTGTCAGCGGTGCGGACATCGGCGCGGGGGACTCGGTGATCGGGCTCGCGTCGAATGGTGCGCATTCCAACGGCTATTCGCTGGTGCGCAAGATCATCAGCACCCGCAACGTCGATCTCGGGCAAATGCTGGATGGCAGAAAGCTGGCCGACCTGATCATGGCACCGACGCGCATCTACGTGAAGCCGCTTCTTGCGCTGATGAAATCGATCACCGTAAAGGGCATGGCGCACATCACCGGCGGCGGGCTGCTTGAAAACGTGCCGCGCGTATTGCCGGAAAATGTGGTCGCCCAGCTTGACGGCAAGGCCTGGCACACGCCCGCGCTGTTCGACTGGCTGCGCGAGCTGGGCAACATCAACCCGCAGGAAATGTACCGGACTTTCAACTGCGGCATCGGCATGGTCGTGGTGGTAGCCAGGCGTGATGAAGCAGCGGCACTGGAAATGCTTAACGCCGCCGGCGAGCGTGCCACCGTGATCGGATCGATACGCGCGCGCGTCGGCGACGAGGCGCAAACGCAGGTCGGCTGATTGGCGTCCTGACTCTTCGCGATGAAACAACTGGTCATCCTGATCTCCGGCCGCGGCAGCAATCTTCAGGCATTGCTGGATGCCGGACTGCCTTGCCGGATCGCAGCGGTGATCAGCAATCGCGCCGATGCGGAAGGCCTGGATATCGCCAACGCCCATGGCGTTCCTGTCGCAGTCGTCGAACACCGCGATTATGCGGATCGCGACAGTTTCGATGCCGCGCTGGCGCAGGCGATCGATGCGTTCGATCCCGATATTGTCGCGCTTGCCGGATTCATGCGCATCCTCAGCAACGTTTTCGTGTCGCGCTATCACGGCAGGCTGATCAATATCCACCCTTCGCTATTGCCGGCCTACGGCGGACTCAACACCCACGCCCGGGCGCTGCAGGACGGGGTATGGATACACGGTTGCACGGTCCATTTCGTTACCCCGGACCTCGACCACGGCCCGATCATCATCCAGGCTGCGGTACCGGTGTTGCGTGACGACACCGAACACACGCTGGCGGCACGCGTGCTGAACCAGGAACACCGCATATTCCCGCAAGCCATCAAATGGCTATGCAGCGGAAAAGTTTTCCTGGACGGGCGTGACAGGGTGAAATTCATGAATCGCAAGCAGTCCGGCTTCGCGCTGGTCAGCCCCAGCCTCGAATAACGTGAAGCGTCTTCCGGGATTTATCGCATGCGTGATGCTGCTTGTAGCCGGATCTTCGTTCGCGGCAGCGCCTGGCAGCATCCGCGCCAGCTACGGTATCTACAAGGGCAGCATCAAAATCGGCCAGGTCGATGAAGTTTTTTCGATCGGCAGGGATAACCGCTATTCGATCGTCAGCACCACGCGCGCCACGGGCCTGCTGGCAATATTCAAGCCCGGCAGGATCATCCTGCGCAGCAGCGGGATGGTAGACGCCCATGGTCTGAAACCGCTGAAATTCAGCGATGTTCGCGAGGGTGACGAGGACCGGAATCGCAGCGCCACATTCAACTGGAATAACATGCAATTAACCCTGATCGGACACAATCAGCGCAGGGTGATGCCTTTGCCGGATGACACCCAGGACCGACTGAGCGCAATGTACCAATTCCTGTTCCTGTCGCTGGATAAAGCCGACACCCTGAGTTTCCATATGACCAACGGAGACAAGCTGGATATTTACAATTACACCGTTGCGCATGACCGACGCCTGAAAATTCCGCTCGGCACTTTTGACGCGCTGTATGTCGCAAGCGTTCCGGAAAAGGGCTCCAACCGCACCGAAATCTGGCTGGCCGGTGAGCACACCGATTTCCCTTACCAGATCGTGATCACCGATCCCGACGGCGGCCAGCTCTCGCAGGTATTGACCAGGATCGTTTCCGTTCCGTGATCGCAACCATCCGCACCCCGGGTGGCCGCTTCGCACTGGCCATCGTACTGTCGCTGGCCATACATGCCGCGATACTGTGGCTGCCCTATATCACCTTGCCCCAACCCGCAGCGCAATTGCCGCCGCTCTCGGTCAGGCTGGAACCGCTGCCGCAACCCGTCAAGTTGCTTGCAAAGAATACCGGACAAGCGAAGCCGGTTCCTGCGAAGGCCGTGACCCGTTCTGAAAATGGCAAGTCGACCGATTCGGCAAACGAGTCCATGGCTCCGATGAAAATGACCAGACCAAGCACAGCGGCACAGCCTTTCCCCAAACATCTGCAGCTCACTTTTTCCGTGTACCAGGGTGCCGGCGGATTGATGTCAGGTGAGATTCGCCAGCAATTTGATGTCCGCGGAGACCGCTACAACCTGGAATCAATGCAGCAAAGTGCCGGGCTGGCCAGCCTGCACGACAGCAACCGGATCATCCTGGACAGCCGGGGAAAGATAACCGAAAACGGACTGCAACCCGACATATTCGAGGAACAATCAATCACCCGGAATGGCAAGCACAGCATGCGCGCCACGTTCGACCGCGCGGCGGGAAAACTGCATTACTCGAACGCTGGCGAAACCGTGCTGCCCGAAAACGCACAGGATTCCCTGAGTTTTCTGTACCAGCTCGCAAAACTCCCGATGGGTGTCGAATCTTTCCCGTTGCCCGTCAGCGATGGTGAACAACTCCATCAATACCAGATCGAGATCGGCACGAAGGAAGATCTCGATACGCCGATGGGAAAATTGCGCACCCTGCAACTGCATCAAATACATAACGGTGGAGAAGCCTATTTTGATATCTGGCTGGGTCTGGAATACCGGCTGCTGCCGGTCAAATTCCGCCTTGTGGACGGTTCCGGAGCGGTCACCGAGGAATATGTGATATCGAGCATACGCGCTGCCGACGAATAATGGTTCGCACGTGCAACCCTGTTAAACTGCAAGCCTGATTTACCCAACCTTCTCCAAGCCGATAACTGATTACCCTCCATGCTGATAACCGAATACAGGTTAGAAATCGTCATCCAGGCACTGCGGGCGATTCTGCCGCTGGCTCATCCCGCGGACACCACACTGCGGTATTTCTTCAAGGAACAGCGTCTCGGTTCCAACGAGCGTGAACTGGTTGCCGAGACCGTATTCGGCGTGCTGCGCCACCGTTTGCTGCTGGAACAAGCCTGTGAAGGAAATACCACGCCCCGGCGCATGGCACTCGCCTATCTGCTCCGCTATGGCGGCTACAACCTTCGCGAACTCGAGCCGGTGCTGAAACACGGGGAGAAAGAATGGCTCGCAACGGTGAAAGGCGTAAAGCCCGATCAACTGCCGCTGTCGATTCAGGCCGAATTCCCTGAATGGCTGGTGGAAAAGATGCGCACCAGCTATTCCGATGAAGAAATTCTCGCAATCGGAAAGTCCATGCAACAGGGCGCGCCTCTGGATATCCGTGTCAATACCCTGCTCGCCAAGCGCGAGGAAGTGATGCAGCATCTTCAAGACAAGAATATCGCCGCCATCGCCACGCCCTGGTCGCCGATCGGCATCCGCCTCAGTGAAAAGATTCCGATCAACCGCGATGCGCTGTTCACCGAAGGCAAGATCGAAGTGCAGGACGAGGGCAGCCAGTTGCTCGGCTTCCTGCTCGCGCCCAGACGCAATGACATGGTCGTGGATTTCTGTGCCGGCGCCGGCGGAAAGACGCTGATGCTGTCCGCGATGATGAATTCGCAAGGCCGCCTTTATGCGATGGATGTATCGGAAAAGCGCCTGGCCAACCTCAAGCCGCGACTGAAGCGTTCCGGCGCCAGCAACATCCAGCCGATGCTGATTGCGCACGAAAACGACCTCAAGGTAAAGCGTCTGGCCGGCAAGATCGACCGCGTGCTGGTGGACGCGCCGTGCAGCGGACTCGGCACGCTGCGCCGCAATCCCGACCTGAAATTCCGCCAGTCACCCGGCAGCATAGAAGAACTTGCCCGGAAGCAGGCCGCGATCCTCGCGTCTGCCAGCCGGCTGCTGAAAAAGGGCGGGCGGCTGGTCTATGCGACCTGCAGCATCCTGCCGGAAGAAAACCAGCAAATCGTGCAAGCTTTCCTCGCCAGCCACCCCGAATTTGTGCTGCGTCCGGCAAGCGAAGCCTTGCGGCAACAGAAGATTTCGCTGGACGCGATTGATTATCTGGAACTGCGTCCCCATATACACAAAACAGATGGATTCTTTGCGGCAATATTAGAGCGAATTTAGTCTCCCGCGGCGGCTTTTGCTTCTGTACAATTGTTTACATTATCAATAACTACTTGTTGCAATTCACAGTTGCAATCCGGAGGCTGTATGTTTTCAGGATTTGTCGTTCTGCCCTGGTGGGGCTACGTGCTAACCATGCTGGCGCTCACCCATGTCACCATCGCGTCAGTGACCATCTATTTGCACCGCCATCAGGCCCATCTCGCGCTGGATCTTCACCCGGCAGTCAGTCATTTCTTCCGTTTCTGGCTGTGGCTAACCACCGGCACGGTGACCAAGGAATGGGCCGCCATCCACCGCAAACACCACGCCAAATGCGAAACCGCAGAAGACCCGCATAGCCCGCAGGTACTGGGCATCAAAAAAGTGCTGCTGGAAGGCGCGGAGCTGTATCGCAAGGAAGCCAAAAACCGAGAAACGCTGGAAAAATACGGTCGCGGCACCCCGGACGACTGGCTGGAACGCAACCTTTATGCAAAACACAGCATGCTGGGCATCATGCTGATGCTGATCATCGACGTGCTGCTGTTCGGACCGATCGGGATCACCGTCTGGGCGGTGCAAATGATCTGGATACCGGTAACGGCAGCGGGAATCATCAATGGCGCCGGACACTACTGGGGCTACCGCAATTTTCAGCCTGCCGATTCCTCCACCAATATCGTGCCGTGGGGAGTCCTGATCGGCGGTGAGGAACTGCACAACAATCACCATGCCCATATCGGTTCGGCCAAGCTTTCCAGCAAATGGTACGAATTTGACATCGGCTGGCTGTATATCCGCAGCCTTGCCGCGCTGGGATTGGCGAAGATCAAAAGGGTTGCACCCAAGGTACACCTCGACACTGCGAAAACAGTCTGCGATCTGGCTACATTGCACGCGGTGATGGCCAACCGTTACGAAGTCATGGCGAAATATGCCAAGTCCCTGAAGAAGACTTATCGGGAAGAAATTGCGCAGCTCGGACAGCGCATGCCCGGAATAGGCAAAGTCGACCTGAAGCGGTTAAAGCGCTGGCTGCATATGGATGTCAATGTTCTGAACGAGCAGGAGAAGCTGAAATTTGGACTGGTCATGCAGTCCAGCCAAAAATTGAACATCGCCTACACGCTGCGCCAGGATCTAATCGCAATCTGGCAACGTTCCACGGCGACCAAGGAACAGATGGTACGGGACCTGGAGGCATGGTGTCATCGTGCAGAAACCAGCGGCATCGAAGCGTTGCAGAAGTTTTCCACGCGCCTTCGCTACTACGCCTGAACTTTGGCTGAAGATTGTATAAGCCTGATGTGCAAGCATCAGGCTTATTTATTCCAGCTTGTCGGACCGCGTATATCAATGGCTTCGCAACGGAGCCGACCTGACTCGCACCGTCAATTGCTTTCAAAGTATCCGATTATCGCTTTGCGTTCCGCGGGATCCGGCATTCGCCTGTTCGCGGATTCGATATAGCCTAGCATGCGCGACACGACATACGGCCAGGCAGCGGGCGGATGCTGGTCCGGAAATGGCAGCGAGTGGCATTGCGAGCAGTAGCGCTTCGCCGCCAGATAACCCGGCTTGGCACTTTCAAGCGCGTCGCGCTGGGCCGCAGTCTGCCTGCCGCAACCGCCCAGCAACAAGGCAACCAATATCAGAATGCCCGACAACCTCATATCCAATTTTTTCTGACGGTATTCAAGGAAAATTATTATAACAGCCAGTATTGGCCGAAATGTCCGTAGCAATTTTGGGGGAATCTGTCCTTGAACCGGCACCAGGCTGATAATTCCTGCTGTGCCAATACGGGCGGAAGCCGGAGGCAAACAGCCGAATGAAACGGCGCGAACATGATCCGGCGTCGATGCACCGGCAATCGATACTGGTTCACAATTTCCGGCTATGGAAAATGTGATGGGCGTGTGGAAAGTGTGATGGTGATATAAGCCCGTGGAGCGCGCTGAACGGTTATGCTTTCAGGGCCGCTAGCTTATACAATACAATTCATGAACTGATTTCCCCGGAAAAGGAAGCTTTGTGCAAAATAAAATGGTCGTTGCCGTTTCGGTTTTTATATTCGTGCTAATCGTGATTCTTGCGGGCATTTCCAGCGACTGGGGCATATCCCTGCTGATGCGATTCTTCGGCTAGCCTGGTTGCGCCGACAAGGAAGGTCATTCCTTCTCTGGAATGCGGGGGAACAAATTCAGTTTGTGATCCCAATTCATCCTTTCCGAAGGACATGATGAACGAAAACGACCGCAATGCGGCCGTTTTCATTTGCTTGCCAAAACCGTCCGGGGCAAGCTATCCGGAAGCAATCAATCCTGCTCAGGATAGTGTTACTCTTCGTCAGGGTCGACGTACTCTTTCGGCAGGTGGTGGGCGATACCCTTGTGGCAGTCGATACAAGTCTTGCCATCAGCTTCCGCTTTCATGTGCCGCGCATAGTCCGACGGTGTCTGAGTTTTCGGGCTCATTGCTTCCCAACTGTGGCAGTTGCGGCATTCACGCGAACCATTCGCCTTCATGCGCGCCCATTCCTTGGTCGCCAGTTCCATCCGGTGAGCTTCGAATTTTTCCTTGGTATCGATCTTCCCGGTGAGCTTGCCCCAGACTTCCTGGCTCGCCTGGATTTTGCGCCACACCTTGGGGCCCCACTCCTTGGGCACATGGCAGTCCGGACAGATCGCGCGCACACCGACCCGGTTCTGGTAGTGGATGGTCGTCTTGTATTCCTGGTATACGTTATCGCGCATTTCATGGCAGCTGATACAGAACTCCAAACGATTGGTCGCTTCCAGCGCAGTATTGAAACCGCCCCAGAAGACGATGCCGGCGATGAATGAAACGGAGACTATGCCAATCAGGGAATACTTCGCGTTCGGCGTCTTCAGAAAATTCCAAATACGCCTTATTAAACCGGGTTTGTCGCTCATGACACTCTCCATTTCAAAATTAAAATACATCCACCATTTACAGATGTTCAGGACTACAGCCGGATAAATTTAATCTTATCCACTCTGTTGCCGTTCCTGTTGCGCACAGGCGATTGAACCGCTTGAATCCCCAAGAATTTTTACCGAACAATCGGCTATTTCTTGTCGTGCGCGGCTTGCGCCTCGATCTTATCGATATCCTCCTTGGTCAGCTTGCAGATGATCTTCCCACTAATGGCCTGGTAGGTTTCGATCGGGATGATCTTTTTGGTTACCAGCCATGCCTTGCTGCCGAATGGCCGTGCGGCGATTATCTTGTCGGCTTCAGCATCGCCGATGCCGTGGAGTTTCTTCAATTCTCGTTTTGTTGCGGTATTGATGTCGACCAGTTTGGTCCTAGCATGATGCGTGTACCCGGCAACGATTTCGCTGTTGGCATTTTTCGGGCTTGCTTCGGCCTTGGTTATGGCCTGTTGCGGAGTACCCGTATTATTTTCAACTGCAGAAGAAAGGCCGGTGCCGAGCAGCAGTATGGCTGCGGCCAGGACAGCGGAGATAGAGTGCTGTTTCATAGAATGCCTTTTAAGCTTGCTGCGGTCCTTCTTCGCAGGCTTGCCTTGTAGGACTAACCCGAATACGTTGTCGCATCCGGGTTAGCATGTTTGTAACAATAAGTGGGGCACGATGCGCTGCGCCCCTTGCATCCTGGCTACTCAAGGTATGAGTTTGAGGTGAACAGTCTTCGCATCCAGTCCATCCGCGCTACCCGCACCGTGGCAAACCGTACACATCTCCACTCCGCCTGAAATTCCGGTACTCTGGATATGCGTTGTTGCGGCAGTATCGTCGTGGCAGGTTCCGCAAGCTTCTGCGGTCGGTGTTGTGTACCACGCGGCTGCATTCTCGAGCTTGCCTGTCTTGGTACTGCTTACGCCATCGCTGGTGCTCGTAGCCGGTTTGGTCGCATTCTCGTTATGGCAGACCGTACACTTCATCACATTGCCCGGATAGCCGATCATCGGACCGGTGCCGAACGTTTCCCCGTGCACCGTCTGATCCGTGCCCTTGTAGTGCAGCTTGTGCACGATAAATTTCAGGTCAACGGTGTGGTTCGCATCCGCATCCGATGGATCGGATGTGTTCTGGTTGTGACAAGTCACGCACAACTCGGTGGCATAGCCCTTGTGGATCTTGCGGCCCGCATGACAGGTTGCGCAATTCGCCATGGTCACGATATTGCGTGTTTCTGCCTTGGTGACGCCGTCAGGGACGAAGTCATAGGTGGCGTTGGTCACGTTGTCGGTACCATCGGAAGTCTTGTTTAAGATCATGCCGATACGGTGCGTCAGAGTTGCATCGTAACCAGCGTTAGGATCCGGACAAGTCGGTACAGCCGTGTAATCCAGCCCAAGTGCAGTCGCATTGGTGTTCAGGTTGATTGCACTGGTGATGGTACGGATGTCACCGCTGCCGTCCGAGTTGTGGGTATTTGCATTCACCAAGGCAAACTTGTAGCTCCAGTTTCCGCCACCCAGGTCGGTCAATATACCGGGGGCCATGGTTGGCTTGCCTGCTCCTAGTTGACCATATTCAATTTCGCTATAGCCCTGCAAGATGTTGTGATAGGCAGATGCAGGGATCGTGGTCACATCCCCGGGCGTTGTTTCCAGCGCAACCATATCCGGATTTGGCGTGGCGTTGTTGACGTTGCACTTGCCGGTATAGCTCTTCCAGTAAGTCGAGGCACCGTTTAAGGATGGCATCAACTTGGCGAGCGTGAAGTTCAAGCTCTTGAACGGCAACGTCGCGGGAGAGGTGCCAGTGGTCACCGGAATGACATACGGTGCCGTATTTGTTCCTGCAACAACCGTCGAGTCATCCACGGGGCCGCCAGAACTGTCTGCAATCGTAAAGTTAACCGTTACGCTGCCATCCGTTCCACTGACGCTTGCAGCGGTGATGGTGGCGCTCAGGCTGCGCTGGTTGATATCAGCGGTTGCCGGTATCCCGGTGGCGGGATTGGTAGGCGCGGGGCCGTGATAGATCGCGACGTTCCCGGCACTATGACAGGTAGTGCACAGGTGGTCGTCTGTTTGTATACCGCCCAGATGGCCCGTATGCGTCGTGCCGACCGCTACTTTGGCTTTGACATCGGCATCCCTGTCTTGCAGGGTGACGCTTCCTACTGCACCCGCAGCAAGGGTAAAGTCAATACCATCGTGGCAAGCTCCGCAGGCCAGCCTGCTGGGTACATTCATCCAGTTATCGCCATCCTTGGTCTTGTTGACCGCGTTGGTAGATCCATCGTGGCACTTGGTGCAATTGCGCACATCCTGGGGATACTCGACCTGGTTGAAGCACTGACCCGCATTCGAACTGGTGGAATCACAACCGGTCGTGCCATCGGATTTCTTGGCATGCGCATTCAGGTTGTAGCCGGTCTTGACCAACTGGTTGCCCATGTGCGTCTGGTGAATCATGCGCGGATAGGTAAACGCCGCCTCGCCATAGACCCGCTTGTAGCCGACCGAGCTAGTGTCATCATAGTTTGCCACGCCCGTTGCGCTCACGATCTTGGGTGTTTCGGCAAAGCTGTATTTGGCCTGGTCGGTGTGGCAGGTGACGCACAGTCTCGGGTCATTGCGGCCGATGAAGGTACCAGCCGGGGTTCCTTTAGCGGGATCGGTGGAGGTAGTGTAGTTGGGGCTGAAATGGCCGATACCCCTGCCCTGGTGGCACTCGGTGCATGATGCTTTCTCGACGATGTCGCGCGTCGTGGTGATCGTTCCGCCGTCCGGACGGAAGTCATAGCCGATGTTGAAGGTATTCACCAATGGAACGGGTGTCGTCACCTGCACGCCATTCGGCGTATTGGTGCCGGTGCCGGGCTGGCTGCCCTGGATAACTATCCCCAGACGGTGGGTCAGGGTCGGATCGTAGGACAAGTCGCCGAGATCGGCCTTATGGTTGTTACCGGAATCGGTCAGGCCGGCAACAATGGTCGCAGCCTGCTTGATGTCCCGGTAAAAGGTGTACTGGTAACTGCCATCGCCATTGTCGACCAGCGTTCCTTCCTGTTCGAAGGTCGGGTACGTACCGGCCCAGCTCACGACACCGCCGGATACCGACGGTTTGGTCACCAGGTAGCTGCGCCACACGCTGGGACCGCCGACGACGGGCACCAGCTTGGCCAGCGTAAAGACGATATTGTAGTTTTTAGGAAGTGCGCTATTGGTGCCCTGGACTTGACCGCCCAGTCCGACCAGCGGATTGCCATATTGGTCGGTCACCTTGAATTTCACCACGGGCGGGCTGTTGATGGTGACGGAAATGCTGGCAGGATCGATGCTGGGTTTGATCGCCAGCCACTGATCCGCGGTCAGGCTGGAAGCAGTGACCGCGTTTCCGCTGGTGCCATTCGTGCCAGGCGCACCCGGCGCGCCCGGCGCGCCATTGCTCGTGCCGCCGCAACTTGCCAGTGCAGAGATCATCACGGCCATCAGGCCAAGTCGAATCAACGTAGCTTTCATTTTCCTTCCCTCACTTTCAAAATTGCAATTCATGACTTGTTACCTCCACTCTGACTTGTCTCTGTTGACGCAAGCTTGCGTCCGGATCGGTTCCCAATGCGGTTTCTTTTGCCGGACAATCACCTGAATTTGTATACATAGCTCGCCCCCAGGAAGGTCACTTTCTGGTTTGGCTGCATCGCTACAGTGGTATTGTCGGAATAGGCAAACGGTATGCCGTTGTTGCTCCATGTCCACTCGTCGAACTTCACGCTCTGGTGCACCAGGTCGACGCGAATGTCGGCGTTTTCCCTCAGCGCATATTTTCCGTATAGCTTCAAACTGGTCATGCGATAGGTCACGTCGGGCAATCCGCCCCCTATGATCGCCGCTCCGGTCGCCATGCTTTGCTGATAGCGATTGCTGTCATTCAGATAGGACAGGTTCCCGCCTACCTCGATCTTCCCGGTCAGCTTGCCGACCGCGCCGATGCCGACGCTGGTGTTGACATCCTCGAGCGCGGCGAGATAGCCGACGTTGTAGTCGACGTGGTTGGTCTGGTCGCCGCGGTTGACATAACCGGTCAGCTTCCACTTCTCGGATACGGTCAGAGCCGCATCCACGCCAATTGAATTCATTCCGGCATCGCGCAATCCCTTGTCCGTCGGACCCGTATAGGTGTCCTTTCCGTCTTCGAGCATGAACTGCAGCGACAACTTGGCCATCGGCATCCAGTCCGCAGACATCCTCACCTTGTTGCGCATGCGATCCAGCATTGTCATCGGATAAGTGCCGACGGGGTTAACCGGGCCAATATTCATCCAGCTACCACCATCACGCTTGCTATGCACAAAACTGATGGCAGCATTGAGGGTTTCGGACATGGAACGGCGCAATTCGGCGCGATAGCCGAGCTCTTTCGTGTCCTCACGCAAACCGGAAAGCGGGTAAATGGTCGCGCTAGGGTTATAGATCGCTGCACTCCCGACCGGCAGGTCGCGGTGCACCGTCGCGTAATCGAGCCCCAGGGTTGCCCGAAGGTTCTCCGGCAGTTGATAGCTGCCTTCCACTTTTCCCGTGAGACGTTTCGATGAATTCAGATCGTTCGTATAGGTACCCCTATACAAGGCAAGCGGGGTTTTATCCGCCTTGTCTTCATAATGAAGATTGCCCAGCACGGAGAGCCTAGTCATCGGCCGCGCCGTCACCCCCAGCTGCACAACATTGGTATCCAATACGCCGCCCAGATTGCTGATACCGGGAGGTGCGCCGGCCAGGCCCATGCTGGCGAAGTCTTCATCCTGCGTGGCGTGGGAATAGGCATATTTGAAAGTTGAATGTGTTGTTGGCGTGAACGCGTAGTTGCCGGATACATAAAGCTGCTGTGCCTGGTTGTCCGGCGGCAATGCCAATGCTTGCTGCAGATAGCTTGCCAGGGTATTGCCGGGGGAAACACTGGTATTGAGCGTCGTGCCATCCGGATTAACCAGGTTGCCGTTTATGGTTGGATTCACCGAGCCGTTCGCGTTGCTGAAGAACGAACCGTAATAACCGCCGCTCACCATGTATTTGTCGCCGGAATAATTCAGTTTTGCTTCGAATTGCCTGGTCGTGGAGCTGATCGGTTCGGGCAACATCAACATCGCCGCGGCCAAACTGCTGCAAGGGATTGAAGAAAATCCCGGCGGCATGCAGGCGATGCCTTCGCCGTATAGTCGCGCCCCGGTTTTGTTTTCATTCTTTGCGCTTGCCTCGAACATGAGATTGGGGGAAAGCCATTTGTCGCCATCGATACTCACTGCCTTGCGCTTGATATCCAGGTTCAGGTCCGTTCCTGTACCCGGTGTAACCAGGCTCATCACGGTCGGCATGGTCGTTCCGGCATTCTGAAGACCGGAATTGATGGTGCGCGGGTCATGACGGACGATCTCGTGGTAATTAATATCGTATTTCCAGTCGCCCTGCTTATCCTGCGAGAAGCTCAGTTCACGGTTATCCAGCCCAAGATTGTGCCCGTCGAATTTAGTCCATAGCCCGACTTCCTTCTGTAGCCTGACAACATTAAAGTCCAGCAGCAAATCGGTATTGTTCTTGCGCAGGCCGTTGTATTGCCCGAAGATCGTCCTGTCCAAGCTGTTGCCCGTGATCGCACCCAGCCCGGCACTGACAGAACTTTCGGGGTTAACGAGTCGTGCAACATCATCATCTTCCGCGTGCGCTGTCCCGAAAGCCGCGAGCACGACGAGCGCCAGGAGTTTCTGGCTGGGCCTGAATTGCTTTTTGGCATTTTTCATGATCATTTTCCCAATTAGCATCGTGTTAACGGAACAGCGGATTGGCTGCTGCATTCGGGTTGTTGCTGCCGTGTATCTCGCTGTGGCAGTTCACACAACCCCGCCCCTGGGTAATTGCGGCGCCATTCCACCAACCGAGACTGTTGGGTGAAGGCGTGGCCTGACCGGTAAGCGATGGCTGCACGGGCGAATGCGGGGTGTGGCACGATTGACAAAGGAACGGCGGCCTCATCTTCAGCATGCTTTCTGCCGTGGTTCCATGCGGGTTATGGCATATCGTGCAGTCTTCACCGACTGGTTCGTGGTCCTGCACGAACGGCCCGCGTTTTTCCATATGGCAGGTGTAGCAGGTTTCATTCACGCTATCGCGTTTCATCAGTTTGGGGCCAATGGAACCGTGCGGGTTATGGCAATCGGTACAACCCAAATCGCCCTCCGGAACCGGATGATGGGAAGGACGCTGGAATTGCGCGCGCTGCTCCTTGTGGCAGGTAAAGCAAACCTCGGGCTGGGTACGTTTGTCGCGCACCTTGTCGTGAGTCGTGTGGATCACATGGCAGGAGGCGCAGGCCAAATTTGCTCTCTGGTGAGTACTCCCCTCCCAGTGCGAGCGGTTTGCATCCCTGCGGTGGCAGGCGAGGCAGGCTGCATTCTGTACCGTTGCATCGCTGGGCGCGTAATCGCCAGATGTCCCTCTTTTTGTACCAAATAGAACGTCGGGAGCAGCACGAGTTTTCAGGTGCTTTTCACTCTCGCCGTGGCAAGACTGGCAATTGGGCGTGCGGGAATCCGCCTTGACGCCATGCTTCGTCTGGTAAATCGCGAGGATGGGTTTCACCTCATTTTCATCATGGCAGCTCGTGCAGATATGGTCTTTTTTCATGGATGCCGCCGCCAGGTCCATCGGTGGCGGCGCCATATCCGGCAGAGCCGAAGTTGCGACCGGCGCGGAAGCCGGGACCGGAACCATAACAACACTGGAAGCCTGATTTTGTTGCACAGGTGCCTGTTCAGCCGATGCGGCCGTTACCCAGCATCCGATGAGCACACACAACAGCCATTCAATTCGCAAGGAAAACATATTCCGCCCAAATTCGCTAAATGATGCCAGATTAGATAAGCACTGGATAATTACAGCGAAAGTATCCAATCGACGAGGTTCTTGATCTCTTCAGGCGAGGCCTTGTCCTTGATATTCTTGTGTGCCTCTTCATGGCCGTCGGGAAACTTCGCCATTTCGCCGGAAGTAACATGATGGATCAGTTTCGCTTCGGCATCGGCTTTGCCGCGATACTTGGCTGCCACCGCGGTATAGGCAGGTCCGTCCTTTGGCTTCTCAATTCCATGGCATTTGAAACAGCTGTTTTCGCGTGCCAGCTGTTTTGCAGCATCGGCGTCCACGGCAGCAAAAGAATTTGCCGAGAAAGTCAAAAGGGCTGTTGTGCAGAGAATGCTGAGAAATTCTATATTGGCGAATTTGTATTTCATTTTCATCTCCAGAAATTAATTGGTTGATTCGTAGATTTGGTTCTGCTGCCTGGGGAAGTCAGCAATACACATGCCATAAAACTTGAGTATTCAGCTGCAGAATTGCAGCTTCAGGAGCATGAAAAACGCAGGGAATAATAAAGCCATTAAAATACATGACGGTGCGCTGGCTAGAGACCTGGCGTCTTATTTTCTGGTCTGCGATATTAATCAGCAAGCCGTTGGATAAAACGACTCTTGGGTGGAATTTGGGATCGATTCGCCTTACAGGGTTACCTGAAGGTAACGCATGAAATTATTTCCCGCGGAATTAAAGATTTTGATCGTCGCAAGCCAGTTCACTTCTTCCTTTAACTTTCGAAAATTTCCGCTCGTCAACATAATATTGAACAAATCCAAACTTAAAATTTGCTGGAGTATGCACCTGCAGTCGAGCGTCCCATTGAAGTTGCAGCAGGTTTACATGTATGCAACGAGTTAATGCTTGATGTGAAATTGTGACTGCGGCATTTACTAAGGCATGGGACTTGCAAGAAGCTAAGGACTGAAACGCTTTAGATTTCGCTTAATTAGATATTGATGAAACTGTTAAAGTCATTTGTTCGTAACTTATCATCATGAATTAGCGTAATAATTTTTCATAATATGAGAGTGGGACAGGGATCAAAAAATTTGATTTATTACGAATGGAAAAATAATAGATAAGTGATGTTTCCATCTGGTAACAATATCAAATTATTAAGTTCGTATTTTGTTACCATCACGTAACACCAATATATAAATTGAAATTTATCAATATCTTATAATTAATAGTCAGAAATCTTCCCGAATCAGGCGTCCATTTTGATTTGGCAACTTGGAATACCCTTATATATAGCATGTGCTGAGTGATACTTATGAAAAGGATTCTGGATCTTAGTTTCAGATACAAGATTCCGCTCTGGGGGGGGCTGCTCATTATCATCACCGAGTTGGCCGTGGCGGGTACTTTGATGCTTAATGTCTATGATGATCTCAAAGAGAATTTGCACGTAGACGCCGAGATCATGGGCTATTCGCTTATATCGAATCTTGTTCCAGCGCTCCAGATCGGCGATATCAAGCGGGAGTACGAAATCATATCGTCACCCCTGAATAGTAATGACCCCGGTTCGAACCCCGTCAGTGCGATTTCCATAATGGTTGTCGATAATCTAATGCGTGTCGTTGTCTCCGCCCATCCGGACTCTGGCCCAATGGTCACCGACATGCGGCACCTGAGTCCTGACTATGCCCAGGTCGCAAAACAAATCAGCGAAATGGATCAAGCCGATTCTGAACACATCAACCTGCCCGGATCGAAATATTATTATTATGTGACGCCCATTTCCAGTAAGAACGAGCATCTCGGCACGTTGATCATTGTCCATCCCAAGAATGTATTTCTGCCACGTTTCTCACGCCTGGCCAGACAAGGTTTAATAGCGGCAGCAATCATTCTTGCCATCCTGCTGCCCTTCAATTGGTATTGGGGCTGGCGCATGGCAATGCCACTGGTGCAACTTTCTGCACGCATGGGGGAGATCACCCGGAAATGGCCGGAAGATCTTGACCCAAAGCTCTATGCGCACCGCGATGAACTCGGCAGGCTTTTCGAGGCATATACACAGATGCTCAGCTATCTGAAGGATAATGAACAACTGGAAAGGAAAATGGTACAGTCTGAACGTCTGGCGGCGCTGGGTCAGCTGTCGGCAGGCATCGCTCATGAAATCAACAATCCACTGAGCGGTATGCTCACAGCAATAGACACATTAAAATCATATGGTAATTTAGACCCGCGCACGGTAAAAACCGTAACATTGATCGAACGCGGACTGAACCAGATCAAAGACACCGTCGGTGCGTTGCTGGTGGAAGCAAAGAGCAACAGCCGCAACCTGACACCGCAGGACATCGAGGACGTGTTGACCCTGATCACACCCATGGCGCGCAAGAAAGGCCTGCACATCGGCTGGCACAACAGCATAGACGAAGATGTTGGTTTGCCCGCCACTTTTGTGCGGCAGATATTGATCAACCTGCTGCTCAATGCCGTACAGGCGGCCTCGCAACAAGGCGAGGTAAACTTTGATATCGATATTGTGGACTGTCAATTGCAGCTCTCCGTGGAAAACAACGGCAATACACTGACGGATGAACAGATCGCACGACTTTTTGAACCATTCTCCTCGCTGGGTGAAGGCGGGCACGGTCTTGGATTGTGGGTAACCTATCAGATCGTGCATCAGCTAGGTGGTCATGTAGGGGTCAGAAGGGAAACGAATAACCATATGCACTTCAGCGTAAACATTCCCCTTGGGGAGCCTGCATGATCGAAAAGCCGTACCGCATCTGCCTGATCGAAGACGACCCGATCATGGGCGAAGCACTTTCGGACCGTCTGGGACTCGAGGACTTTGAATGTGATTGGTTCAAGACCGGAAGGGAGGCGATGCAAGCCTTGAACCGCAAGCAGTACGATGTTGTCATCAGCGACATTCAGCTTCCCGACATCAATGGCGAAGACCTTTACCTGCAATTAAAGGCGACTGCAACAACATTGCCCCCGTTTATCTTTGCAACGGGTTACGGCACGATCGACCGCGCTGTCAGGCTGCTTAAACTTGGCGCCCACGACTATCTGACCAAACCGCTCGACACCCACGCGCTACTCGAAACAATTAAATGCCTATGCTTTGAATCCAGGCCGGCTGTACCCGGTCAAAACAGCCTGGGCATTTCCCACGCGATGCGCACGGTCGAATCGCTGTTGCCCCGTATCGCCCAGAACTCAACTTCAGTGTTAATCACCGGCGAATCGGGTGTCGGCAAGGAGTGGGTTGCGCGTGCCTTGCATCACCAGCGCGATCCGGCCGGCGCGACGCCGTTTATCGCCGTCAACTGCGGCGCACTGACCGAGACTTTGCTGGAATCCGAACTGTTTGGCCATGTCAGGGGATCATTCACCGGGGCTGTTCGTGACAAAAAGGGCGTTTTCGAATTGGCGATCGGCGGCACACTTTTCCTCGACGAGATCGGTGAAATGACGCCAACGATGCAGGTCAAACTGCTGCGTGCAATTCAGGAACGGCAGATTATCCGGGTCGGCGGGGAAAATCCGATCCCGGTCAGCATCAGGCTGGTTTGCGCCACGCATCAGGACCTGAAACAAATGGTCGAGGAAGGCAGGTTCCGCGAGGATCTGTATTACCGGATACATGTCATCCATTTGTACATTCCGCCATTGCGCGAACGCAAGGAAGATATCCCATGGCTGGCCGGACGGTTGCTTGAAAAATGGTCGGCAGAAAATACCGATCCCCGCACCTTGAGCCGGTCGGCTGAGAAAGCATTGCTGGATCACCCGTGGCCGGGAAACATCCGCGAGCTCAAGCATTGCCTTGAGCGCGCATGTATCCTTTCCCAGCAAAATGTGCTCACTGCGGAACTGCTGTTTGATGAAGTTCCGATTGCGATGCTGGATCACCCCCAAAACATCGAATCACTCAACGAATATCTTCATGCCTGCGAAAGGAAATTCATCCAGGGCATCCTGCAGAGTCATGGCGGCCATATCCTTGAAACAGCCACCGCACTCGGCATCAGTCGGAAGAATCTGTGGGAGAAAATGAAGAAACTCGAGATCCATTACGAGACAGATGAGTAGCCTGATCGAGGCACAGACTGCCGCATACTGGCGACACCTTTAAATCACCAGCGGGCAAAGCAAAATCCCCTGTATCTTAATACACAGGGGTAATTTTGCTTGCCGTGAATCTGGCTCAAATTAATCGAATTCCCTAGAACGGAATATCGTCGTCAAAATTATCGAAACTGCCTTTCGCGGCAGGTGCGGCCTTGGCAGGTGCCGCACTGCCCGATGCTGTGGCGGGTTTGTTCTCAACCACCTCGAAACTGCCCGCGCCTGACGATTTTCCGCCCAGCATGGTCATTTCGTTGACAACGATCTCGGTGGTGTAGCGATCCTGCCCTTCCTTGGTTTGCCACTTGCGGGTCTGCAATTTACCCTCGACGTAAATCTGGGATCCCTTTTTCAGATACTCACCGGCAATTTCGGCAAGTCGGCGGTAGAACACCAGGTTATGCCATTCGGTTTTTTCCTGTTTTTCGCCGCTCTTGTCCTTCCAGTTTTCCGAAGTCGCCAGCGTCGCATTCGTTACCGCTTCTCCGCTGGTCATGTAGCGGGTTTCCGGGTCCTTGCCCAGGCGGCCTATCAGTATTACCTTGTTCACCGACATGTCACGCTCCTTTCATCACGAGTTTGTCGACTGCTGTTTCATCGAAGCCCTGCATGTCCACCTTGAGTGAAGCAATGTTCTCGGCCGCCACCACCATCGCTTCGCGCACCCCCTGCAGCTGAGCGAGCTGCGTTTGCAACTCGGCCGCCGCGGCGTCATTCATCGTCGGCAAATGATACAGCCTGGTGCGCACCAGCGCCGGCGGTTTCATGGTGGATGCGACGATCAGCCAAACCAGCAGCAGCACGATGGCAAACACAAACACCGAATTGCCGCCGACGAACTGCAGCAGCGCACCGCCGATTGCCGCGCCGGAAAAGGCACCCAGGAACTGAACGCTGCTATACACACCCATTGCGGTGCCTTTGGCTGCCAGCGGCGCGATCTTGCTGATCATCGATGGCAGGGTCGCTTCAAGCACGTTGAACGCGGTAAAGAATACCAGAAGCGCGGCAGCCACGCCCCATAAACTGTTCTGCGCAAACATCAGCAACGCCTGAGCGCACATCGCCAGGAATATCGACAGCATGAATATCTGTTTCATCTTGGCTTTCTTCTCCGCAATGACGATCGGCGGCACCATCAGCACGAATGCCACCAGCATCACCGGCAGATAGACATACCAGTGGTGCGATAATGACAAGCCATCCCTCTCCATCACGAACGGCACTTGCATGAAAACCGACATCAGAATCGCATGCAGCGAGAATATCCCGAAATCGAGACGCAGCAGATCCATATTGCGCAGCACTTCGACAAAATGTTTCCCGCTGGCTTCGGTGTCGCTGTGGAAGTGGGTGATCGACGGATCGGGTATCATGAATTTCACCACACCGATCGCCAGCACCGCCAGCACGCCGGTCAGCGCGAAAATACCGGGTACACCCAGCAAATTGTTGAGCATGGGCGATAGCACCATCGATATCGAAAAGGTGATGCCGATGGTGATGCCTATCATCGCCATCGCCTTGGTGCGCACCTCTTCGCGGGTGAGATCGGCGGTAAGGGCCATCACGGCCGCGTTCAGCGCGCCAGCGCCCTGCACCACCCGTCCGGCGATGATCCAGTAGATATTGTGTGCATCGGCGGCGATGAAGCTGCCGACCGCGAACAAGGTCAGGGCGAAATAGATCACCGGCTTGCGCCCGTAGCGGTCCGACAACCAGCCGGAGGGAATCTGCAGCATCGCCTGGGTCAATCCATAGGCACCGAGAGCGATGCCTATCAGCAGATGGCTGTCGCCTCCAGGCAAGTTTCGCGCATAAATCGCAAAGATCGGCAGGATGATGAACAACCCCAGCATACGCAGGCCATAGATACTTGCCAGGCCAAAGCTGGCACGGCGCTCGATCGCGGTCATCATGTCGGGTACTTGTTGCATGGGTGTCCTTGGAGAGTGTGAAGGGTTTGATATTTTAACAGCTCATCACGGCTCGGGCATATTCCCCATCTCCAAAGTAATGTAAAGATATGTATCCTTATCGAATCGCTTTGCTGGATTGAATTCTGGCTGGCAATTTCCGCACAGTTCTGGTGGGGGTGGAAGCTCCGAATTGCGTGGCCAAATCTGCCTCCCCCGCACATGCTGCAGAGCAATGATGATTCCCTGAGGCGCAAACGAAGATCAGGCGTTCGACAATTCGTGCTCGTCTTCCGTCCCGGCGGATTTAACATGATCGCTGGCGAGCAGCATGTAAACCGCTGGCACCACCAGTAAAGTGAACAATGTGCCGATGGCAAGTCCGCTGGCGATCACCAGACCCATGTTGAAGCGCGATGCCGCGCCTGCACCGCTGGCTGTGATCAGCGGGATCACCCCAAGAACCATCGCAGCTGTCGTCATCAGGATCGGCCGTAACCGGATTCCGGCCGCCTCTTCGATCGCCTCGCGCTTGGACTTGCCTTCCAGACGCAGGTTATTGGCAAATTGCACGATCAGAATGCCATGCTTGCTGATCAGACCCATCAAGGTCACCAGGCCGACCTGGGTGTATATATTCAGGCTCGAACCGCCAACGCCGAGGCTGATAAATACCAGCGCGCCGGCAATCGACATCGGCACCGACACCAGAATGATGAACGGGTCGCGGAAACTTTCGAATTGCGCGGCCAGCGCCAGGAAAATGATGACCAGCGCGAACGAGAACATCGCAATGAATCCGCTTGATTCCTGCATGAACTGGCGGGACTGCCCGCCGTAGTCCACCGAATAGCCCTGTGGCAGCGTCTTGTCGGCCAGATCCTTGAGATAACCCAGCGCTTCACCGGTCGTCACACCCGGCAACGCGACGCCCTGAACCGTCGCCGAGTTGAGTTGCTGGAAATGGTTCAGCGATTCTGGCGTCGTTTTGGAAGTGATATGCACGACACTGGACAACGGCACAGAGGTGCCGCTGGCAGTACGGACATAATAGTCGAGCAGCTGCGCCGTGTTGAGGCGATAGCGCTGTTGCGCCTGCGGTATCACCTTGTACGAGCGTCCCGCCAGGCTGAAGTAGTTTACGTAGCCGCCACCCAGCATCGCGGACAGGGAATTGCCGATGTCCTGCATGGACAGGCCAAGCAGCGCGGCCTTGTTGCGGTCGATGACCACGGTGGATTGCGGCAGGTCGATGCGCAGGTCGGTATTGATGAACATGAACATGCCGCTCTTCTGAGCCTTTTGCAAAAACCCCTGCACCACGTCGTTCAGGCGCTCGAAGGGCTCGGTGGTACCGATCACGAATTGTATCGGCAGTCCGCGGCTGCCCGGCAGCGAAGGCGGCTGGAATGCCACTGCCTGCGCACCGGCAATCTCGCTCAATTGCTGCTGGACTACCGGCTGCAGCTGGTCGGCCGTCTTGGCGCGCTCATCCCACGGTTTCAGCACCATGCCGGAAATCATTCGCCCCGGCATGTCTATCTGGAATACGTGGTCGGTCTCGGGATGCGCGGCGTAGATCCGGTAATTCTGCTTCGCATACGGTTCGCGCTGCTGCAGGGTCGAGTCTGGCGAAGCGGTCAACGAGGCAATGATGACGCCCTGGTCTTCCTGCGGCGCCAGTTCATGTTTGGCGGCGGCATACAGGAAGTAGATGCTGCCCAGCACGATCAGTGCAAACACGGCGGTCACCGGCAGGAAATCGAGCGAGCCGTGCAGCGTTCGGGAATAGAGCTGCCGCACTTTTTCAAAACCCGCGTCGATGAAGTGCACGACGCGGGATTCCAGACTGGTATCCTGTGGCAGATGCGGCCTGAGCAGGCGCGAACACATCATCGGCGAAAGTGTCAAAGCGATGATCGCGGAAACGGTTACGGTGCCGACCAGCGTAAAAGCGAACTCGGTGAACAGCGCGCCGGTCAGTCCGCCTTGAAAGCCGATCGGCACGTACACCGAGATCAGCACGATGGTCATCGCGATGATCGGGCCGGCCAGTTCCCGCGCTGCAATAATCGCAGCCCGCATCGGCGCAACACCTTCCTCGATGTGGCGGTTGACGTTTTCCACCACGATTATGGTGTCATCCACCACCAGGCCTATGGCAAGGACGAAAGCAAGCAGGGTCAGCAGGTTGATAGAGAAACCCAGAGCCAGCATGATGGTAAAGGTTCCGATCAGCGATAGCGGGATCGCAATCACGGGAATCAGCACCGAGCGCGGCGAACCGAGGAACGCAAACACCACCAGAATGATCACCATCAGCGCTTCAGACAGGGTCTTGATCACCTCGTGGATCGAGCTGTTCACGAATTTGGTGGAGTCGTAGACGATTTTGCCTTCTATCCCCTGCGGAAGCTGGGCCTGGAGTTCCGGCATCAGATCACGGACCCCTTTGACCACATCGAGCAAATTGGCCGAGGGCGCCACCTGAATGCCGATATACACCGCACTGTTGCCGTCGAATGCAACCTCGGTGTCATAGTTTTCAGCCCCCAGCGTGACATTGGCGACATCCTTCAGACGCACAATGGCATTATCGGATTGCTTGATCACCAGGTTGCGGAACTCATCCTCGGAGTGCAGGTTGGTGGAAGCATTGAGGTTGACCTGCACCATCAGTCCCTTGGTGTTGCCCACACCGGACAGAAAATCGTTTTGAGTAAGCGCGGTGCTGACGTCTGTCGCCGTTAGACCGTAAGCGGCCAGCTTCTTCGGGTCCAACCAGGCCCGCAGCGCAAAATTCTTTGCGCCAATCAGCTCCGCAGTCTGCACGCCATCCACCGCCTGCAACTTGGGCTGCACCACGCGCAGCAGGTAATCCGTGATGTAATTGGACGGCAACACCTTGCTGGAAAAACCGATATACATCGCGTCCAGGGTCTGGCCGATGCTGATGGTCATGACGGGTTTCTGGGTTTGCGGAGGCAACTGGTTTAGCACCGAACTGATCTGCGCGCTCATCTCGGTCAGCGCCTTGTCCGAATCGTAATTCAGCTTTAGAGTCACCGTAATCAGGCTGCTGCTGTTGGTGCTGGTCGAACTCATGTAATCGATGCCGTTGACCTGGGAGATCGCATTCTCCAGCGGCGTGGTGATGAAGCCGGCGACCAGATCCGGATCGGCCCCTGCATAGGTCGTGCTCACGGTGATCACCGCATTCTGCGTGCGCGGGAATTGCAGTACCGGCAGGACACCGAACGAACGCAGTCCCAGCACCAGTATTACCAAGCTGATGACCATGGCCAATACCGGCCGCCGGATGAATAGATCGGTAAATTTCATTGCGGCATTCCCGTGTAATTCATCCTTGGGTTATTCATCCTTGGGCTCGGGATGAGCCTCGTTGCTCGGCTGGATTTCGTTGTTGATGGCAACGGGAGAACCGTTGTGCAGCTTGACCTGGCCTGCAGTAACGACAACATCTCCTTCCTTGACTCCTTTGAGCACAGCAACCTGGTCGCCGCGCGTATCGCCTGTCGTGACAAACACCTGCTTGACGATGAGTTTAGGTTTGCCCTTGTCGTCGGTGCCCTGCTGTTCAGCCAGGAATACGATGTTTCCATACGGGTTATAGGTAACAGCAGTTTGCGGAAGCGTGATTTGCCGTTGCGGCTTTCCGGTGGATATGTCCACGGTTGCATACATGCCGGGCAGCAAACGGTGGCCAGGATTCTTGAGTTCCGCCCTGACCTTGACGTTAAGTGTGGCCGTGTCGACTTCCGGGTTGATCACAACGATTCTCCCGGAAAATTTTTCCCCCGGATAAGCATCGGAAGTCGCGGTCACCTTCTGTCCATGGTGGATCATGCTGATGTTTTGTTGCGGTACCGAAAAGTCCAGGAAAATCGGATCCAGCGCCTGCAGCGAAACCACCGGCGTGCCGGCATTCAGGTATTGCCCCACGCTGACCTGGCGTAAACCGACACGGCCCGAAAATAGCGCGTGGATATATTTCTTGTTCACCATGGCCTGCTGTTCCGCCACGGCAGCATCAGCCTGCATCAGATTCGCCTTGTCAATGTCCAGCACCTGCTGGCTGACCGCCTTGAACTCGAATTGCTGCTTGTCGCGCTCGTAAGTGGTCTTGGCCAGCGCGGAAGCAGCCTGAAGCGAGTGCAGCCTGGCAACGTCGCTATCGGCAACCAGTTCCACCAGCACCGTTCCCTTCTTAACATCCTGGCCCTGCAAGAAATTGAGGGCGGCGACAGTGCCGGAAACTTCAGGGCTGACCTCGACGCCATTGATTGCACGCAGGCTGCCGACCGCTTCCAGTTGCGGCTGCCAATCCTGATAGCCGGCGTTTATGGTTGAAACCGTTTGCGGCGCATTGCCCATGGAGGACATGTATTTTTTTATCATCTTCGCCTTGAACGCCTCGAAGCCGAATATGCCGCCGAATACCAACCCGGCCAAAACGAGCATGATCACCATTCGTTTTGTCATTGTTGCTGTCTCCGTATTAACTGCTGATGTATGGTTAGGATACTCATTGTTTTTCTACCCCTGATATTTGCTGTCCGGTATGTCCCGTCACATCGTCGCGATTCCACCAGCCTCCGCCCAGCGACTGGAACAGCGCCGCAGTGTCGGCAAACCGGGTGGCCCGCGCCTGCGCAAGCGCGATCCGGGTCTGCTGGTAATCCCGCTGGGCATTAAGCAGTGCCAGATAACTGGCCGCTCCGATCTGATACTGTTTGCGCGTGATATCGAGACTGTCTGATGCCGATTGTGCGGCAACCGTCTGCGCCTGAAAGATGCGGGTATCGGACTGCAACGCATCCAGCACGTTGGCCACGTCCATGAATGCCGACAACACGACACTGCGGTATTGCGCAGCCGCGGCATCGTAGGCGGCGAACGCGGCACGTTTCTGGTGCAGCAAAGTGCCGCCGCGGAAAATCGGCTGGAGCAAACCGGCACCCACGCTCCATATCCCGCTTCCCGATGAAAACAGGTCGCCGGCACGGTTGGCAACCGAACCTGCGTTGGCACTGAGGGTCAGTTGCGGGAACATGCTGGCGGTAGCAACCCCGACCTGGGCGCTGGCGGCATGCAGCAGAGACTCGGCTGCGCGAATGTCCGGACGTTGCTCAACCAGTTTGGAAGGCAGGCTTACCGGCAATTCCTGCGGAAGTTGCAGCATCTCAAGATCGAATGCTGCCGTGCCATTTTCGCTGGGAAAATAGCCGGCAAGCGCGCCCAGCTGATTGCGTAACTGGGTCGACTGCTTTTCCAGCTGAGGCAAGGTAGCGCGCGTTTGCGCAAGCGCGGTTTGCTGCGCCAGCACGCTCGATTGCGAAACCGCGCCTACACTGTATTGCTTCTGCAACATATCGAACTGCTGGGCTTCCGCGTCGATGATTTCACGGGTTGCAGCAATTTGAGCGCGCAACGATGCTTCCTGCACTGCGGTGGTAACCACGTTCGAGGTCAGGGTCAAATACGCGCCTTCGAGCTGGAAGCGCTCGTACTCCTGTTGCGCCTCCACCGATTCCAGGCCCCTGCGTGCAATCCCGAACAGGTCTATGCCATAGGAAACGCTGACCGACGCGTTATAGAGTGTGAACAACGAGCCCGGGAAACTTTGGCCGTTCTGGGCGCCGTTGGTCTTTTCCCGGACGACCGAACCGTTGGCATTGACGCTCGGAAACAGCGTCCCTTCCGCCGCATACACATTTTCCTGGGCCTGCCGCAGGGTTGCCTGCGCGGCCTGCAGATTGGGATTGGCCTTCAGCGCCTGCTCGACCAGCTGGTTAAGCGCCGGCGAATGGAACAGCGTCCACCACTGCGCAGGAATATCACGGCCTCCCACGAACTGCTGGGCATCCGTCGCAGAAGGACGGGCAGGCAGCGGCTCAGCGGTGTAACCTTTCACGGCAGGGGGAGCCGGCTTCTGGAAATCCGGACCCACGGCACATCCCGTCAGCAGCACGGCAATGGCCGAAACGACAGCAAGTTTTTTAATCGGCTTATTCACAGTTGGTTAACGAATCACACTATGCAATATTACAAATCTTGGGTAACGGCGGGGCAGAAATTGATCCTGATGCAAGCCAAGCGCTGTTCACCCGGAACATTCCACTCGCCCGGACCCGCATCCAGCGCTTGAATCGGCATTTTGCACGAAACGGCTGCCTGCTACGTCCAAGTGAACTGAAGCGGGCGATTTTATAGCAGCAGTTCTCAATTCAACAAGAACATAATTAACCTATTTAATTTGTGGGAAAGTCACGGGATTCCCTTGGCGCCAAATCGCCTTCCTACCGAACAAACGCCCCCGATGTGCTCGAAATCCCGCCGCAGGAATTCACCGCGCACCGGGTAACCTCCGGCGGCAGCGAAGCCGAATACCTGCTGTTCCCGAATCAGGGACGGCGCGAAATACATGCTGCTGCGCTCGCGTTACGCATTCGCCTCGTCCTCGCCTTCCTGCTTGCTGTTGCCGCAACAGCCGCGCATACCGGCCTGGAATTTTTCGCGTTCCTCAGGCGACATTTGTTCGAGCCGCTTGTGGTGACGCCAGCGCCCGGGGCAGCCGTGCCCGCGGAATCCTCCGACCAATATCCTGCTCAGCACCAGCAGACCCGCTGCCTCCAGATAGTTGATCGGGTGTACACCGGCGAATAATGTCGGGATTAGCCAGTTCCACAACGCCATCACCACCCAGGCCAAAGCCGCGAGGCCGGCCACGATCAATAACGCCAGCTTCCAGCATTTCGATTTACAACAACTGTTGCCCAATTCATTTCTCCTTTAAGACTCGATTCATCTGAAATTTGCGGTCCACCCGATACAGTTCGGCAACGCGGAACACGCGGTCACCGTTTCCATACCTGTGAAGACGATAGCCAGACGGAAATATTGTATGGATCCTGGTCAAACGGAAAACCAACCATCCCGGCACCGTCAGAAATTGCGATTTTTGGTTTAACTGCGCGCAAGCTGCCCGGCCAGATACAGGGCAAACAGTCCGGCCAGCGTGGCCAGGACAGAAAGCAGCTTGGGGTGCGCATGGTGTGTTTCGGGCAGCATGTCGCTCGCACCGATATAAAGGAAAAATCCGCAGAATATTGCCAATGCCGGCGCGATATAATCCGGCGGCATCACGAAAAGGCTGGTGGACACGACACCGGCCACGGGAGCGATCGCATCGACCGCCAGCCACCGCCACGCCAGCCTGCGTGAACCGTTGCCCTTCAGTATCATCCCGACCGTATTGATGCCGTCCGAAAAGTCGTGGATCAATACGGCAACCGCGATTGCAATCCCGAGACCAGATGAAGACTGGAATCCGATCCCGATTGCCGCGCCATCCATGAAGCTGTGGATCGACAGGGTGCCAGCGCCGATTTGCCCGCGGTGCCAGGGATTTTCGCAGCCTTCGTCATGAGCCGGACTGAGCAACAGCCAGCGGTTGAGCACCATGTAGCTGGTAAATCCCAGCGCGATGAATGCAGCAATCTCGGGAATCCGGTGGTAATAACCCGCCTGTTCGAACGCTTCGGGCATCAGATCGAAAAAAGCGACGCCGATCACGGCGCCGGCACTGAAACTCAGTATCAGGTGCAGACGATCGGTATGTTTCAGTGCAAACATACCGCCCACCGCCGTGAACAGCGCGGCGCCAAAGCTGCATAACAAGGCCGTCATTTATAAGCTCCCGGAATTCACGGAGCCGATTATACGTGACATTGACGAATGGCCGCTGTATCCGTCTTAAAACGCCAGGCCTGCCTCTTCATATAGCGTTTGCAGCCGTTTGCGCAGGTGCAGCACCGCATAACGCTTGCGTGCCAGCAAGGTATTCACAGCCACACCGCTTTCCGCCGCCAGTTCCCTGAAGCTGCACCCATCCAGTTCATGCGCAATGAACACGGCGCGCTGCTCCATCGGCAATTCTTCCAGTGCGGCGACCAGTTCGTCCAGCAGCACCCCGCGCGCGTAGGCCGCTTCAGGTCCGGCATCCGCGGACGGCAACACTTCATCCAGCCAGTTTCCATGGTCGTCTTCTCCCGATAACTCGGGCAGCTGTTCTTCCCGCTTCTTGCGGAAGCGGTCGATAATGCGATTACGCGCCACGCGAAACAGCCACCCACCGACCTGTTCGATCGGTTCCGGAAGACGGTACGCAGCGACGAACTCGTATAGCACATCCTGCAGGATGTCTTCCGCCTCGCTCGCGTCGGGAACCCGCCTGCGGATGAAATTTCCCAGCCGCCCGCGTTCGCGCGATACGGCGTCCGCGATACGCTTGTTCTGTTCGGCCGTGATCGTGTTATGGGTTAGCGTGGTATCCATTCCGTTGCAGACGAGTCACAATTGAAAATATTGTAATAACGCAAAATATCGAGCATGTGCAGCTTCGTCCATTCCAGGCGCAATGGCAGTCCTGACCTCCACCGATTCAGGCCTGCAGGCAGAGCATTGCGGGCGGTCCATATGGCTCACTTATTTCCTTTCCCGGATAGCTCGAGCGCCAAAACGAGGGGCCAGAGGATAAAAGCAAACAAGGCCATTAGCGTCAAATTCCGTACTGCCAGCACAACAAGCGAAAAACCGGTTCTGTCACCCGGCTGTTTTACCAGCCGGCCAGCCGTTCTGGGCAGGCACTTGTAATCCCAGAGTACCACCAGGCACATTGCCAGTCCCAGTATCAAATATGCTTTTAACAGAAACATGATTTTTCTCTCGGGACAGCGAGCGATTCAGGGTTCAGAGGTGCTTGCCGGACGCAGCAAGCGCGTCATTCAGGCGTTGCATGATTGCCGCATTCAGCTCCCTTGCTTGCGGGCTCCAGCGTTTGGTAATTTGCCCGATCTCGGCAAGTATCCGGGCAGTAGTTTCCGCGTCCGCTATCGAAAGCGCCCAGATCGCATATTCGGCGCGCGCCTGAAAACTGCCGTAGCGGGCCAGCACCGACTCGAATCCGGCACGCGCCGCCGCATTCCTGCCCACCCCTGCATATGACCGGGCGAGCAACAGCGATACCGCTTCCCTGCGGAATGCCAGGTCTATATTCTGGATCGACTCAAGGTGTTCAATCGCTTCCCGGTAGCGTTTGCACTCGACGAAAGCACGGGCGGCACCGAACCTGATCTCCAGCGAACCGAGGAACGGGCCATTCAGGCAGGCTTCGTAGTTTTTCGCCGCCTCATCGGACAGGCCCAGTTCAAGCTGTGCTTCCGCCAGGCGAATCTGGTTCTGTGCCGTCGGCAATTGTTCAAAGGCCGCCCGGGCTTCGCGGATTTCCCGTTGCGGATCGAGTGCCCTGGATGCCGCGGCGACAACCCTTCTGGCACGGTGATTGAGGCGAAAACCCGGCAAATAGACTGCGAAGAAGTAGACGATGCTGCCCAGCAGCGGAAAAATGAACAGTATGATCAGCCAATACATCGGCTGCCCGGTGCGCACCACGTGTATCGCGAAGAATACCGCAATAAATACGTGCAACCCGATCCCTGCGAATGTCATATCCACATCAATTCCCTACCGCACCCTGTTCCAGGCCGGATGCATTGCGCCATTCCGGTCTGGATACGGCGCGGTTCGCACTGAATGTGCATGCGCCACGATTCCTGACATGGCCATATCGCGTTGAATATCCGGTTCGGGCAGCGGAAAAGCAAAATGTTTGCTCGCCATACTCATCGACAGGTTTGTTGCAGTGCCTCGACAAACACCGCGACCGGTTGCGCGCCGGATATCCCGGATTTTTCATCGAACACGAAGAACGGCACGCCGGTGACGCCGAATTCGGTTGCGCGCAGTTCATCGGCGCGCACCGCGTCGGAATAAGCGCCGCTTTCCAGCATTTCCGCCGCTTCGGTTTCAGCAATGCCGAACTGCGGCGCAAGACCCGCCAGCGCAGCACGGTCGCCCACCGGGAACGATTTCGAAAAGTACGCCTGCATGATGCATTCGGTGGCACGGTCGCCAAGATTTTTCGAATTCGCAAAATGCAGCAGTCGGTGCGCGTCGAAGGTATTCCCCGGCCGGGCATCTGACAAGCGATATTCCAGCCCGCTTTCCCGCGCGACCGCTGTCACGCGGGCGTTCATTGCCGCCGCCTCCTGCAGGCTGACACCATACTTGCTCGCCAGCCTTTCCTCCGGCGTGCCCGGATAATGTTGCGGGGCATTCCGGTCCAGTTCGAAGCTGCGCCAGATCACGTTTATGTTTTCGTGCTGGCCGAACTGTTCGAGCGCTTTTTCGAAATGCCGCTTGCCGATATAGCACCAGGGGCAGATCACGTCCGACCAGATTTCAATTTGCATCGCTCACTCCCTTGCTTGACAAGTCCTGTATCTGCTTTGATCCGAAGCAGGCAACAGGCCGGCCTGCAGGAAAATCCGGTATGTACCTAGCGGTTAAGCGCCTGCATTTGCGGCGCCGCATAGCGCGTGCCTGCCGCCGCATCCGGTGGCATGATCCGGTTGAGACGATCGAGATCCGCCTGCGTGAGTTCAATATCCAGGGCAGCGATATTTTCTTCCAGAAGATTCGGCCGCTTGGTACCGGGGATGGGGACGATGTCTTCCCCTTGCGCCAGCACCCAGGCCAGTGCGAGCTGCGCCGCAGTGCAGCTCCTGGCGCGCGCCATCGCCTCGATCTCGTGTACAAGATCGAGGTTTTTCTGAAAATTCTCTCCCTGGAATCGCGGCGAGTTGCGGCGGTAATCGTCGGCTTCCAGATCGTCGATGTGCTTGATCTGCCCGGTCAGGAAGCCCCTGCCCAGGGGACTGTAGGATACAAATCCGATCCCGAGCTCACGCACGGTGGAGAGAATGTCGGCCTCCACGTCGCGGCTCCACAATGAATACTCGGTTTGCAGCGCGGCGATTGGATAAACCGCATGAGCCCTTCGTATCGTCTGCGCGCCGGCCTCTGACAGTCCGAGATAACGTACCTTGCCTGCGCGAACCAGGTCGGCCATCGCGCCGACCGTATCCTCGATCGGCGTATCGGGATCCACGCGGTGCTGATAATAAAGATCAATCACGTCGATGCCGAGTCGCTTCAGGCTTGCCTCGCAGCATTCGCGAACGTAGTCGGGGCGGCCGTTCACGCCGAGGAACTGGCCTTCACGGCCGCGCATATTGCCGAACTTGGTCGCCAGCAAGACCTGGCCGCGCTTGCCCCGGATGGCCCGGCCAACCAGTTCCTCGTTGCGTCCGACGCCGTACATGTCGGCCGTGTCGAGGAAATTCAAGCCAAGCTCCAGCGCACGGTGGATCGTCGCGATCGAGCCCGCCTCGTTCTGCCCGCCATAGAATTCCGACATCCCCATGCAGCCAAGCCCGATTGCCGAAACCCGCAGGCCGGTCCGACCCAATATTCGCTGTTGCATCGCAGCCTCCTATTGTAAGATTGTTACGCAAGCCTCCCCGGTTTCCAGCATTCGCTCAGGGATAATCCTGCCGCGTCGGACGAACCATAATGTCGCTGACATGAACGTGTGGTGGTCGTGTCACGATGTAGTGAATCGCATTTGCCACATCGTCCCCGTACAGCAATGGACCAAATTTTTCATCGAAGTTCCGCACCATATCATCGCTGTATCCGGCGCCGTCCTGAAACCCGCTGACCACGACGCCGGGTTCAACCAGCGACACGCGTATCCCTCTGGGTCCCAACTCGCGGCGCAAACCCTCGGTCAGCGCATGCACGGCAAACTTGGTGGCCCCGTAAACGCCGCTGAACGGAGAGATGTGCCTCCCCACCACCGACCCGATTACGACGATATCCCTGGCCTGCCGGGGATAGGTCGGCGGCTGCTCATCGGCCATATTCCGGGCCGCATGTTGCAATAGCGCCAAGGCGCCCGTTACGTTAAGCCTGAGTACGTCCTCAAACTGCGACAAATCAGCGTCCTTGACCGACCCGCCCAGGCCGCGACCGGCATTGACGACGACGATATCGGCGGCTTTGCCAAAATGTTCGGTTGCAGCGGCAAACAATCTTTCCGGCAACTTGCCGTCAGATGCGTCGCCGGCAATCCCGGCAAATGCTTGCCCCATCTGCTGTTCCATCGCACGCAGCTTTTCCGCGTTCCGTCCATTGCCCACGACAGCGTAACCGCTGGCAACAAATGTTCTCGCGGTTGCCTCCCCGATGCCTGAGGTCGCGCCGGTAATGATCGCGATCCGGTTATATTGGCCGGGTGTTCCGGGTTTTTCGATCGTCATGTTGGTTCTCCTTTATCGGCCAAGGATACCGCATCCGCAAGGTGGCCAGAAGTGCCCGCCGGAATTCTGGCCGATGTAATCTGCATCTCCCCGGGCAGATGCTTATGACCATAGTCGCAATTTCGCTGGCTTTCGCTGTGCGGAATGTTACTTGATGCGGAGCTTGCTTAGTCCGCCTGCAGTGCGCAGACGCTTGTACTCTAGCCAGGTGACCGCTATCACGAAAAGATCAAGGACAGAAAGCCCTACTAGCCATATCGAATGCGTGTGCGAATAGCGATAGAACTGGTAGGCAAGAAACAGGGTAAAGGCGAAGATTGCAACCGGGTAGGCCCACGGGTACTTGAGGAACAGCGCCCACACCAGACCGACCTTGATAGCACCGTGCCACAGCAGGAAGAATGCGGCGAAGGTCTGGGTACCGCTCGCAAGGTGCTGCGCGGCGTGCAGGAGAAGATTCGCAACAGCGTCATGGCGATCCGTGCCGAGTTCGTGCAGGGTGAGCATCCGCAACAATCCGTCGATCTGCCCGGGATTTACAATAAACAACACAATTCCACCGATGATTTCGAGCATGCCGTCGACGGCCTTGCCTATCAGGCCGATATCGAAAAGCAAATGGACCGTCTTGTCGCTGCCGTGTTTTGCCATTTTCATCTGGTCCGGTCCGCACTCGGCCCGGCCGAAATATTTCAGAATTGCACAACCCATAGGCTATTACGGCGAGCGGAAGTTCAATGGACAATCAGCTCGGACACACTGAGCGGCTGAATAGCACGGATCATTTGCGAAGCGATTGCAGGGCGACCGATATTGCCAATCCGGCGTATCCGCCATCTGAAGGCCAAACGATGGGTTTAACCGGCCGTTAGCACGCAGGCGAATGCGTTATCGCGGACGGCAATCGTGCATGGCGGTCTACTCATGCGTGCCGGGTTGGGAAAGCCTGAGAAATCGCGTAAACTGTCAGGTCGTTTCAACAAACATGGATCGCATGGAACAGATACGCATACGCGGTGCCCGCACCCACAATCTGAAGAATATCAGCCTTGATCTGCCGCGCCACAAACTGGTGGTAATCACCGGCCTGTCAGGTTCTGGCAAGTCCTCACTCGCGTTTGACACATTGTATGCCGAGGGACAGCGTCGCTATGTGGAGTCGTTGTCGGCGTATGCGCGGCAGTTCCTGCAGTTGATGGAAAAGCCGGATGTAGACCTGATCGAGGGGTTGTCTCCGGCAATTGCGATCGAGCAGAAGGCCACCTCGCACAATCCGCGCTCCACAGTCGGCACCGTCACCGAAATCCACGATTACCTTCGCCTGCTGTTCGCCAGGGCGGGCGATCCCTATTGTCCGCAACACGATCTGGTGTTGCAGGCGCAAAGCGTCGGTCAGATGGTCGACCATGTTCTGCAGTTGCCTGAAGGCACGCGCATCATGATTCTTTCACCGCTGGTGGTCGAGCGCAAGGGAGAACAACTTGATCTGTTCGATGAATTGCGCGCGCAGGGTTTCACCCGGCTGCGTATCAACGGCAAGGTATATGAGATCGATGCGCTGCCGGCGCTGCAGAAAACCAAAAAGCACACCGTCGAGATCGCGGTCGATCGCCTGAAAGTCAGCCCCGAATCAAAGCAGCGCCTGGCGGAATCTTTCGAGACGGCATTGCGGCATGCGGACGGACGCGCCGTCGCGGTCGAAATGGATAGCGGCAAGGAACATATGTTCTCGGCAAAATTCGCGTGCCCGATCTGCAGCTATTCACTGCCTGAACTGGAACCGCGCCTGTTCTCGTTCAACAACCCGATGGGCGCGTGTCCCAAGTGCGACGGACTCGGCAGCATCAACTATTTCGATCCCAAGCGCATTGTCGCATTCCCGACGCTCAGCCTGAGTTCCGGCGCGATCAAGGGCTGGGACAGGCGCAACCAGTTCTACCACCAGTTGCTTGCCGGACTCGCCCGACATTACAACTTCGATATCGAGCAGTCATTCGAAAGCCTGCCGGACAAGATCCAGCAGGTGATTCTATATGGCAGCGGCAAGACTGCAATCTCATTCCAGTACCTGAACGAACGCGGCAAGCCGACGCTGCGTGAACACGTGTTCGAAGGTGTCGTAAACAATCTTGAAAGGCGCTATAACGAAACGGATTCTCCCACCGTACGCGAGGAATTGTCCAAATACCTGAACAGCTGCGTCTGTCCTGATTGCAGCGGAACGCGTTTGCGCCTGGAAGCGCGCCATGTCCGCGTTGCCGACAGGAACCTGTACGAGATCAGCGCGTTGCCGCTGAAGCAGGCGCTGACTTTTTTCCAGGATCTGAAACTGCAGGGCCAGAAGCAGGCAATTGCGGAAAAAATCATCCTGGAGATTGCCAGCCGGCTGACTTTCCTGAACAACGTCGGGCTGGAATACTTGTCGCTGGAACGTTCCGCAGAAACCCTGTCCGGCGGAGAAGCACAACGCATCCGTCTGGCCTCGCAAATAGGTTCCGGCCTGACCGGCGTGATGTACGTGCTCGACGAACCTTCGATCGGTCTCCATCAGCGCGACAACGACCGCCTGTTGACCACACTGAAAAAGCTTCGCGACATGGGCAACAGCGTGATCGTGGTTGAACACGATGAAGAGGCGATTCTTGCCGCCGATCACGTGGTGGACATGGGCCCGGGCGCCGGTGAGCACGGGGGCCTGGTTGTGGCACAGGGAACACCAGAGGAAATTTGTGCAAACACGGATTCGCTGACCGGCGAATACCTGACGGGAAAACGCACCATCCCGATGCCGAAAAAATTCTTCAAACCCGATCCGGAACGCATGCTGCAAATCGCCGGCGCTTCAGGAAACAACCTGAAAGGGGTCACGTTGAATCTGCCTATCGGGCTGATGGTCTGCGTAACCGGGGTTTCCGGTTCCGGGAAGTCCACGCTGATCAACGACACCCTGTATCCCGCCGTCGCGCAGCACCTGTACGGCAGCACCACTGAGCCTGCGCCTTACGCCGAAATCAGCGGACTGGAGTTTTTCGACAAGGTGATCAATGTCGATCAAAGTCCGATCGGGCGCACGCCGCGCTCCAACCCGGCCACCTATACCGGCTTGTTCACACCGATCCGCGAGCTGTTCGCCGGCGTTCCCGCGGCGCGTGAGCGCGGCTATGGACCGGGCCGATTCTCATTCAACGTCAAGGGTGGGCGCTGCGAGTCCTGCCAGGGAGACGGAATGATCAAAGTCGAAATGCATTTTCTGCCCGATGTATACGTGCCGTGCGACGTTTGTCACAGCCAGCGCTATAACAGGGAAACGCTGGAAATCCAGTACAAGGGAAAGAACGTGCACCAGATCCTGCAGATGACGGTGGAGCAGGCCCATGAGTTTTTCAGGCCCGTTCCCATCATCGCCCGGAAGCTGCAAACCCTGCTCGATGTCGGTCTCGGCTACATCACGCTGGGACAGTCCGCCACCACGCTGTCCGGCGGCGAGGCTCAGCGCGTCAAGCTTTCACTGGAACTGTCCAAACGCGACACCGGACGCACGCTGTATATCCTCGACGAACCGACTACCGGACTGCATTTTCATGACATCGCGCTGCTGCTGAAAGTAATCCACAAGCTTCGCGACCAGGGAAACACCGTGGTGGTGATCGAACACAACCTCGATGTGATCAAGACGGCAGACTGGGTAATAGACCTGGGTCCCGAAGGCGGGGACGGCGGCGGCCGAATCATTGCGGAAGGATCGCCCAAAGAACTCGTGCTGAACGAGCACAGCATAACGGGAACGTATCTGAAACAGGCGTTCAAAAGATAGGTTGCCGGTTTCCTGATGCTGAAAATATCCGAACACATCACGCTGCCGGATTCTGATATTGAGCTGATTGCAATTCGCGCACAGGGAGCCGGCGGACAGAATGTCAACAAGGTGTCATCCGCCATCCACCTGCGCTT
>JBAUQH010000056.1:0-7307 GCA_049580605.1 Gallionella sp. | reverse complement strand
GTCCAGCGCCTCGCGCCGCGCCAAATCCATGATCAACCGGGTGTTCGTGCGGTCCGGATAGTCGACCACCGCGTGCAGCATGAAGCGGTCCAGCTGGGCTTCCGGCAGCGGGTAGGTGCCTTCATGCTCGATCGGGTTCTGGGTCGCCATGACCAGGAACAGCCGCGGCAATGCATAGGTGGTCATGCCGACGCTGACCTGGTGTTCCGCCATTGCTTCGAGCAGCGCGGACTGAACCTTGGCCGGCGCGCGGTTGATCTCGTCTGCGAGGATCAGGTTGTGGAACAGCGGCCCGCGCTGGAACCGGAAACTGCCGTCTTCGGGACGGTAGATGTCCGAGCCGGTCAGGTCGGCCGGCAGCATGTCCGGCGTGAACTGGATGCGCTGGAAGTCGCACTGCACGCCGTGCGAAAGCGCCTTGATCGCACGCGTCTTTGCCAGACCCGGCGGACCCTCGATCAGCAGGTGGCCGGATGCCAGCAGCGTGACCAGCAGGCTTTCCACCAGGCTTCCCTGGCCCAGGATCTGAGAATTCAGATAGCGGCGAAGTTCGTTGAAAGTGATGAGGGAGTTGCTGTCAGTGCTGACCGGCTCAGCCGCAAGTCTGTCCATTTATATTCTCCTGTAAATTTTTGTAACAAAAATATTCCTGATGGTGCGAACGAATCCGGGTAAATCGTTATGTTTGGCGGCGTTGCGGGTTGGTGTTGAGTGTCCGGGCGGATTGCATGTTCCGGTTCATTCAGGCATCGCCCTTTTCGGCAATGCCTGGGTCCGCTTCTCCGCAGGCCCGATCAGGCTAGGAAATTCGCGGCGATTGCATATGTATCTTTCCTGTCTCCAATAGCGTTTCTGCTGAAATATCAATTAATATTATTGTTGGTCACGCGTAGTAGTCGGGCAAATTGACGCAGTGGAGATGAAAAAGTTCAGCGGGACTTGCTTCGCCGAATTTCAAATGGGGACTTGCAGCTCGGTGAAGAGGATTTTTATGCAGTTCTACTGCAGGAAGTCGATTGGTAATTACTTATGGTGTGGAAACAATAATTGGCCGGTTAAATTCATACCACCGAATATCGGCCATGTCGTCGTTGCGGTTTTGGAGTGGGTAGACGGAAGGAGAAGAATAGTTCGAACGAATTCCGGGGCAGATACCTATGACGCTTTTGTATCTGAATGCATTCTTCCAACGCCAAAGCTCATCGGCGCGGCTTTTCCGCGTCCGCCGGCGCGCCCGGTTCGGGGGACGGGTTGCCAAGATGGCGGAGCCATTGCGCTGCTTCGGCTACTGACGAGAACACCCTGACGTAGGTTCCACGGTTAACCGCCACGTTCTCAGCAAATTTCATTAAGTCCGAGGTGGCATTTACGTCGACGTAGGCAATAACTGGGAGCCGGTCAGTACTATCCCATCCTGAAGACGCGATGTTGAATACGTCCATCATTCTCAGCCGGGGTCCCTTGAGATCCTCTTCGATCAACACGCGGAAACAGTTGCAGTTCGCGCATTCCTGACGGATGTCCTGAAGGTAGTGCATCACATTCTCTTTGCTGTTCATGCCGGTAACGATGGCGTGCATATAGCCTGCCTTCTGCTCCAAATTCACTTCGTAAGTCATCAGTTCCTCTCTGCCACCCAACGTAAAATTAAGGGGCGCGCTTTAGCGCGTCCCTCTTGAATGTCAGGTTAGCGCGCATTACGCCCGACCGACTTTTGCCAAAATTGACAGCATCCACATTGAATTGCAAAAAGCAATTTTGCTGCGAGTTGTCGATAAAGTTCATTCCCTGCTAATGACGTTGCTTCGGAGCGAGGAAACAATCCCGGCATGGCCTCCATCTTGCTTGTTATCATGGCACATATTTCATGGGGATGTTGATGATGCGTATATGCAATTTGAACGTTCTAGTTGTTGCTGTCGCAGCAATGTCCGCTTTGACCAGTTCGCAGGCGTTTGCAGGCAAAGTAAATGCCGCGGTCGCGTCGAATTTTTCCGCGCCGATGAAGCAGATCGCGGCACTGTACGGGCAGCAGAGCGGCGACACGGTGAAACTCAGCTTCGGTTCCACCGGCAAGTTCTATGCGCAGATCAAGGGCGGGGCGCCGTTCGACGTATTCGTTGCGGCGGATACGGCCACGCCGCAACGTCTTGAAGAAGAAGGCCTGACGGTTAACGGCACGCGTTCCGTCTATGCGCTGGGCAAGCTGGTGTTGTGGAGCGCGCAGCCCGGCTATGTGGATGACAAGGGCGAGGTGTTGCGCAAGGGCGGCTACAGCAAGCTGGCCATTGCCGATCCCAAACTGGCACCCTACGGCATGGCGGCGAAACAAACATTGGAGAAACTGAATTTGTGGGATGTCATACAAAACAAACTGGTGACGGGCGAGAACATCACGCAGGCCTACCAGTTCGTCGCGACCGGGAATGCCGAGCTGGGTTTTGTAGCGCTGTCGCAGGTGATGCGCGACGGCAAGGTCAGCGCGGGATCGTCGTGGATCGTGCCGCCGGATAGGTTCCAACCGATCCGGCAAAGCGCAGTGCTGCTGGCCGGCGCGAAGGACAAGGCGGCGGCGCAGGCGTTCCTCGATTTCCTGAAGAGCGACAAAGCGGCCGCGGTGATCCGCAGTTACGGATACGCGCTGCCCTGATTTGATCTTAATCGACCCGACCACACCATGCACGCACCCCTATGCACACCTTAGGCCCAGACGACCTGCAAGCCGTGTGGCTGACCCTCAAACTGGCGGGTACGGCCACGCTGCTGCTGTTGCTGGTCGCGACACCGCTGGCCTGGTGGCTCGCGCACAACCGCAAATGGTACCGCAGCGTCGTCGCCGCGCTGGTTGCGCTGCCGCTGGTGCTGCCGCCGACGGTGCTGGGATTCTATTTGCTGGTATTGCTGGGGCCGCACGGGCCGGTGGGTCAACTGACCAAAGCGCTGCACCTCGGCACCCTGCCGTTCACCTTCGCCGGGCTGGTGGTCGGCTCGATGCTGTTCTCGCTGCCGTTTGCGGTGCAGCCGATCCGCAATGCATTCGAGGCCATCGGCAGGCGCCCGCTGGAAGTCGCCGCCACGCTTCGCGCCGGCACATGGGATCGCTTTGTCAGCGTCGCGCTGCCGCTGGCCCGCCCCGGATTCCTGACCGCGATCATTCTCGCATTCGCGCACACGGTCGGCGAGTTCGGCGTGGTGCTGATGCTGGGCGGCAACATCCCGGGCGAGACGCGGGTGCTGTCGGTCGCGATCTACAACCATGTCGAGGCGATGGAATACGGCGCGGCGCACTGGCTCGCCGGCAGCATGGTGCTGTTCTCGTTCGTGGTGCTGCTCGGCCTGTATCTCGCCGGCGGAAGGCTGGCCAGGATGATGCGATGAGCCCGGTCGATGCACAAGGCATCCGCGCGCAGTTCAAGTTGAAGCTGGACAGCTTCGCGCTGGATGCGAACTTCGCTGCGCCGGCTGCCGGTGTCACCGCATTGTTCGGTCCGTCCGGTTCGGGCAAGACCACACTGCTGCGCTGCATCGCCGGACTGGAGCGCGCCGCGGGCTCGCTGCACGTCAACGGCGAAACCTGGCAGGACGGTGCGAAATTCTTGCCGGTGCACAAGCGCCCGCTGGGCTATGTGTTCCAGGAGGCCAGCCTGTTCCCGCACCTGTCGGTGCGCGCCAACCTGGAATACGGCCTGAAGCGCGTCGCGCCGGCCGAATGCAAAGTGCAACTGGAGCAGGTCACCGAATGGCTCGGCCTGGAACGTCTGATCGGGCGCGGCGACCCGGCGAAACTATCCGGCGGCGAACGCCAGCGCGTCGCGATCGGGCGCGCGCTGCTGACCAGCCCGCGCCTGCTGCTGATGGACGAGCCGCTGTCCGCGCTCGACACCGGCAGCAAGCAGGACATATTGCCGTACCTGGAGCGCCTGCACCGCGAACTGAACATCCCGGTGCTCTACGTCAGCCACGCGCTGGACGAGGTGGCGCGGCTGGCCGACCATCTGGTGCTGCTGGAGCAGGGCCGCGTGATCGCGAGCGGCGCGATGCAGGAAACCTTAGCGCGGCTCGACTTGCCCACCGCGCACCTCGACGATGCGGGTGCCGTGATCGAGGCAGCGGTCGCGCAGCAGGATGAAACCTATCACCTGACCCGTGTGGATTTCCCCGGCGGGCAGCTGTGGGTGGGCAAAGTCGAACAGCCGTTCGGCAGCAGGGTGCGGGCACGGGTGCTGGCGCGCGATGTCAGCATCGCCACGCAACCGCCGCAGGGATCCAGCATCAACAACATCCTGAACGCGCGCATCGAGGAGATACGCGACGAGGGGCCGGACAGGGTGATCGTGCGCATGAAGGTGGGCGATTCGCATGTGTTGCTGTCGCGCATCACGCGCCGCTCGCGCGACCACCTCGGCCTGGTCGCGGGGATGGATGTGTGCGCGCAGGTGAAGAGCGTGGCGCTGATGCAATGATCAAAAGTCGCTGCGGCGGCGCATTTCAGTGTTCGGTGCTCGCTTCTTCGTCTATCAACAGCTATGCCTTCAGTCGCTGTGCTCCGCACGCCTCGTACTGCATTCGCCTCGCTGACTTTTGTTTGAGATTCGAAGGAGATTCAGTTGAATGAAATGAAACATATTGAAATAAATTTCGCCGGCGCAGACGACCTGCCGCAACTCGCCGATTTGCTTGAAGCGCTGTTCACGCTGGAAAGCGATTTCAATCCCGATCGCGAAAAGCAACTGCGCGGGTTGCGGCTGATCCTGGACAATCCGGTGCTGGGCCGCTTGTTCGTGTTGCGCGACGAAATGCGCGTGCTGGGCATGGCGAACGCGCTGATCACCGTCAGCACGGCTGAAGGGGCTCGCGTGCTGTTGCTGGAGGATGTGATCGTGCGCCACGAACAGCGCGGACGCGGACTCGGGAAGCGGCTGGTCGAACATGTGCTCGCCTGGGCGGCCGCGCAGGGCATCACCCGCGTCACGCTGCTGGCGGACAAGGGAAATGCATCCGCGCTGGATTTTTACCGCAAGCTCGGCTTCGATGATTCCCGGATGCTGGTGATGCGCAAGCAGACAGGATGAGCCTGCAGTCGATCAGGCCGTGCCGGAATTCCATTCGGCCAAATTGTGCAGCTAGTCGCCCATGCTGGTGCCGATATGGCGCGCGCTCAATATCCACGGATGGTCAAGCGGCACGGTCTTGACCTTGCCGGCGACGTCTTCCAGATTGACCGGCCTGGTTCCTTCGCCGCGTGCCGCGACCATCACGCCGTATTCGCCGCGGTTGACCAATTCGGTGCATGCCGTACCGAGACGGGTCGCGAGCAATCGATCCGCCGCGGAGGGAATGCCGCCGCGCTGCAGGTGGCCGAGTATCGTGACGCGCGCCTCCAGTCCGGTCAGCAGTTCGAGCTGTTTGGCGAGGCGCACGGTTTTCTCCGCATATTGCGATTCCTGGGATTTCTCTGCTTCGGTTTTTTTGCTTTCCCTGGACTTGCCGGCGGTCTTGTCATTCTGCTTTGCCAGAACCGCTTCGTGTTCCTGTTTCGATACCACGCCCTCGGCCATCGCGACGATGCTGAAGCGCTTGCCGAGCCGGCTGCGTTCGCGGATTGCCTCGGCGACGCTTTCGACCGAGTACGGGATTTCCGGAATCAGGATCACGTCCGCACCGCCGGCGATGCCGGCCCCCAGTGCCAGCCAGCCGGCACGGTGGCCCATGATTTCCACCACGATGATGCGGTGATGGCTGTGGGCCGTGCTGTGCAGGCGGTCGATCGCGTCGGTTGCGATGCCCAGTGCGGTGTCGAAGCCGAACGTGATGTCGGTCTGGGCGACGTCGTTGTCGATGGTCTTGGGCAGGGTGAGAATGTTGAGGCCCTTCGCCTTCAGGCGCAGCGCATTCTTCTGGGTGCCGCCGCCGCCCAGGCACACCAGCGCATCGAGACCGTTGTCGTGGAAGTTACGCACGATCACGTCGGTCATGTCGACCAGTTTTCCGTCGACCGGCATGCGGTGCGGCTTGTCGCGGCTGGTGCCGAGTATGGTGCCGCCGCGGGTCAGGATGTCCGACAGGTTGCCCGCGTTCATTTTCATCGTGCGGTTTTCCATCATGCCGCGAAAGCCGTCGCGAAAGCCGATCAGCTGCATCCCGTAAAAGTTCAGGGCCGACTTCCCGACGCCGCGTATCGCCGTGTTCAGGCCGGGGCTGTCTCCGCCGGAGGTGAGTATCCCGATTTTCTTTGCCATCCGATGTACTCCTTATTCGCGAGTTGGGACATCATCGGAGATTAGCCACCATGGGTCAATCGCACCGCAATCATTCCGCGCGCTGCATAGCGCAGCGGCTGTTTCTGCGGATACGGCCGCGATCGCAGCTTCGGACTAAAAATTCCCGGCCAAAACCAGTAGAATCCATACCCCGGAATATTTATAAAGTGTATATAACCATGAACGCTCCCATTCCATCCGGTCAGGGCCCATCCGATCCAAAACTGCTGATGCGCTCCATCATTCAGCGCATCGCCACCGGTCCGGAACTGTCCAAGGACATCAGCCGCGAAGAAGCACGTCTCGGCACCAAAGCCATCCTTGAAAACCGCATCGACCCGGTGCAGGCCGCGATCTTTTTTATCGCGCTGCGCATGAAACGCGAAACGCTGGACGAAAACAAGGGTGTGCTCGATGCTGTCCTGGAGACGACCAAACGTGTCGTGGCCGACGTCGATGCGGTCGTCGATATCGGCGATCCGTATGACGGCTACAACCGCTGCCTCCCGACAGCGCCGTTCCTCGGCCCGCTGCTCGCCGAACTGGGCGTACCCGTGGTCAGCCACGGGCTGGACCGGGTGGGACCGAAATATGGCGTATGCGCACGCCACATCCTGCAGGCAGCCGGCGTGCCGGTGGACCTGACCCCGACGCAGGCAGCCGCCCGGCTGTCCGATCCTGCACTCGGCTGGACCTACATCGACCAGGCGCAATCCAATCCTGGTCTGCACAACATGGTTGGATTGCGTGCGCAGATAATCAAGCGCCCGGTGCTGACCACGGTTGAAGTGCTGTCCAAACCCGTCGCCGGTCGCAACAAGACCCACTTCGTCACCGGCTTTGTGCACAAACCCTACCCGCCCATTTATGCCGAGCTGGCGCGTGTTGCCGGCTTCGACAGCGCGTGCATCATTCGCGGTGTGGAAGGCGGCGTGGTGCCGTCGCTGCGCCAGGCTGGCCGCTATTTCTACTACCACGACATGGGTCCCGAAAGTGAAGTCGCGGTCGATCCGGCCGCACTCGGCATCCGGCAGGACGTGCGCGCAG
>JBAUQH010000055.1:0-2794 GCA_049580605.1 Gallionella sp. | reverse complement strand
GGTACATGCTGAGCACAATGATCTTGATGTCTGGATGCTCCAGCTTGATCATATTGAGCACTTCCATGCCGTGCTTGTCCGGCAGGGAAATGTCGAGCAAAACCATGTCGAAATGCCGTTCCCGCAGCATCCTGATGGCTAGCGCGCCGGTATCGGCTTCCCCGGTTACCTGGAATTCCGGGCATTCTTCAAGCAGAATTTTCAATCCCTTGCGAATCAGCACATGGTCATCTACTACAAGAATGTCAGTCATAATTATTGTGCTTAAAAAAGTCGCGAATGCGGTGACCCGGATCAGGCTGATTATTGTTTTCATGGCCCAGCCCCATCCCGCAAATCTATACTCCTACGTTAACCGGAAGGAATATAGGGATAATTGGCCGATTCGGACTAAGGAAATTTCTGATATTCATTGCGAAAACCGGCTGACTGCACGAACGGACCTGCCGCCCAGCAGGATGTTGCGGCAGCTTATATTTCGATGATTTGGTGGCGAATGGCCAGCCGGGTAAGCTCGGCAACATTGTCGAGCTCCAGCTTGGCCAGGATACTGGTGCGGTGCGTGCCCACCGTCTTTGGACTCAGGTGCAGAATTTCGGCGATACGCTTAACCGTTTCGCCTTCCGCCAGCAGGCGGAATACCTCAAATTCGCGTATCGACAGGCTACCCAAAGGCGAATCGCCTTGATGTTTTTCAAGTGCCATTTTGAGGGCAATTTCCGGTTCGACGAAATGGCCTCCCATTGCGACCCGCTGCACCGCCTGTACCAGGATGAAATCCTCGGCGCCCTTGCTGATGTAACCCTTGGCGCCAAGGTCAAGCGCGCGCCGGGGAAACACCACATCGTCGTACATGCTCAGCACGAGGACTCTGGCATCCGGATATTTGGCCAGCAACCTCCTGAGCAGGCCCACGCCGCCTTCGCCGGGCATGGACATGTCGAGCACCAGCACATCCGGCTTGAACTGCTGGTAATCCAGATAAGCCTGTTCGCCGGAGGAAGATTCGCAGACCACCTCGAATTCGCCGCTGTTTTCGAGCAGCATGCGTACCCCCTTGCGCAAAATCTGATGGTCATCGCAAAGCTGGACACGAATCATCGGTTTCCTTTTGATATCGGACTCATTTGGATTCGGCATTTGTCGGCCGGCACGGCCATTCCCCAGTATTCAAGCAGGCCCGATAATACAAAACATTCCGGCATTAACCCATCCCATGACTTCTCATATTGACTAAGGAATTTCCCTATAATTACCGTGTCACCCGATCCGTATCCTGCATGCGGATACGGATCTGCGTTCCCGCCCCGGCGGCACTGATCAGATCGAACTGCCCGCCAAATGCAAATACGCGCTCCCGTATGCCTATCAGGCCCATTCCCGGCGATGTGACGGCGGGATCGAAACCGCTGCCGTCATCCGTTATATCGAGTTCGAGCCCTTGCTTGTCCGAGGACAATTCAATGCTTGCCGCGGATGCGCCGGCATGACGCGCGATATTTGTCAGTCCTTCCTGGACGATACGGAACAATTGCACCTGCAGATCGTTGGGCAATTCATCCACCGGTCCGGTGATATTAAGGTTGCAGACCAGCGCCCCGCTATTCTCCCAGCCTTCGCACAAGTGCTGCAGCGCGCCTGTCAGCCCCAGTTCGTTCAGGAAACCCGGCTGCAAATCGCGCAACTGGCCGCGGACCGTCTTCAGCAATTCGCTGGAAATGTAATTGACCTGCTGGGCCGCCTGCTTGATCCGTTCGAAATCCCGGCGCTCCGCATGATGCGCGATGGTCGACGCAAACGCCTTGATCGCGGTCAGGGACTGGCCGATATCGTCATGCAGCGTTCGGGCCAAATGTTTGCGTTCTTGTTCCTGTGCTTCAACCAGGCGCCGCGACAATCTGCGCATCTCAACCAGCAGATTCTCACGTTCCAGTTCCGCCCGCTTGCGCCCGGAAATATCAGTGAAGAATACCGTCAACCCTTCCCTGGACGGGTAAATGCGGTTCTCGAACCAGCGATCGAACGGCGCATAATAATCCTCAAGTATGATCGTTGCCCGTGTTTTCAGAGCTCGAATGTAAGCTTTGGCAAAGGGGGTGCCTTTGGCTTCGGGGAATTCCTGCCAATAGTTCTTGCCGACCAGGTCGGCGGGATCGCGGCCCAGTAATTCGCCACCCTGAGTGTTGACATAGGTGAAGTTCATCGCCGCGTCAAATGCGATGAATCCATCGCTCATCGATTCGAAAATATCCAGCAGTTTCGCATTCAATTCGCGCAAATCGGCCGCTGCCTGGTAGCGCTCGGTAATATCGGCAAAAGCGCCCTGGATTCCCGTGATTGCACCGTTTTTGTCGCGTATCGCATTGCCGATGGCATGTACCCGGAGGTAATGCCCGTTGGCCGTGACCAGTTCCAGGTCGTCCTCGTCGTAGGGCGTGCCGTTCTGGATACATGAAGCAATGGCTTTCCTGATCCTGTCGATCGACCCCGGCGCGTAAAATTTGATCGATTCTTCCACTGAGGGCAAAGTGCCGCGCGGCACCTCGTGGATGTCGCAGACCGTATCCGACCACAACACGTGATCCCATGGGCGCTCGATCTTCCAGCCGCCCACGCGCGCCAGTTGACCGGCAATCCTGAGCAGGCTTTCGCTTTCCTGCACTTTTTGTTCTGCAATCCTGATCCGGGTAATGTCGCGAGTGATGGTGATGATGCAGTTTTCACCCTTGATTTTAATGATTACACCGCACATCAGCCCCCTGATGACGGCGCCGTTCTTGGCATTGAAATCCGC
>JBAUQH010000054.1:0-5801 GCA_049580605.1 Gallionella sp. | reverse complement strand
GGTTATGGAAACTCTGGCCTGTTACATGCCGAAACACAACCGTCCTTCCGATGATGATATCTATCTGGCAGGACTGTTGCACGATATCGGCTTCCTGGTGCTGGATTATCTTGATCCCGATCTCAGTGATCAATTTCATGCCCGATTGAATCACGGCCGGGATTCCTCGGTTGAGGAGATCGAATCTGAATTGTTGGGAATCAGCCATGGAGAAATCGGCGCGATACTCGGGCAACACTGGAATCTGCCCGAGACCATCGTTGCGTCAATATACAACCGACAGGTTTTCGACGCAGATCAAGCCACGGCCGCCCGGCCTTTGGTTGCCCTGACCAACTTTACCGAGAAGTTGCTTCCCGTTTTTGGTTTTGCCGATGCGACTGCAAAGGACATTGCGGAGGCAGATTGGCGATCCCTGGGTTTGGATTCTTGCAATGCGGAACAGATCAAGACGAAAGTCCAAAAAATTATCCTCGATAGCGGCGCGGCAGAGCCCTGACGGTTTATCGGCGGCAAGCAGAAAACCTTTTTTCCATAAGGCCTATCGTATTTATGGATATATCAAGCATTTCTGCGAAGCCGGCAATTCCCCAAAATGCCTAATGATAGCGAGGTATCTGCCGATATACACTTCAGGGCAGCCTGCATTATGTGAGTATTTCTCGAGGTCATCATGAATTTTTCCATTCGCGATAAACTGTTGTTGATATGTGGCAGCGGCACCTTGCTGGTGCTGCTGGCAACGGGTTCCGGCTTCTGGATGTTATGGGGAAGCGTTCAGACCTTCGCCAACAAGGTTGTCGGCCGGCACGCCGATGCGGAAGGCATTTTGCGGATGCAGAGCACCTTCAAAACCCAGGTACAGGACTGGAAGGATACATTGCTGCGTGGGAGCGATCCCGCTGCGTTGGATAAATACTGGTCCGCCTTCAAGGATATGGAATCCAGCGTCGAGGAACAGGCCGGTAAATTGCAAAGCCATGTCGATAATCCCAAGGTGCTGGATTTGGTGGAAAAGTTCTCCGCGGCACATAAGGAGATGGGGGAGAAATACAGAAAGGGTCTGCAAGCGTTTCAGGACAGCAGGTTTGACCACCGGGCCGGGGACAAGGCCGTAGCAGGAATGGACCGCGCTCCCAGCGCCTTGTTGGGCGACGCGGCAAAGATGATGCAACAGGTTGCGGATGATGCAAACCAGGAGGCGATTGCCCAAGGACAGCGTGCAATCTATATCAGCTTGTCGGTAATGCTGGCCGCATTGGCCGTTGCATTTGGTGTTTTTATCTGGATGATCCAGCGTGCCATTCTCAGTCCCGCCCGGCAATTGATGGTGGATTTGGAACGCCTGGCAGGCGGTGATTTTTCCATACAGGTGAAGTCCGGCTCGCAGGATGAATTGGGCAAGGTGGCAGCCAGCGCGGAACGGGTGCGTTCCAGCCTGGGCGCCATTCTGAAGGATGTGAATCATTCTTCCGATTCGCTATCTTCGGCATCCACTCAGCTTGCCGCAACCTCGGAACGAACCGCCGAGAACAGCCAGCGGCAAAGCGATGCAACGGAAGCTACGGCTGCGGCTGTGGAGGAGATGGCAGTCAGCAGTTCCTCGGTAGCCGATTCGGCGGAAGCGGGGCGCTCTCTTGCAGCCAAGGCGCTTGAAGATACCAGACAGGGTAACCAGAAATTGACTGAGTTGGTGGAATGCATCGGCCAGGTGGACAAGGCGGTCGGCATGATATCCTCCTCCATAGAAGAATTCGTGAAGAGCACGCAAGCAATCACAGGCATGACACGCCAGGTGCGCGAAATTGCCGAGCAGACCAATTTGCTCGCGCTGAACGCGGCAATCGAGGCGGCACGCGCAGGCGAGCAGGGGCGCGGTTTCGCGGTAGTCGCCGACGAGGTCAGAAAGCTCGCGGAAAAATCCGGCAAATCGGTGAGCGAAATCGACAAGGTCACCCAGGTACTGAATGTTCAATCCGGCCTGGTGGAGGAATCCATCCAGCATGGACAGGAGTCGCTGGCGGTCAGCCAGAAGCTGGTCAATACCGTGGCCGCCACGCTGGCCAATGCGACAAAATCGGTAACGCAGGCAAGTCAGGACATGGCAGCCATTGCCGCATCCGCAAAGGAACAGAATGTTGCCAACAACGAAATTGCCAAGAACATGGAGCAGATCGCGCAAATGGTCGAGCAAAATAGCGTTGCTTCGAAAGAATCTGCAATCGCAGCGAGCAGCCTGGAACAACTGGCAAATCGGCTACAGAATGCGTCGGCAAGGTTCAAGCTGGCCTGACGGATTATAACCATTCGCCATATCGTAACCTGGGGAAGTGCCGCCGTTCGAGGTTCAAACCTAAAACCGGATCAGTGACCGCCCGGGGCTGCCTCGGAATTTGCGGCAGACTTGATCGGGTGGATCAGCCAGATCAGCGCTATCATGGCTATGAACAGCACCGCTGAAAGCCAGGCCATGTCATCGACCGCCATTGTTGCGGCCTGCTGGTTCACCAGCTCGTTGATGAAGCCCAATGTTTGCTGGCTGGTCATGCCCGCTTTATCCATACTGCCGATCGCCGACTGGCTGGCCAGGTTCGCGAAATTGATATGCTCGGCCAGCACCGCGTGGTGTTCGCTGGTCCGGTTCAGCCAGGCGCTGGTGAAAATCGATGCGCCGAAACCGCCCGCCATGATGCGCACGAAATTGGACAGGCCCGAGGCGGCCGCGATCTTGTCGTGCGCCAGTCCGGAAAAAATCAGCGTCATCAACGGAACGAAGAAGGTCGCCATCGCAATGCCCTGGACCAGGGACGGAATCATGATGGTCACGAAATCGGCCTGTGGCGTGAACTGCGATCGCATCCAGAAGATCAGTCCGAACACCGCAAAGGCCACGGTCGCAAACAGGCGCGGATCGGATTTGGACAGGTGTTTTCCAACCAGCGGGGACAGCAGGATCGCCAGCAGGCCGACCGGCGCCAGCACGGAGCCCGCGAGGGTCGCGGTATAGCCCATGTCTTTTTGCAACCAGAGCGGCAACAGCACCACATTGCCGAAAAACACGCCGTAGCCGACCGACAGTGCCAGCGTCCCCGACCAGAAATTACGCCCCCTGAACAGGCTGAGATCGACCACCGGATGCTGGTCGGTGAGTTCCCAAACCAGGAAGAAGCAGAACGCGACTGCAGAAGTGATTGCCAGCGCGATGATCTGGGTCGAATTGAACCAGTCCAGTTCGTTGCCCTTGTCCAGCAGAACCTGCAGCGAACCGACCCAGACGATCAGCAGGCCCAGGCCGACATAGTCGATCGGCACCTTGTGTGTCGGGGTTTCCCGATTCCGGTATAGCGCCCAGGTTACGACAGCGGACAGCAGACCGATCGGAATGTTGATATAGAAAATCCACGGCCAGGAAATGTTGTCGGTGATCCAGCCGCCCAGTATCGGGCCCATGACGGGTGCAACCAGCGTCGTCATTGCCCAGATGGTCAGCGCCACGCCGGCTCTTGCCTTGGGATAACTCGACAGCAGCAGCGACTGGGACAACGGGATCATGGGTCCGGCGACCGCGCCCTGCACCACGCGGAAGAAAACCAGCATGCTCAGACTGGTGGACATCCCGCACAGGAAGGATGCGGCCACGAACAGCACCACGCTGCTTACAAACAACCGGACCGCGCCGAACCGCTGGGTCAGGAATCCGGTCAGCGGAACCGAGATCGCATTGGCCACCGCAAACGAGGTAATCACCCAGGTGCCCTGGCTGAAGCTGACGCCCAGGTCGCCCGACAGCGCCGGGATCGACACGTTGGCGATCGATACGTCCAGCACGTTCATGAATGTCGCCAACGCCAGGGCCATGCTGGCGATTACCAGCGTGGCGCCGCTCATCGGCGGCGGCGGGGTTGTCGGGGCCGGGTTCGCCATTGATCGTGCCGTCAGTGCTGTGCCGCCGGTGCGGACGGTTTGCCCAGATTGTACGCAATGATCCGCGCGAGCATTGCATCGATCTCACGGTCGTCGCTGCTGTATACGCCGGTCCGGTTTTCCTGCCGTGGAGTGGCTTCGTCGGCCAGCGCGAATTTTCCGGGTGAAGACAAATCAACGGTCGCTTCCATCGACATCCCGACGCGCAGCGGATGCGCGGCCACTTCCTGTTCGTCGAGCGCGATCCGTACCGGTACGCGCTGCACGACCTTGATCCAGTTGCCGGTCGCATTCTGCGCGGGCAGAAGCGCGAATGCGGCGCCGGTCCCAGAGCCGATCCCGCTGATGCGCCCGCGATATTCAATCTTGCTGCCGTACACGTCGGACGTCAGTTCGACACGCTGGCCGATCCGGATACGGCGCAGCTGTACTTCCTTGTAATTGGCATCCACCCAGATCTGTCGCAGCGGAACGATGGTCAGCAGCGGCGCGCCGATTGCAACACGCTGTCCCAGCTGCACGCCGCGTTTCCCGACATATCCGTCGACGGGCGAAATGATCGAGCAGCGCTTCAGGTTCAGGTATGCCTGCCTGACCCGGGCGGCCGCGGCCAGCACGCGCGGATGTTTCACGATATCGATGCCGCCAGTCAGTGCCTCGTTGCTGCGCAGCTTTTCCCTTGCGGTATCCAGCGCCGATTTTGATGCGGCGACATGGTCGAGCGCTGCCTGCAGCGCGGTTTGCGCATGCTGCACATCTTCTTCGGACACCGCACCGGTCGCCAGCAACGACTGCCGGCGCTTGAAGTCGGCCTGCGCATTGAGCAGTGCAGTCCGGGCCTGATCGAGTTCCGCGCGGTGCTGGTCCTGCGTCGAGGTCAGGCTGTTGTTGGTCCGGTACAGGTTGCGCACCTCGCGCACGGTTTGCGCAAGCTGTGCCTCGGCCTCCTGCAGCGCAATTTCGGCATTGGTGCTGTCCAGTCTGACCAGCACTTCTCCGGCCTTGACGAAATCGGTTTCATTGACAGAAATCGCCACGGCGGTGCCGGCCACCTGCGGCGTGATCAGCACGATATTCGCGGCGACATACGCGTCGTCGCTGTACTCGTAATTGCGTCCTATAAAAAACCAGTAGGCTGCATAGAGAAGTGCGGCCAGCGCAAAAATGCCTGCCAGAGCCAGCATCCATTTTTTGCGCCTGGCCTGATTGCCGTTCGGTACGGGCGTATAGTCGGGAGTAGATTCGCTCATTTCAATGCATTCCTTCACTGATTAATCGGCTATCGGGCGGGGCGGGCGCCGCGTAACCGCCGCCGAGCGCCAGCATCAGACCCGCATAGCTGTCGGATTCGCGCGCCTGCAAATCGACCAGGAGGCGCCGCTGTTGCAGCAATGCGTTTTGTGCGGCCAGCACGCCGATATAGTTGCCGAGCCCGGCATGGTATCGGGCGTTTTCCATGTCATAGCTCCCGGTCGATTCGGCGATCACGTTTTCCTGCTCCTGCAGCTGTGTCTGCAGCGCGTTCCAGGACGCCAGCCCGTCGGCGACTTCACGCAGCGAGTTCAACACCGTCTGGTTATAGGTTTCGATCGCGGCATCCGCCCGGCTCGCGCGCCCTTTCAACTCGGCGCGCAAACGTCCGGCATCGAAAATCGGCAGGCTGATCGCGGGGCCGATGCCGAGACTGCGGCTGTCGGCTTTCAGCCACTGCGACAGGGTCAGCGACTCAAACCCGGCGAACGCGGTCAGGTTCAGGTTCGGATAAAAATCGGCTCGCGCCTCCTGCACACCCTGCAATGCGCTTTCCACACGCCAGCGGGCGGCCACCACATCGGCGCGATGTCCGAGCAGATCGGCGGGGAGCCGGTCGGGCACAT
>JBAUQH010000053.1:0-2583 GCA_049580605.1 Gallionella sp. | reverse complement strand
GGCGGGCATGAAAACCGGAATTGTACCCCTGCGCATTTCAAATACTGCCTGTCTCATTATTCTGGATATTGATGGCTAACGGATATCGATGGCCGTGCGTGCATGTCTTGGCCACGGCTCATGGCCGGCATCCCGATTCTAAGTGTATTGATTAATTCGCTCAATTCCATCTTCTGCCATGGGCTGCAGCGACGGGAGCGCATCGGGCCTGGAACAACCGCTCAGTGGCGCTTGCGCGAGTCGAGCGCCTCGGCAAGCGAGGTATATTTTTTTGCGCACTGGCGCCAGCTCCCGCTGGATGCATTGTTCGGGTCGAGTTGCAGCTCGCAGTCGCACTTGCATGCCGAGGCACGGTAACACCCAGCTATGTTGTCCCCCCTGCACGAGGCGATTTGTGTCGCGCAGCGGCTGTCGCAGCTGCGCGCGATAAACTGGATTTTTTGCAGTTGCGCCGGAGACAGCTGGGTCTGGGGCGGCGCCTGTGTTTCGATTCCCCATGCCATCATGACGATGCCTCCGGCAAATACGCTGCCGATCAGCCAGTTCAGGCGGGAGAAGAATTCCCTGAATTTCTGCCCCCAGGTCGTATCGCTTCCCCTTTTTCCGATCTCGAAACGCAACAGCCCGGGTGTTCCGTTTTTGTCGTGCAGACGGTCGCACGCATCGATGCATTCGCCGCAGCCGATGCAAGCGTCGGCCACCCTGATGTCGGTCGGCTCGATCGCGGTAATGCACGATGTCGCGCAGTAATTGCACTTGGCGCAATCCGGGGAACGCGAGGCATCGTAGGTCACATGCAGCGCATCCCTGGTCTTGAACAGCATGTGCCCCATCCGGTAGAAGCAGCCGTAGTCGCAGAAGAAATATCGGACGAACGCGATATCGATGAATATCAGCAGCACCAGGAAATAATACGGATACTTCATCGACTCGGCCATTTTCTGGCTGGCGGTAAAGGTCAGGAAAGCCCATACATCGCCTTGCGGATAGAACAGCAGCATCGGCACGATCGCCAGAACGAGCGCTGCCGCCATAAACGCGGTTCCGAGTATCAGCCAGTTGACCAGCTTGTTCTTGGCGGCGGCAACCACCATGCCTTTGCCGTCCACACGCACGTCGGCGCGCTTGCCGAGGAACTTGTAAGTCAGGTTGTTCGCCCACTCCGACAGCAGGTTCTGCGGGCAGGCCCATCCGCACCAGACTGCGCCGATCGACAAATAGGTCATGATGGGAACAACGGCGATTACGATCGCCAGCCCGGAAATGAAGAAAAAGTTCGACCACCAGATCTGATGGTCCAGCACCTGGAAACTCGCCGAGGGCAGATCGATCCGGAACAACCCGAGGGCGGGGACCAGCGAAATCAACAGGAGCGTGGCGATCTGGACGGTGCGCCTGGGGAATCGGTATTTGTTCGCGTGCATTTTTTTAAGCTATCTGTCCGGTTAAATCAAAACGCAGGGCGGCTTGCCCTTACCTGGAATGCATCAGGAAAATTCGCATTCCATTAATGGATTGATTTTATCGCGTTGCGGGATGTATTTCCGGCGATCCTGCAAATATTCCGGTTGGTCATCCGCTTTCGTGATCGGTTGGCCGTTCGGCAAGCGTTGGCGGGTAGCGCGAGACCCGGCTTGCGTCGCGGAAAACCTGCATTGACCGGGCTGCTCAGGCCAGTGATAATCGTCCGCACCTGTTGAAATTCCTGTACTGCGGTGTAACCAAGCCCCGATCATCAAGGAGATGCCGGCATGAAAAAATTCCTGCGCGAAAACCCCACCATCGCATTCGGCCTGGGGCTGCCCCTGGTGCTGGTTGTGGTGTTCCTGGTGATCTCCGGCATTCCCGCGCTGCTGGTTGCGCCGCCGCAATTCGAAGTGCTTTACGCGACCGGATACAACAATTACCCGAACGGCGTGCAGATATCGGTGGTGAACCGCAAGGTCCAGGTCGTCTATCTGGGCGGCACGGCCGGCTACCAGAAGCCGCGCCTGTGGCGCTACAACCCGAAGACCGGCGGGGTGCAGGAAATAGCAATCATGCTGCCGCCTGGGCTGACCCCGCCCGGACAGCGCCCCGCGCCCGGTGCGGCGTCGAAAATCACCGCGATCGATGTTCCCGATCTCGACGGGTTGACGATCGATCCGTCCAGCGTTGCACCGGATGGATACGCGTTCAATGCCGGGGGGAACGTCTATTCCGGCGATGTGTATACCGGCCTGTTCTATGGCGCCCGCTACGCCAGCAGGGCGGTGCTGACCAAACAGGGGCGCAGCATCCGCCTGCCGAATTCGGACAATACCTATTACAGCAACAACACCCGCTTCATCGGCTGGGTGGTGCCGCGATGATCTGGTTGCTGATTCTGATCGTGGTCGTCGTGCTGATCGGCGGCGGCCTGCTGGGCTGGCCGCTGGCGGCAGGTATCCTTGGCGCATCGGGCATCACCGACAAGCGCAGCGCGCTGGAGCGCATTGCGCAGCTGATGCACAGCCACGACATCACACCCGCCGAAGTTGCGGCCGCCTTCGCTGCACCGGCCGCTGCACGACCCGAGCCCGCAGCGCGCGGCAGCCGCGACAT
>JBAUQH010000052.1:0-2809 GCA_049580605.1 Gallionella sp. | reverse complement strand
CGTACCGAATCCCGGAATATCATATCTTCCTGACAAATACCTTGGATTTCCGCTGATAGTTATACAGCGACTTCTTCTGCGCGGGCAGCGCTTAGACATTGCTCTCGATGAGCAAATGCGAAGTGCGCACAGCGGCAGTCCTGGATTATCGTAGCTGCTGATGGTTGCGCCTTGGTAAGAGTAAATTAAACACGGACGATGACCCGCCACCCGCGAACAAACAAGAAAAGCAAAAACAACAACCGGTGTGTTAACCGGGGTTCCCTCGGGCGCGACTAGTATTTTGGAAAAAACACTGGAAACAAACGGTACTTCAAAGGCAACCGTTCTCGCGGCAGAGCCACCCATCGACTGGAATCTGCTGATTTCTGCCCCGGTCAGGCGTTGCCATATTCTTCGAATATTATCCAGTTCTTGCCGGAATTCTTAACTTTGTACATCAAAGCATCGGCGCATTGAATTGCCTCTTCAAAACTTGCCACAGGCTTGTAGAATATTGCCACTCCGACACTGAACCCGACCGGCCAATGGTTGAGAGTAACAAGCTCATGCAGGCTTTCGTGGAGCCCGGTGAAAAATATTCTCGCCCCTGCAAGTTCGGTATCTGGCAACAAAACAGAAAATTCGTCACCACCGAGACGTGCACACAAGTCAGACCCGCGCAGCCGCTTGGCCAGTGCAGCGGCGACTGCCGCCAAAACCTGGTCGCCCACACGATGGCCTAAGCTGTCGTTGATTCCTTTGAAACCATCCAGGTCAATATAGCCAAAAGTAACGGGGCGCCCATTTCGCGACGCAAGCTCAAGCATCGAGTCGCATCTTTGTTTAAAGGCGCGGGAATTCAATAGCCCGGTAAGGCCATCAATTTGCGCAAGAGACGACTGAACCTCAAGAGCGCACTGCAGGCGTTCGAGAAGATAGGCGACAACGATAAAAAACCCCAGGCGAACGGCAGTATTCCAAAAGGAAATGGCAATATTGGAATACATGTGGCCTGTGGCGTTGTCTACGCAAAGCCAAGTCGCGGCAGACACGACGCAAATGAATAGCCCAAAACGATTTCTCAGGTACCACGTTCCAAAACCGACAGGAATAAGGTAGAACACGGAAAAGGATATTTCAAACCCTGTCAGGTAATCAATTGTTCCAACGGCTGCGACTAGCAGAAACGAAATTGCCGCCAGAAGAACAGGAGATTGGGCAGATAGAATTGCGTCGGCTTCTTTCAGCATGAACGTTACCCAGGGCGCATGTGCCTGACTAAGGGCCGGTAAGCGAAGGCTGGGGAAAACCTGGCGATATCCAACCGATATTGCAAATCATATCTTCCTGACAAATACCTTGGATTTCCGCTGATAGTTATACAGCGACTTCTTCTGCGCGGGCAGCGCGGAGACATCGCTCTCGACGAAGCCGCGCTCAATGAACCAGTGCGCGGTGCGCGTGGTCAATACGAACAGCCTTTTTAGTTTCTGCATCTTTGCAACGGCGATCATGTGATTAAGGATCGCCTCGCCGTAGCCGCGCCCGCGGCTTTGCGATTCCACAGCGAGGGCGGCGAGTTCGGCGGCGGCCTCGTCGGGGAAAGGATACAGCGCGGCGCAACCGACGGTGCGGTGGCCGTGCTCCAGCACCACGAAGCGGTCGATTTCCTGTTCCAGCAATTCACGGCTGCGCCTTACCAGTACACCGTTTTCTTCCAGCGGGCGCACCAGCTCGAGTATGCCGCCGATGTCTTCGATGCTGGCATCGCGCAATGTGTTCAGCGTGCTTTCCACCACCATCGTGCCGATGCCCTCGTCGCTGAACAGTTCCTGCAGCACCGCGCCGTCCGTGTGGCGGCCGATCAGGTGGGTGCGCGCGACCCCGGCCTCGCAGGCGCGTATTGCGCAGGGCAGGAACAGGTTCACATCATCGGGCAGTTTGCGCTTCGGCCTGAGTATTTCCTGGGCCTGCGCAACGGTGAGTTCCTTGAGCAACTCGCCCTTCTTGTCATGCACGCCGTCGGTATCCATCAGGAATATCAGCTTGTCGGCATCCAGCGCGATTGCAGTCGCCGTCGCGACATCTTCCAGCGTGACATTGAACACCTCGCCGGTTGGCGAATAGCCGAGCGGCGAGAGCAGCACGACCTCGCCGAATTCCATGCGGTCATTCAGCGCGGCAACATCCACCTTGCGCACGCTGCCGGTGTGCATCAGGTCGATGCCGTTGATCACGCCGATCGGCTGCGCGGTGATGAAATTGCCGCCCGCGATGCGGATGTCGGCATTGGCCATCGGGGAATTCGGCAGGCCCATCGACAGCAGCGCCTCGATTTCGACGCGCACCCGCCCGACCGCTTCCTTCACGCATTGCATGGTCTGCGCATCGGTGAGGCGGACACCCTGATGGTAGCTGTCGACGATATTGCTCTTGGCCAGGTGCTGCTCGATCTGCGGGCGCGCACCGTGCACCAGCACCAGCCGTATGCCCAGGCTGGCGAGCAGGTTGAAGTCGTGCGTGAGACCGATGAACTTGCCGTCCGCAACCACTTCGCCGCCGAACGCGATCACGAAGGTGCGGCCGCGGAAGGCGTTGATGTAGGGCGCGACGGAACGGAACCAGGCGACAAATTCGGCGGAAGTGGTGATCTGCATATGAATATCCCTATTGAATGGCGCGCATCATGCCGTGCTATTCCTCATCCAGCAACTTCCCTGCGATAGCGGTTTTCATCTGAAAGCTCGTCGAAAGCGATGCAGGCAGCGGCTGCGACGCGGTGGGGCGGAGCCCGCTGGTGCGGGAACAGCCGCCTGCCGCCCAACCC
>JBAUQH010000051.1:0-23584 GCA_049580605.1 Gallionella sp. | reverse complement strand
AAATCCGTTTCGCGCGTCGGCGGCAAGGCGCAGTTCGCCGCCTATCGCGCCGTGACGGGTGATCTCAAGCTTGCCTATGCGCAGTTCGAGGAACTGGAAACCTTCGCGCGCTTCGGCACGCGGCTCGACGAGGCCACCCGCAAGGTCATCGAGCACGGGCGGCGCGTGCGCGCCTGTTTGAAGCAGCCTGAGTTCGAACCGGTGACCGTGGCGGGTCAAATTGCCGTGCTGCTGGCGCTGACCGGCAGGTTGTTCGACGACGTGCCGCTGGAGAAGATGCGCGAGGCCGAGCTTGCGCTGCGTAATGCTGCGGACGAATTTCCGGCCGACCTGGTCAAGCGCATTACCTCTGTCGAGGAACTGAAGGACAGTGATCGCGAGGCGATATTGCAGATTGCACGTGATACGCTGGCGTCGTTTCAAGAAAGGTTCTGAGCATGAGTAACAAGTCCCCTGTCTTACCCAATGGTTGGGGCAATGATCTATTATCAAATTTTCAAAACATAGCTTTTGAGAACGAATTAGCTACTTTTGTTCACGCCCCCCAATGGCAACAAGCACTTCTTGATGTAGCAACAGTTCTCAATAAGTGCGCTCAATATGCGATTGAGCAAGTGCTTAAATTAGAAGATCCATCCGCAATATTGCTATTCTTGACAGCGAATAATCAATTCCTCGCTTCGGCTCGATCAGTATCGGCGGAACATTGCTTAGCTGCTTATCCCACGGGACGCGCTACAGTTGAGTCTGCTCTCTATGGTTGGTATCTATCTAACAATATAGAAGCTGCACAACGTTGGAATAACAAGCCAACTAAAAAAGATGAGCTCAAGAGCTGGGGAAACGAGTTTAGATTCTCGTCACTGACAAAATTACTCAGCACAATTGACACTGGCTTAGCTGAATGGGCCAAATACCTCCACCAATTTGCTATCGATTTTGGAGCACATCCCAATAAGGATGCCCTTTATTCAAATATGGAACATGAACATGGCAAGGATGGGTCGCTCACCATAAAAATGGTAATCCTTCATCCATGGAATCAATTTTCCATTAGCACTATGAAGTTCACTATTGAGACTGGAATGATTGTCATCAGGCTTTTTGCAATTGGCCTTCCAGATGGCCTACAGACGCTTAACCTTGCAAACGACATTGATAGATTGGTAAGTAACTTGGTGCATCTTCAAAATACAACTAAATTTGAAAGCGATAATTAGAGATGACCGACACCCTTGAAATTCTGCGCCGCAAAATCGGCGGCGCGACCGAGCTGGAATCGGTGGTGCGCACGATGAAGGCGCTGGCCGCGTCGAGCATCGTGCAGTACGAGCGCGCGGTGCAATCGCTGGACGATTATTACCGCACCGTGGAGCTGGGCCTGGTCGCATGGTTGCGCCATACGGGTGTCGCGATCTACCCGGCCGGCGGCGCGTTGAAGAACAGGGCGGCGACCGGCGCGGTGGTGTTCGGTTCGGATCAGGGACTGGTCGGCCAGTTCAACGAGGTGCTCGCGGAGTTCACCGCGGATTCTTTGCGCGGAATACCGGGCAGCAGCAAGGTGTGGTCGATCGGCGAGCGCGTGCACGATTATCTCGAACAGGCCGGCTTGGAGGTGGCCGGGGATTTTCCTGTGCCGAATTCGATCGCGGCGATCACCTCGCTGGTCGGGCGCGTGCTGATCGAGATTGAATCGCAGCGCGAGCAGGGCAAGGTCGCGGAGGTCTACCTGTTTTTCAACCGCCCGAAATCCCGCGCGGTCTATGCGCCGGTGATACAGCGGCTGCTGCCGCTGGACGAAACCTGGCGCGCGGGGTTGTCCAGACTGGCCTGGCCGAGCGCGAACCTGCCTGAAGTGCTCGAGGGCGGCGAAGCGACATTGCAGGCGTTGATCAGCGAATACCTGTTCATCTCGCTGTTCCGTGCCTGCGCGGAATCGCTGGCCAGCGAACATGCCAGCCGGCTTGCCGCGATGCAGCGCGCGGAGAAGAACATCGGCGAATTGCTGGAGGAGCTAAACCGTGATTATCACCGCCAGCGCCAGAGCGGCATCGACGAGGAGCTGTTCGACGTGATCGCGGGATTCGAGGCGCTGGCGGCGCCGAAGCAGAAAAAAGCGCAACCTTCAGGAGAGAAAGGATCAGCATGAAAATCAACATCAAGGATTTCCGCGTCGCGCCGGGCAAGCTGGTCAAGCTGGACAAGTGGCCGACGCGGGTGAAGCCGGTATACAAGTCGAAGAAGGAATACAAGGCGCTCCTCGAAAAGCAGGTTGGGGAGCTGAGCGCGCAGCAGCATATCCATTACGCATCCAACCAGTATGCGGTGCTGCTGATCTTCCAGGCGATGGATGCGGCCGGCAAGGACGGCGCGATCCGGCACGTGATGTCCGGGGTCAATCCACAGGGCTGCCAGGTGTTCAGCTTCAAGCATCCCAGCGCCACGGAACTTGAGCATGATTTCCTGTGGCGCACCACGCAGGCCCTGCCGGAGCGCGGCCGGATCGGCATCTTCAACCGTTCCTATTACGAGGAGGTGCTGATCGTGCGGGTGCACCCGGAAATCCTGCAGGGCGAGAATATCCCGGACCGGCTGCTGAATGAGCAGACCTTCTGGCCGGACCGCTATCGTTCCATCGTGGACATGGAGGAACATCTGCACCGCAATGGCACCCGCATCATCAAGTTTTTTCTGCATCTTTCCGAAGAAGAGCAGCGCAAGCGCTTCCTCGACCGGATCGACGATCCCGACAAGAACTGGAAATTCAGCCAGGCCGACATGCAGGAAAGGCAATTCTGGAATCAGTACATGCTAGCCTATGAGGAATGCCTGAGTGCGACCAGCACCGCGAAAGCGCCCTGGTATGTGGTGCCTGCCGACGACAAGGAGAATGCCCGGCTGATCATCTCGGAGATCGTTGTCGAGGCATTCAAGGAGCTCAAATTGGCCTATCCCAAACCCAGCCCGGAGCACCGGCGGGAATTGCGGGATATCCGAAAACAACTGGCCAAATAGCCGTGTAAGGATGAAGGGGAAACCATGAAAACATCATTCCGCAAAGACAGGCAGAATTCGGCGCAACAGGGACGCATGGTGCTGAAGCAGCTCTCTCCCGACTTTCTCGATCCGGCGCATGAGTGGCGGCGGATATTTGCGGAGATATGGGGCACCTTCCTGCTGGTCCTGGTCGCCGCCGGCGGCGGAGTCGTCGCCGCAAACAGCGGCGGGGCGGTCACCCTGGGCATGCAGGTGGTGGCACCCGGCCTGATGGTGATGGCGATCATTTATTTCATGGGTACGGTCAGCGGGGCACACCTGAATCCCGCCGTCACGCTGGCATTTGCGGTGCGGCGGAATTTTCCGTGGCGGCGCGTGCCGGGCTATGTGCTGGCCCAGCTGTTCGGCGGGGTCGCGGCCGCACTGTTCCTGTATGCCCTGTTCGGCAATGCCGGGGCGCTCGGCGCGACTGTGCCCGGCCATGGAATCGGCCACGGGACGGCATTGGCAATGGAAGTCGTGCTGACAGCCGGGCTCGTGAACACGATACTCGGCACCGCCTCGGGGGCGCGCAACATCGGCACCAACGGCGCGATCGCGGTGGGCGGATATATCGCATTGGCGGGTTTGTGGGCGGCGCCGATCAGCGGTGCATCGATGAATCCGGTCCGCTCGTTTGCGCCCGACCTGGTGCGCGGTGACTTCGGCACGACGTGGATCTACATTGCCGGGCCAGTGCTGGGCGCGCTGATCGGCGTTGCGTTCGAATGGATGCTCAAGGGCAAACCCACCATCGCCGGCACGCTTGCGGCACAGGGCACGCTGGATATCGACGACACGGAAAAGTCGGAATAATGAATATTTGGGCAGCAAACGATTGCCCTGTCCTGACTGTTGCTACAGTTGGATGTCTGGCAGATTCATTAAATGGAGATGATTGAAATGACGCAAATCAGCATCATCGGCGCCGGCTTCGCCGCCCTGACCGCCGCCAGGGAATTGCGCCGGCGCAAGCCGGACGCGGAAATTACGCTGATTGCCCCGTCGGCGGAATTCGTTTATTACCCCGGCCTGATCTGGGTACCGTCCGGATTGCGCTCGGGCAAGGATCTGCGCCTGAACCTTTCTGCCTGGCTGGCGCGGTATCGCATCAACTTCCATCAGGGCCGGGTCACCGGTGTGTCGGAAGGTGGTCGAAAGGTGCTGACCGACAGGGGAGATATCGCCAACGACGCGTTGCTGATCGCCAGCGGCGGGCGCTTCCTCAAGGCGCTGCCCGGCATCGAGCATGCGCTTACCATCTGTGCGGGCATTGCGGCTGCTGAAATGATTCGCGATCGTCTTGCTGAAATGAAAGGCGGCAACATTGCACTGGGTTTTGGCACCAACCCCAAGGAACCCGCCGCGATGCGTGGCGGCCCCATGTTCGAGTTGCTGTTCGGGCTTGATACCCTGCTCAGGCGCCAGGGCAGGCGCGGCAATTTCCATCTGGTGTTCTTCAATGCCGCGTCCGAGCCGGGCAAGCGGCTGGGGGAAAAGGCCGTCCACGGTCTGTTGCGCGAGATGGCGCGCCGCAATATCGATACCCACCTTGGGCAAAAGATTGTTGGCTTTGAATCCAACAAGGTGAAAACCGAGGGCGGCGAAATTCCTGCCGACCTGATCCTCTTCATGCCGGGAATGACCGGCCCGGACTGGCTGGCAAATGCCGATCTGCCCAAATCGGAAGGTGGCTTTGTCGTAGCCGACGCGTATTGCCGGTCAAGCGGACTGGACAAGGTGTTCGTCGCAGGCGACGCGGGCAGCTATCCCGGTCCGGACTGGATGCCCAAGCAAGCCCATCTGGCTGATTTGCAGGCGAAGGCGGCGGCCGAGAATCTGGTGCATGCATTGCGCGATCGCCCACCGACAGCGAAATTCAAACCCGAATTAATCTGCATCGTCGACACGCTGGACAAGGGCATCCTGGTTTATCGCAGCGAGAAGCGCGCCATGGTGTTGCCGCCGATGCGTCTGATGCACTGGGCAAAACGCGCTTTTGAATGGCTTTATCTGCGGCCGTTGCGCAATTCCTGAGGAATGCATATAGGGAAATTTCCGGATTGGAACAGGAACCAAATCTTTGGACAAAGAATGAATCAATTTTTTGCACTAAATGATACTGAGTGGGTGATTATATTTAATTTATTGATTACTTTGTTTTCCATTGCGGACAAAAAAACTGCACTTCGTTCAATGTACCTCGACTACTTTGCACTTTGTTTCCTTAAACAAAAAACAAAGAAGTAAGAAGAGTTTCGCCTAACAAATATCCCTGTTCAGCAGCAACTAAGCTTGCACCGTTGTGATATCAAGTTTGGGCAGTGTCCTAGCAACCTTCATTGTTTCCAAGCTTGCAGTCGCAATGCGCATAAAAAATTCCAATGGATTGCAAGGATTCATCATTGCTTTAATAGCCAATGGCACCGATCAATATGCAAACAGCGACCAGAATCCGAATAATGATCTTAATCGTCATATGTTGTTCCTCAAAAGGGAAATATCAGGCCACTTCTAGAAAGCGATTCAATAACGATGTTGCAGGCTCTCTTTACTTGGTCTTTAGCTCATCTTTAACGGATTGAACGCCTGCGACTCGGTGCGCAACTTCGACTGCTTTGCTGATCTCGGATCTGGATTCAACGAAGCCGCTCAATACAACCACACCCTTGACAGTTTTTACGCTGATATCGACAGACTTCAAACCTGGTTCGTCCAAGATCGCCGCCTTTACCTTGGTGGTGATCACGCTGTCATCAAGATATTGACCGGTGCTCTCTTGTGTTGAAGTGGATGCACAACCTAGCGAAGACAGCAATGCCAACGCCATAACGAATGCGGAAAGGTATTTCAGTTGCTTCATGGACTATCTCCTTTTAATAATACAAATAAAACAAACATGATCCCGTAAGAATTAGCGGGAAAAACAATAATACCAACGTTGCAACACATGCCCACAACGTTAAATATTTATTCTGATTCGCTCCATAGGCTAAGAGGCTTTGACACCATGCGGCTATGGCGTATTGCAATTAAATTAGAAAAATCAGCAAGCCAGCTTAACACTATACTTGGAAGCTAAAATTGTTTGTGCAATCCAATCGTGAATCCGTGAGGGAGGATGCCCAGAATAACGGGACTATCTTTGTTGTGAGCGTAGTACCCTGTTAGGGTGCCCAATGCAAAGCCAGCCAACACATCCGTCTGCCAGTGTCCCCATACTTTCATTCTTGCGATACCATCATAGACAGGAAGTAATTCGAGTGCATATACGGATGGGTCATCGTGGCGGTATTCCAGTACCAAAGGTGTCACAATGGCGCTTACAGCCGCCACTTCACCGCTCGGGAAACTATAGTGAGCTCCGCCTTGGAACCAAAGATTGGGGTCGTTGACTTGACCAGGTCTGTCTCTGGTAAATGCATATTTCAACCCTTGAGCCGAAATGCCGGCAAGTACTGATGAGTCTATGGACTGCCAGAACGTTTTCCCCAGTCGCGTCTCTCCACCCTCCCAGATTCCGCCTGCAAGTTCCCCGATTACCATGACGTCCATCAGGGCAAGTTGGTTTGAACGCTTCCAGATTCCGCTATCGTCGTAGCCCAAACGGTGATCGATTCCAAGCGGACCGCCTGCGGCAAAGGCACCTGTGCAGATAAGAATGAGTGATGTCGTAAGTAGGGACTGAGAAATACCTTTGCACACGATTACCGTCTTCCCAGAGTCCAGGACGTGTTCCAACAAATTGCGCTGACAATAAATGGCTTCATTCTCCGCAAGCATATCTGCAATTGACGGCATTTTGCCAGTTTGGAACGGCTAACGCAGTTGTCCAAACCTTATTCAGCTTCAGCAATTAGCTTTATTCCCATTACATTGACCGCCAAATATCCGGCTTTCAGCAATTCTTACTGGATCAAACCTTCCGCCCTCATAGCCGCCTGAACGGCTGGGCGTGCGCCAATTCGAGCTGCGTACTCCTTGATCCTTGGGAACTGGTCGAGGTTGAAGCCTGCATGATCGCTCCAACTCAACGTTACAAACAAATATGCATCTGCGACAGTGAAGCTATCACCCATCAAATAAGGCTTGTTTGCCAACTGTGATTCAACATAGGCCAAGCGCCTTGTAAGTAGATTGCGAGCCGAATTTTTAGCGTCTTCTGTTATTGTCTTGTTGAACAATGGACCATATGATTTATGAATCTCAGTTCCGATGAAGTTGAGCCATTCTTGCAGACGGTAACGCTCCAGCGATCCAGCCTTTGGTGCCAGCCGGGATTCTGGTTTCTGGTCGGCAATATATTGCAGAATCACTGCGCCTTCTGTTAAGACACTACCATCATTCAATCTGATGGCAGGTACATAGCCTTTTGGATTGATCTGCAAATAATTCTCGCCTGCGGAGGTTGTTTTGGCATGAACATTCAACTTGTCAATTTCAAAAGGCATTCCTGATTCTTGCAGTGCGATGTGAGATGCCAATGAACAGGCACCGGGGGCGTAATATAATTTCATTCGAACTCCTATAGTTGAATATTTGGGGAAATTAGATTTAACTTCGGCCTACCGCTTCTGGCCGTATTTCTACCCTTACTTTTCGCATATTCCGACGTCTCCATTTCACTTGCCAGCGGTCTTTAAATACTTACCCTTCGACTTGCCCCATCGCAGAGATTCGCAAATCGGCCAGTCCGGTGTAGCCCTAATGTTTACTGCTGATTAGCTCAACGATTGATGCGGAAAACATCTAGGCAGTTTCGTTGTTCACCCTCTCCTTTAACTCAATACCCACCCTGAAATTCAGCACAGCCTTTTCTGGCACCTGAGCCTCTTCACCAGTCCTGGGATTGCGTCCCAACCTTGCTGGCCTGGTATGAACGTTGAAACTGCCAAACCCTCTTATTTCGACCCTGGCTCCTTTTGACAATTGGTTAACGATGGAGTCAACAATGGTTTTGACGGTATGTTCAACCTCAGTAGCGGTGAACTGGTGACGCTTGGCAGCGAGACTGGTAATTAGTTCGGAACGGATCATTGTTTTGTTTTGATTCTGAGATTAAGCGTGGTCAATAAACTAGATTTATTCGGCATTGGAACGAAGGATTATTTGATTAGTTAGCTGTATGATTCCATCCAGTTCGCCTCAAAAAGCCTAGTTGCACTTGGAAATCGATTTGATCTGCGTGAAGGCAACTGTCAGCCAATATCTGCTGGCGTGGATAGTCGTTTACTGTACTTATTGCGAAAAGGGGCCGCTAATCTATATATGGGCATTTGAGTGGTATCGCACAGAGGAGTAATTGGCGAACGGTTAGGCTTGAAATGTATAAACACAATTCCGAACGATTGGTAACTTTAACCGAAAGGAGCTTCACAATGAATAAGTCGTTTAAGTTTTCGGTAGCAATGCTATTTATGCTGACGACCCCGCTATCTGGCTGCATTTTCCCAGGTGAATGGCGGGATCGTGGAGGTGATCACGGTGATCGTGGAAATGATCATGGTGATCGTGGCGGTTATCATGGGGATCATGGAGGTGATCACAGGGATCATGGCGGTGATCAAGAGGAAAGTCGATAGGAAGCAATTGATCCGAAGCTAAATTGCAATACATCCTTGAAAGAAAATTGAAAATGTTCAAGAAGTATTACATATTCGCTGCTGTTGTTGCGGCCATCACAGTTACGATGTTCGTAATTGGTATTTTTAATAGTTAGTTTTGATGAAGCGATTACTAAAATGTTGCGGCTGCACCTATTTCTTGCCACATGCATATTTCCATAGAGCATCGCCGATGCTTCCTGGTATAACCTGCTCCCACTGATTTGTGACCACTTCGTTAGGAACGATTTCGCCATTTCTCATATGCTCCGAAAAAGCAATATAAGAGAGCATCCTTAATTTCTTATCTTTGCAATCGAATTCATCCTGAACCTCCCAGGACTTGGTTATATCGCCCTTGGATTTGAAAAATAATTTACCTAGCGTGCTCTCAACCCCATTTGATAATCCTGACTGGTGATCAACCAGGACCATCATATTCACGAGATTCCCATTCTTGTGAACGGTAGCAGGATCGACGTAGGCGGTTTGGGTTTCAGGCGATTCTTGAGCGTGAATTACAGCAATCGGCACCCACTTTGCAAATGCAGTACTGCTCAGTCCGGTCAGTAGCAGAATAAGAATTAATTTAGTCATAGCACCCCCTGTTGTTTGCCGCGGTCATTAGTATCCTTGCGGTATCAGTTTGTCACCAAGGTGTACAAAGCAAGTAAAAAGAACCACAACAGAAATCCAGCCAGTAACCGCGACACCCAGTCATGCCAGAGCAAGCAGATAAATCTTGGTAACCGCCTAACGTCGTCAGAAGAATTCATTGATTACACCTAAGCATCAGCCCGCTTATCTACCCCGTTGCAATTCACGTTGCTTGTCCAGCTTGCGGAGTATGTTATTCCGTATATTGAGCAGCAGGCGATTGGCTGCATGATTTTTAATAGCTAACGGTATTAAATAGTCTTGAACATGCTTTTCAGAAAAACAAACATGCTTGCCATATATGAAGAGCGGAACACCCCCCCATTTTATTGAACCTTTAGGAGGGACTTTTGTTCCGACAGCAATACAAACATCGCTTGCCACAAACCAGGGGCTGCCCTGATGATTAAAACCATAGCGAATTTTGAACTCACTACCATCGGTATGGAGTAGTTCGCCATCCCATACCGGTTCAGTATGGCGTGAAATCTTTTGGATGAGACACGGGGCTACTTTGATTATTGATAGCGATGTGGTCATTAGCGCACCAAAAGCAAAAAGTGCTGTCCCTGACACAATTGCAAGCAATCCCCATGAAGAACTCATGAACGAACCAAAAAGTTGCAGGAATAGGCCAATTGCTAGCAATGCATTAGCAATTTTTGTACGGTACTCATTCGCAACTGACATGTCACACCTTATTCAGGCTAGTCAGATGGTTCAAGATCAATAATCACGTGCTTTTCTGAAATGGGGGATTTACCTAGCTTGCAATATAGATTCCCATTATCGTCACGACGTATCAAAGCGACAGCTTCACAGATATGCGTCAAGGTAAAAGTTTTAACCTGGTCATTCTTCTCAGAACAAAAAACAACAGGCAAATTGTCATCAAATTTTGCAATCCATTGGCGTAATTCTCGGAAGTTCATAAACTAACGACTCCAGTTAGTGCTGTCGTTTTCATTGGAAGCGCTATTCGTCCCTCGTCAATAGCCACCTAATTATCGACGGTTTGTAGCCATTCTTTCCCCGACGCATCTTGACCAAGCCTTTGCCACGCAGCGGTGGTGTCAGAACTTTGGCTTTGTCCCTTCTTAATTTAAGTTGTAGCTTGATTCGTGAAGTGATTTTCATGGGAAGCATTTGATCCCAATAGATGTGCTGACTCTAATTTTACTCAGATTAAAACAGAAGGTGGAGGGATATTGATGCGTTTGTGGAAAGGTAGTCTGGTTAAGAAATTACGGTCATTTGAATGGCTGCTATACGCCGGTGATCTCAACCGGTCAGAGACAGTCAATATTCGATTCTAATCTTACCGCGAATGTCTACAATGCGACTGGAAGCGGTCGGTTGTGATAGGTCTGCTGCTCGACCGCTTAGGCCCAGAACCGGACGGTCGCAGTACCTCTCCTGGCATACTGCTGGCACACATCAGCAATACGCATATACTACTAGCTTCTATATACAGGCCATTTTAACGTGCAACCTGCGACACATTTAAATAAGGTTCGATGGCTTTTTTGAAGGATATATTTGCATTCGGTGCAATGATATCCTTCCTGTTTCAGGATACAAACATCAATCCAAAATCGTGGTGGAGGTGATCAGGATCGAACTGACGACCTTCTGATTGCGAACCAGACGCTCTCCCAACTGAGCTACACCCCCACGGGCGGCATGATGCTAAACAGAAACTATCTGTTTGGGAAGAGGCAGGCCGGTTGCCCGGTAAAAAGCCGCAAGGTCGCTCAGGTCGTCGAAAATTCCAGCCGCACCGTCGAAATCATGCCAGTGCGTGTAGGGATTGGTGGTGACGTAGGTCTTGATGCCGGCCGCGATGGCCGAACGCAGGCCGTTGTTCGAATCTTCCAGCGCGATGCAGTCCGATGCCGGCAGGTCCAGTTTGTCCAGCACCCAGAAATAGATATCCGGCGCGGGCTTCTTTTGCGGCACGATATCGCCGCAGCCATTGGCAACGAAATATCGTTCCCAGTCTTTGCCCAGCCCGACCTCCAGCAGCGCGCTGACGTTTTCCGGACTGGTCGTGGTCGCGATCGCGAGCTTGATGCCTGCCGCGCGCGCATCTTCCATCAGCTGCTTTATTCCGGGGCGCAGCGGAATCTGTCCATCGCGCAGCATCGCGGTGTAATGCGCCGTCTTGGCCTTGTGCAGATGATTGACGAATTCGTCGAAATATTCCGGCCTGGTGTAGCCGGTCAGGATATCCGAGACGAAATACTTGATGCGCTCCTTGCCGCCGGTCACCTTGAGCAGCTTGTCGTACAGCCCGACATCCCAGTTCCAGTCCAATCCGTTTTCGGCGAATGCCTTGTTGAAGGATTCGCGGTGGCCTTCCTCGGTATCCGCCAGTGTGCCGTCGACGTCGAATATGATTGCCTTGATTATCATTTGAATATAAGAAACTTAGTTAAATAAATTACCAGAGCCATGGCGAGCAGGTCGATATGCGGGGCGCGGCGCAACGAACGACGCGGACATTCAATGCCGGAATACCAAGAGCGAGTGAGAAAGCAGCACGGTAAAACCAGCCACTTGGACGCCGTTGTTCCGGCGGCCTGGTGGATTGTCCAGTCGTTCTATCGGATCGATCATGCAGCAGTCGTTAGCGCAGGCCCGGCAGTTTGCCGGCCATGCCGCGCATCAATTTGCCCATGCCGCCCTTGCCGAACATCTTCATCATCTTCTGCATCTGCTCGAACTGCTTGAGCAGCTGGTTCACGTGCATCACCTGGACGCCCGCGCCCATCGCGATGCGGCGCTTGCGCGAGGCCTTGATCAGTTCCGGCTTGCTGCGTTCGAGCATCGTCATCGAGTTGATGATGGCCTCGGTGCGTGCGATCTGCTTGTCATTCACCTTGCCGCCGGCGGCCTGGGAGAGCTGCGCGGGGAGCTTGTCCATCATTGCCGACATGCCGCCCATCTTGCGCATCTGCGCGATCTGCATCTTGAAATCGTTGAGGTCGAAACCCTTGCCGGTCTGGATTTTCTTCGCGAGCTTTTCGGCTTCGCCCTTGTCGACCTGGCGCTGCGCGTCCTCGATCAGCGACAGCACGTCGCCCATGCCGAGCACGCGCGAAGCCATGCGTTCCGGATGAAAGGCTTCGAGGCCGCCCGGTTTTTCGCTGACACCGACGAATTTGATCGGCTTGCCGGTGACCTGGCGCACCGACAGCGCCGCGCCGCCGCGCGCATCGCCGTCCAGCTTGGTCAGGATGATGCCGGTCAGCGGCAATGCATCGCCGAATGCCTTGGCGGTATTCACCGCATCCTGGCCGGTCATCGCATCCACGACGAACAGGGTTTCGATCGGTTTCAGTACGGCATGCAGCTGCCGGATTTCCGCCATCATCGCTTCATCGATGGCCAGCCGGCCGGCGGTATCGACGATCAGCACGTCGTGGTAATGTTTGCGCGCGTAGTCCAGTGCGGACAGTGCGATGTCCTGCGGTTTCTGGCTGACCTCGGATGCAAAGAAGTCGATTTCCAACTGCTTGGCCAGGGTGTGCAGTTGCTCGATCGCGGCGGGACGATAGACGTCGCAGCTGACCAGCAGCACCTTTTTCTTCTGCTGGTCGCGCAGCAGCTTTGCCAGTTTGCCGCTGGTCGTGGTCTTGCCCGCGCCCTGCAAGCCCGCCATCAGGATCACCGCGGGCGGGGTGGCGGCGAGATTCAGCGCATCGTTGTGCTCGCCCATCAGCCGGGTGAGTTCGCGATGCACCACGCCGACCAGCGCCTGTCCCGGATTCAGGTTGCCGATGACTTCCTGGCCGAGAGCGGCCTGCTTGACCTGGGCGATGAATTCCTTGACCACCGGCAGCGCGACATCGGCTTCGAGCAGCGCCATGCGCACTTCGCGCAATGCATCCTGAATATTGTTCTCGGTCAGGCGAGCCTGTCCGCGCAGGTTCTTGATGACACCGGACAGGCGTTGGGTGAGATTTTCCAGCATGATAGGTTCGCAAGAGTTGGTGTAGAATTGACGCAAGTCTAAAACATCCCGGCAAATAATGTCCAACCTTCTCCTTGCGCTGCTGGTCAGCGCTTCCTATTGCGTGCTGGCCGCCTATTTCTGGCGCGCGCAGGCCCGCGGCGAAGAGGATTTGCTGATACGCGGGCCGGTTGGACACCTGGTCCTGATTCCGCTGACCATGCACGGCTACCTGCTGGTGCAGGGGATATTCGCCGGCGGTGCATTCGACCTGGGATTGCTGCATGCGTTGTCCGCCATCCTGTGGCTGACCTTGCTGGTGTACTGGATTGCGCGGTTTTTCTATCCGATCGGCGGGCTGCAGGCGCTGGTGTTGCCGATTGCAGCGCTCGCGGTGGTGCTGCCGGAACTGTTCCATACCGATCATATCCTGAGCAACACCGGTTTGTTCGCTTTCAAGGCGCATATCACCGCGGCGTTGCTGGCATACAGCCTGTTCACCATCGCGATGCTGCATGCGGTGCTGATCTCGCAGGTTGAAAAGCGGCTGCATCATGCGACCCTGCCGCGCGTGTTGCGCAGCCTGCCGCCGCTGATGACCATGGAAACCCTGCTGTTCCGGATGATCGGAATCGGCTTCGTCTTGCTGACGCTGACGCTGGCATCCGGGATGGTTTTCTCAGAGGAGGTATTCGGCGAACCCTGGCAGTTCAACCACAAGGTGCTGTTCGGATTCATCTCCTGGCTGGTGTTCGCGGTGCTGCTGTGGGGGCATCGCTTTTACGGCTGGCGCGGGCGTGTCGCGGTGCACTGGACCGTGGGCGGGTTTGTGCTGCTGATGCTGGCTTATCTGGGGAGCAGGTTTGTGCTGGAAGTGCTGTTGCACCGCTAGTTCTGCCACCGATTTCCTGCGGGTTGCCAGAACCATGCAAAATGTCGTAGAATCCGCGCCCCTTTTGTCTGGGCTATAACATTGGCGCTGGGCGAATAAACTTTAGATAGGTTTTGACATGGTAATCATTCGTCTTTCCCGTGGCGGTTCCAAGAATCGCCCGTTTTACAATGTGGTGGTCGCGGATTCTCGCAATCGCCGCGATGGCCGTTTTATCGAGCGTGTCGGCTTCTACAATCCGTCGGTCGCTGATGGCCAGGAATCGCTGCGTCTTCAACTGGAGCGTGTAAGCCACTGGCAAAGCAAGGGTGCGCAATTGAGCGACACCGTTGCCAGGCTGGTCAAGCGTGCCGGCGCCACTGCCGCAGCCTGACGATACCGGCCCCATGGTAATCATGGGGCGCATCACAGCGGCACACGGCATACGCGGCTGGGTCAGGATACAGCCCTATACCGAATACCTCGACAGTCTTCTGGATTACCGGACCTGGTGGGTGGGCCATGAACATGGCCCGTGGCGCAAGATGGAAGTCATGCAGTGCGAGGCGCACAACAAAACACTGTCTGCGCAATTGCCGGACTGCCCGGATCGCAATGCTGCCGAAAGAATGAAGGGGTTGTTGATTGCGGTACCGCGCAGCAGTTTGCCGGAAAACACCGATGATGAGTTCTACTGGTCCGACCTGATCGGTCTGACGGTGGAAAATGAAGCAGGAGAGAAACTGGGAACGGTCGCAAATTTGATCGAAACCGGCGCAAACCAAGTGCTGAGCGTGGCGCCCTTGTCCAGCAAACTTGGCGGCTACGGCGAGATCCTGATTCCATTCGTTGCGACGGCCATCAAGCAGGTGGATATCGAAAACGGAGTGATCCGGGTGGATTGGGCGGCGGACTACTGAGACATGATCTTCGACGTCATCACGTTGTTCCCGCAGATGTTCGAAGCGCTGACGCAATACGGTATCACGCGGCGCGCGGCAGAACAGGGCAGTTATGTGTTGAAGACGTGGAATCCTCGCGATTTCACGACGGATAATTACCGCACCATCGACGACCGACCCTACGGTGGCGGTCCCGGTATGGTGATGCTGGCAGAGCCGCTGGCAGCCGCGATCAAAGCGGCCAGGCAGCGGCAGGCGGCCAGCGGGGTGAAAAAAAGCCGTGTGGTGTATTTGTCACCGCAAGGCAGGCTGCTTACCCACTCTGCCGTGAAAGAGTGGGTAGCGCAGGCAGGTGAAGGCTTGATCCTGCTGGCGGGACGTTATGAGGGCATCGATGAACGCCTGATTCGCCAGCATGTGGATGTGGAGATTTCCATCGGCGACTATGTGTTGTCCGGTGGCGAATTGGCGGCGATGGTGCTGATCGACAGTCTGGTGCGGCAACTGCCCGGCGTATTGGGGGATGCCGAATCGGCCGAGCAGGAATCGTTCGTGCAGGGCTTGCTGGATTGCCCGCACTACACCAGGCCGGAAGTTTTTGATGGTGAAGCCGTGCCCCCGGTGCTGTTGTCCGGCAATCATGCGGACATACAGCGTTGGCGGCTTCAGCAGTCGCTGGGCAGGACGTGGTTGCGCAGGCCGGATCTATTGGCGAAGCGCGATTTGACAAAAGAAGAGTCTGGGCTTCTGGCGGTGTTTCAGAAGGAACAAGATTCAACAAAAAAGGAGCAGTAAAGTGAATTTGATCGAAACATTGGAACAGGAAGAAATCGCCCGCTTGGGCACCAAGATCCCCGAATTTGCACCCGGGGACACCGTGGTCGTCAGCGTGAATGTGGTCGAAGGCGAGCGCAAGCGCGTCCAGGCTTTCGAGGGTGTCGTGATTGCCAAGCGCAATCGCGGCCTGAACTCCAGCTTCATCGTGCGCAAGATTTCTTCAGGGGAAGGTGTCGAGCGTACCTTTCAAACATATTCTCCGGTGATTGCCAGGATTGAAATGAAGCGCAAGGGCGATGTGCGCCGCGCCAAGCTGTATTATCTGCGCGATCGTTCCGGGAAGTCGGCGCGTATCAAGGAAAAATTGCCGGCGCGCAAGGCAGCGGCTGAGTAAGCCGCCTGAAAGTTCCGGAAAGCGGGAGGCATTGCCTCCCGCTTTTTGTTTTGCGCTATCATTACGAAATGAACTATCAGGCAAAACTGGCTGCGCCGTTCGGTGTGCTTGGCATACGCTGCGATGATGCTGCGTTGCTGGGTATCGATTGGCTGCCTGCGACGGAACAGCCGCAGCGCGCAACCAGCGCATTCGCCGAAACCGTGTGCGATCAATTGCTGAATTATTTCGATAATCCGGGCTTCCGGTTTGCCGTGCCGCTCAACCCCGCCGGAACGCGACACCAGCAAAAAGTCTGGCAGGCAATGCTGCGCATCCCGTGCGGTGAAACGCGCAGTTACGGCCAGCTGGCCGAAGAGCTGAAATCCGGCGCGCAGGCTGTCGGCCAGGCCTGCGGAGCGAATCCGATACCCGTCATCATCCCTTGCCATCGGGTCGTCGGCAAATCGGGACTGGGCGGTTTCATGCGGCATGCCAGCGGCGATCCGCTGGACATCAAACGCTGGCTGCTGGCGCATGAACGACGCTGAGCTTCTCGACGAATTCTTCGATAACCTGTGGCTTGAGGACGGCCTGTCGCGCAATACGCTGGACAGCTACCGCCGCGACCTGGCCAAGTTCAGGGACTGGCTGGGGAAACAACGCGGCGCATCAATACTGCAGGCGACGCACGGCGACATTCAGGGCTATCTCGCACAATTGGTGGCAGTGCAGAAGGCAAAGCCCAGCAGCACCGGGCGCAATATCTCCAGCCTGAAGCGCTTGTTCCGATTTTTGCTCAGGCAGGGCAGGATCACCGCCGATCCGACGCTGCAGATCGATACGCCAAAGTTGCCGCGCAATCTGCCCAAGAGCATGACCGAATCCGATGTCGAACAATTGCTGGCTGCGCCGGACGTTCAAACGCCCTTAGGCTTGCGCGACCGCACCATGTTCGAGGTGTTATATGCCACCGGCCTGCGCGTGTCGGAACTGGTGACCCTGCGCATCTCGCAGGTGAGCATGGATATGGGCGTGGTGCGCGTGATGGGCAAGGGCAGCAAGGAGCGGCTGGTGCCGTTGGGTGAGGAAGCGCTGGACTGGCTGCAACGCTACATGTCGGATGGGCGCGGCGTGCTGCTCGGCAGGCTGCAGACCGATGCGTTGTTCGTGACGGCGCTTGGGGAGGGCATGACGCGCCAGATGTTCTGGTACCTGATCAAGAAATACGCAAGGCTGAGCGGGCTGCACAAACCGATGTCGCCGCATACGCTGCGCCATGCGTTTGCGACGCATCTGCTGAACCACGGCGCGGATTTGCGGGTGGTGCAGATGCTGCTGGGGCATTCGGATATTTCCACGACGCAGATTTATACCCATGTGGCCCGGGAACGGCTGAAGTCCCTGCATGCGATGCATCATCCCAGAGGGTAACGGCTCCGGCACGGTGTTGCGTGGCTTCGCGGACCCGGCACTGTTGCTTCGAAATATGCCTTACTGGATCTGCCCGCGTTCGATGCAGATTCCCACCATCCTGCAGTTGCGTATCGCCTGCAGTTTGGCAACGCTGACCTTGACCCATGGTGCGTTGAAGTCCTTGAGGATGATTTGCGCGATGTGTTCGGCCAGGGTTTCCAGCAAGGAATAATGCCCGTCGCTCAACACGGTCTGTATATGCTGTGCGACATCGGCATAATTCAGCGCGTCGCTGATGTCGTCGCTGACGCAGGCGCGGCTGTTGGGCAGCGCGATATCGAGGTCGATCTGCAGGGTTTGCGGCATGACCTTTTCGCGCTCGTATATGCCGATCAGGGTGGTGACCTTGAGTTCGCGCAGGAAGATGATGTCCATGATTTTGTTGGTTGGTGGCCTGGTAAGGTTTCGCGTAAAATCCACGCTACTTCGATTCTAAGACATTCCCGATGCTGACCCTAGTATTTATCATTGCCGCCTATCTGCTGGGTTCGGTTTCCTTTGCCGTCATCACCAGCAAATTATTCGGCCTTGCCGATCCGCGCACCTACGGTTCCGGCAATCCCGGTGCGACCAATGTGTTGCGGAGCGGCAAGAAAGCGGCAGCTGCGCTGACCTTGTTGGGCGATGCGGCGAAAGGATGGTTGGCGGTGTTCCTTGCGATACGGTATTCCCTGCCGGGTGAGCAGTACTTGATGCTGCCCGCAGCAGCTGCGATCGCAGTGTTCGTCGGCCACCTGTATCCGGTGTTCCTGCGCTTCAGGGGCGGCAAAGGAGTCGCGACCGCGTTGGGTGTGCTGTTGGCATTGAATGTCTGGGTGGGCCTGGGCGGGTTGGCAACCTGGCTGATCATGGCTTTTATGTTCCGCTACTCATCGTTGGCCGCCCTGACAGCAGCTGTTGCCGCGCCGGCGTATGCATTGCTGCTGGCGTTACCGCGCGAGTGGGTACTGGCATCGGGCGCGATGTCTTTGTTACTGATTTGGCGGCACAAGAACAATATCGGCAATTTGCTGGCAGGGAAGGAATCGAAGATCGGCAGCAAGGAAGACAGCAAGTAAACAGTATCCCCGGACCGTCAGGAGCAAGCCCTCTGCAAGCCAAAGGAGGAAATGGCCCGAATGAGTATTATAATATGATTATATTTACGCTAAGCTATCGGAGAAGCCATGCGTCCGGCACAACTTCAGGCCGTACTAGACCGGGAATTTATCGGCGCCCGAGAAGGGCACCATACCCCCGTGATGCTCTGGGGTCCGCCCGGCGTGGGAAAATCCCAGATCATCGCCCAGGTCGCCAGCCGCCATGCGGTAACAATGATCGATATACGCCTGTCGCAAATGGAACCGTCGGATTTGCGCGGCATTCCGTTCCGGGTCCATGAACGCGTCGAATGGGCGGTGCCGGCGATGCTGCCGGATGTCGGGCGCCACGGCCCGGAAGGCGTGCTTTTCCTCGACGAAATCACCTCAGCGCCACCCAGCGTTTCGGCTGCCGCCTACCAACTGATTCTCGATCGCCGTTTGGGCGCCTATGTAGTCCCTGACGGATGGGCAATATTCGCCGCCGGCAATCGCCAGGGCGACCGCGGCGTCACGTACACGATGCCGGCACCCCTGGCCAACCGCTTCTCGCATTTCGAGATAGAGGCCAATCTCGACGACTGGGTGAACTGGGCCTATGCAAACGGGATCGATGAACGGTTGATCGGCTTTTTGCGATTTCGCCCCGAGCGGCTTTTTGATTTCGATCCGGCGCACAACCCGGTTGCGTTTCCGAGTCCGCGTTCCTGGGAGTTCGCACACCGAGCATTGCAGAAATTCGGCGATTCCCCCGGGTTGCTGCTGCCCACGCTGCAAGCCTGTGTCGGCCCGGCGGCGGGTCTTGAACTCAATGCATTTGTTGAAAATCTGGAACGCATGCCGGATCTGGACGCGATTCTGCGCGGCGAACAGGTGGATGTACCGCGCGAAGTGGATCTGCAGTATGCGGTGGCTTCGGCTCTGGTTGCGCGCGCGGCTCGCGCCAAAGGCAGCAGCAACGCGCGCGAAATTCACGGTCGTATCCTGGATTATGCGAGCCGTTTCCCGCTGCGCGAAATGGGCGTGATGCTGGTATCCGACATGCACCGCGCGATCGGGCAGCAGTTGTTTGCGGTACCGCAGTTTTCGTCGTGGGCGAACGCGGTGGCCGACGTGATGCTGTATCAGCGTTAGGAATGGACCTGCACGACATCGAAAACAAACTGGCTGCTGCCCGCACCCGCCTGATACTTGACAAACCGTTTCTCGGCGCGCTGGCGCTGCGCCTGCCAATGATCGCGGCCGATCCGAAATGGTGCCAGACCACCCGCACCGATGCGCGCAGCCTATATTACAACCCCGCTTACATCGACGCATTGAGCCTGGAGCAGGCCCAGTTCGTGCTGGCCAACCAAGCGCTGCACTGCGCGCTCTCGCATTTTTCCCGGCGCCAGCATCGCAGCAGGTATCGCTGGGATATTGCCTGCGATCACGCGATCAACCCGCTGCTGGTCGAAGACGGACTCACCCCCCCACCCGGCACGCTGGTGCTGGAATGTTATGAAGGCATGACCGCGGAGGAGATTTACCCGTACATCGACGAGAACGACAGCGATGAGCCCGAGGAACAGCCTAGGCATGACGGTGAGGGCAGCGGCGATTCCAGGGAAGCTTCCAGCGGCGGCGAACAGGACAGTGCGGCAAACGATCAGTCCAGGGGCGCAGGGGAGCCTCAGCCGCTATCCGCAGCCGAACAGGAATCGCTGTCTGCACAATGGCAACAGCGTCTGGCCGGTGCGGCCCAGCAGGCGCAACAGGCAGGAAAGCTGGGCGGACTGCTCGGACGCATGGTAGGGGAGTTGATGCAGCCCAAACTGCCGTGGAGGCTGTTGCTTGCCCGCTACATGACGCAGTACGCGCGCGACGATTACAGTTACATGCGTCCATCAAGGCGCGAAGGGGAAATGATTTTTCCGTCGCTGCGGAGCGCGCAGGCCGATATTTGCGTGGTGCTCGATACCAGCGGCTCGATTTCGGAGCGGGAAATCGACGAGTTCATGAGCGAGATCGATGCGATCAAGGGACAGTTGCGCGCGCGCATCTTGCTGCATGCCTGCGATACCGCTCTTGCCGGGGATGGGCCGTGGCTATTCGAGCCGTGGGATGAATTCAGACTGCCCACAACTATCCAGGGCGGCGGCGGCACCGATTTCAGGCCGATCTTCGAATGGATTTCGAGTCATGGTCGGGAGCCCGATCTGTTGTTGTATTTCACCGATGCGCAGGGGCAGTTTCCAACGGCCGAGCCAACCTATCCGGTGCTCTGGCTGGTCAAAGGCAAGGCGCCTGTGCCCTGGGGTCAACGCATCCAGTTGAATTAAGGATAGCCATGTCGGAACTGTCGCCTGAAGATGAATTGCGTCTCAATGTGATGATGGCCGGCGACATCCAGGCTGTCCGTATCGATGAGGCTGCAATGATCGTCCACGGTTTGTCTTCGCTGGGCGAGGCGTCAATCAAGCTCCATCCAGCCGGGCGGCCGGAGCCGTATTTGCGGCGGGTACGCGAATTGCTGGCCGGTATCGCGACCGGTTCGCCGGGCGGATACCCGGTATATCTGCATGGCTGGACGCGTATGGGACAGGCGCGCGAGAAAGGGCTCGACTGCCTGTTGCTTCTTGGCGAGGAAGAGGCGGTGGTGTCGGTGGCCTATTCGAACGGTCTTACCGACGAACTGGCGCGCCGGGCATGGTGGGCGATGCCGGTCGCGGACAATGCGCGGCGCATGCTGGAACGCGACTGTGTCGTCCAGGGAAAAATGGGCAGGGTTCTGGCCGCATACCTCGTCGAATACCTGCCCTTCGAAATCAACCCGCATACGATCATCGATACCGTCCGGCTTTTGCTGCAGCCCGGGCTGATCGATGAAGAGGTGCACATGAAGCTGTGGAACCGCGGTGCGATGGATAACGCCTACCATGTCGGCTTCCTCGAGCGCATGCCTGACGATTTGCCGATGGCAGTTTCGCCCCGCGAAGACTGGAATGCTCTGAATACCAGGCTGGTGCAATTCGCGGATGATCCCCGCGCAGTACAGCTTGAGCGTGTGCTGTCTGCCAGGGGCCAGGCTTTTCTCCAAACCAGCGAAGCGATGCTGCGCTACCCGGCTGACCGGGATGTGGTGAAAGCAATGCTGAATGCGCTGGCCGCCTATTTCTCACCGGTTTTGCAGCCTTCATGCTGCGGCGCGGAAACGCTGGAGGCAATGCTGGCGAACGTGGATGCGTTCTGCCGTGATCCCGCTTCAACAGCGGGAAAATTTCTGGAGCGCCTGCCGGAGTATGCAAAGGAATTACGCGCGATGCTGGTGTTGTCCTGCATGAACAGCGAGGTGGCAGCGCCGATTTTTTCGCGTACCACCGCCGGCGGCACGCTGATGCGGCAAAAGCTCGAGCCGGTCACGACGCCGATATTGCAGCAGATTGCGGTGTTGCGAGGGCGGGCATTCAGCGTCACCGCGCCGCGCAGGCGCTCGCGTGCATGATCCGGTATCCCGAATCCAGCTTCCCGGGCGGTTTGCGACGGGTTTCTAGAGCGTTATTTCCTGCAGGTCCCAGCGTGGTTTGACATTGAAACGGTAATCCTTTGCGCCTTGCTGCTGTGCCAGGCGCAGCGCGCCGGCGAAGGCAATCATCGCGCCGTTGTCGGTGCAAAATTCCAGGTCTGGGTAAAACACCTTGCCGCCTCGTTTGCCGATATCCTTGCTCAACCGCTCGCGCAACTGCCGGTTCGCCCCCACGCCACCGGCGACGACCAACTGATCGAGTCCGGCGTGTGCCAGCGCGGCGCGTGATTTTTGTGCCAGCACGTCAACGATGGCTTCCTGTACCGCGCTGGCGATGTCGGCCCGTGTTTGCTGATCCAGTGACTTTTCGCCATCGTTGCTGAGTTGCTTGACCAGCGTCATCACCGCCGTTTTCAACCCGCTGAAACTGAATTCCAGATCGCCGCTGTTCAGCATCGGACGCGGCAACTTGTACTGTCCGTGCCGCCCTTCTGCAGCAAGTTTCGCCAGTGCCGGGCCGCCCGGATAACCCAGGCCCAGCAGCTTTGCGCTCTTGTCGAAGGCTTCGCCCGCCGCGTCATCGACCGTCTCACCCAGCAGGGTGTAGCGCCCCACTCCGTCGACGCGCATCAATTGCGTGTGCCCGCCGGAAACCAGCAGCGCGACGAACGGGAATTCTGGCGCGGGGTCGGACAATAATGGCGAAAGCAGATGCCCTTCCAGGTGGTGGATGCCGATGGTGGGTATGTCGAGCGCATAGGCCAGCGCATTTGCGACGCTTGCGCCGACCAGCAATGCGCCGCCAAGGCCAGGCCCCTGGGTGTAGGCGATCGCATCGATCCGCGCGAGCGACACTTCGGCTTCGCTCATTATTTGCCGCACCAGCGGAATGATGCGGCGGACGTGATCGCGCGAAGCGAGTTCCGGGACGACGCCGCCGTATTCGTTGTGCATCGCAACTTGCGTGTACAGCGCGTGCGCCAGCAAGCCGCGACCCATCTGGTAGAGCGCGATGCCGGTCTCATCGCAGGATGATTCGATGCCCAGCGTGATTAAACCTGGTGTGTTCAATGGCATTTTTTGCGTTTCCGTCGAGGCTGTATTGTAGTGAATTTCCGGGTTGAACAGGCCGACCGTAAATATTATGAAAATATTTCATAAAAGTGTTGACGAGAGTTTTTTCATCTCTATAATGCGCACCTCTTCGCTACTGCGGTAGCCGCTCTTTAACAGAACAAACGAACAATCGACGAGTGTAGGTGCTTGGTTTTTGGGAAGTTTGCGTATTCGTAAGGATAGGCGAACGACTTTAAAAATAAGTAGTACTTACGCAAAGTCGAAAAGAATCAT